>JAFDXO010000068.1 GCA_018267925.1 Bacteroidota bacterium | reverse complement strand
GTATCAATCAATCCGTTTAAAAAACGGAATCTGATTTACGGTTGGAATTATTCGGGCAAAACTACTTTTTCAAAGTTATTCAACAACCTTGAAAAGAAACAGAAAATTCATTTTTCAGCTTCAGAATACACTTTTGAAATTGAATCCAACTCCGTCACATTCACACAAGACCAGTTGGCTGATTTTCCTTATTTGGTAAAGGTTTTCAATTCGTTTTATGTAAAGAATATTTTTTCCTGGGACAAGGAAAATAATGAGGGCTTTGAGCCGATACTATTTTATTTGGGTGATGAAGCTGGAAACATTCAACCAAAAATTGATGCACTTAGGAACAGATGGAATCCCAAAATAGAAGTAATCAAGAAAAAGAACGAAGTAATTGTTTCTGCCTTTGGTGACTATGCAAAGGACAATGGAAAGTTTTCAAAACAAGCAACTGAAATTCGTAAGTATCTGAACGAACAAATAAAAAGCAACGAGTTCAATAAAAGCCATTTCATTGCTTTAGTTGCCGAAATAAAATCTGACTTAGCCAAACACACTTTGACTGCTGACAAAGTAAAAGAAGTTAAAGAACAAGCACTTGCAACAAACGATTACAGTCAGCAAGAAGAAGATTTTATTTTATCCGAATCTCTGACAGCTTTAGGGAAAAAAGTAAAGTCAGTTTTGGAAGATTCAGCACCGAAGTCAATTCCTTTTCCTGAACTGGATGAAGATGAAAATCTTTTTAACTGGGTTCAGACAGGACTTCACTTACATAAGGGTTCAGACAAGTGTAAGTTTTGTGATAATGAATTGAAAGAAGAACGAATTAAATCTTTGAATCAATACTATTCCGATAAGTTGAAAGAGATTCAAGATGCAATTAAAAAAATCAGAGAAGAAATTGAAGCAGATAAAAAAGGTTTAGGTTTTGATTTTCCACACGACAGCAAAATCGCAAAACACCTAAGAGAAAAATACAAAACAGCGATTTTAGATTATGGTTTGCAAAAGAAAAAATACATTGAAGAACTTGCAGTTCTTGAATCTGACTTGAAGAAGAAGGAAAGCAACTATTTCAATTCAATATCCGCTACAACTTTCAAAACAGTTTCTGTTAATAGCGAACTTCAAAAGATTATTGAAGTAATTAAAGCACACAATTTGTTTGTAGAAAAGTTTGATGAGAAAAAGCAAGAAGCTGTTAACTTGATTCTTCGCCATTATGTTGCTGAATATTTAACAGCGGAAAATTATCTAACAAAAGAAAAAGAAAGTGAAACAGCTTCTGCTTTGGTTAGCAGATGCCAAAAAAAACTTGACGAAAACAACGCTGAGATAATTCGGCTTGAAGGGTTGTTAAAAAATACTGTCAAAGGGCAAGAGGAATTAAATACATATCTGAAAATATTTTTGAACCGTGACGATATTCAAATCGCCATTGATAAAGACAAATTTTTTCTTAGGAGAGGAACACATCCTGCAACTAATTTGAGCGAAGGTGAAAAGACCGCCATTGCATTTGCTTATTTCCTGACAGAGTTGAAATCATTGAAAAAGGAAGGTAAATTGAAAGACACAATAATTTTCTTTGATGACCCAATTTCAAGCTTAGACAGCAACCATATTTTTCAGGTTCGTTCTCTCATTCAACATTTCTTCAAAGACAAAGATGATTATTTGCAACTATTTATTTCAACACACAACTTTGAATTCTTTTCTGTTTTACTTGACAGCAACTTATTCAAAAGCGAAAACCGAGCAGATACGAAACCTGAAAAGTGTCCCTATTATCTTATAAATAGAAACTCCACTGACACTTCGGTAATTAAAAACCTTCCGAAATCATTAAGAAGCCATAAATCTGAATACGCTCATATTTTTACAATTCTGAAAGAATACAACGATTCTGCAAGCAAAGACACATTTGAGTTTAAAATTTTATTGCCTAATGCTCTAAGAAGATTTTTAGAACTATACACCTTGTTTAAGTATCCAAAAGGGTTTTGCGAAGTTGACAGCAGAATGGAAATTATTTTTTCCCCTGACGGTGGCGTTTTCCATAATACAAAACTCTATCACTGGTTTTCTCATCAAAACCAATTTGAGAAAGTTGCACATCATGACGGTAAAATAACATTGATTGATGATGCAATCAGTGAAGTAATGACTCATATTCAAAACAAAGACAAATTACATTGGGATGGACTTACTGAAACAGCATAATCAACACAGCAGTCACACACATTTGCAAGCCGCACAAGCCAACGCACAGACCAAAGCTTGCAAAAGAGTGTGCCTGCCCCACCCAAGAAGAATTTCAAAATATTTTTTCCCTTGCTCTTAAAAAAATTAAAACACCCGACACTCAAGCCGACAATGCAGACAGCAGACACATATAGACACGACAACTGGACGACTGAAAAAGAAGCACATGCCCATAACAAGGGCTTGCCAAAAGCGGGGGTGACGAGCATCTATGACAGTTTTGTGCTAAATCAAACTTTAGTTTTTCAAATGAACAGCAGTGCTGAAACACCCCGCCTTCGGCAAGCCCCGAACCGTTGGC
>JAFDXO010000067.1 GCA_018267925.1 Bacteroidota bacterium | reverse complement strand
GTTACCACAGCTTCATCTATGCCTGCCTCTGTTCTTGGATTGATTGTTACAGCCAACAACACAGGCGGTAACTTAGGAACCGGTTTTTCTGCATCAGCATACAACTCTTTAAGCGCAACAGCAGCCAACCTAATTACCGGAGCTACTTATGGCGGCAACCAAAACTTTACCGTGAAATATAAAGCAACACCCGGCTTTGCTTATCCTGCCGGTGTATATTCTACTGATGTAGTTTATACTGCTACACAGCAATAAACCATCACATTCAAAATAAAAACTTGCCCCCCCGCTTTAGCGGGGGGTGTTTTTTTGGGTGAAAACAGTTAATCTAATTTTTATTCTCCCTAAATTTGACAATACACTATGAATGACTTTTTAGAATTTACTCTCAATTCATAGTTATGCGTGTTCACATTGGGTTGTTGCCAATTATTTTTATTCTTTTTGCTTATTCTATTACGGTTGATGCACAAATTACCTGTCCACCAAATATTGATTTTGAATCCGGGTTAGGAAATTGGGTTTATCAAATTGGCAGTTGTTGCCCCATTGTTACTTCTCCTGTTTCCGGACCTATTTTGAATAGACACACTTGGACAACAGGCACAGCGATTGATCCTTATGGTAACTTTCCCATAGTATCGCCGGGTGGAGGGCTGCACTCACTTAAATTAGGCAACAGCAATGTAAATTCGGAAGCTGAAAAAGCTACATATACTTTTACCGTACCAAATAGCATTAATAATTACAGTCTTATTTATCGGTATGCTGTTGTATTTGAGGATCCACAACATACGGCTGCTATGCAACCTCGTTTTGAAGTCAAAGCATTTGTAACCGGAACTAATACTATTATTCCTTGTAGTCAACGAACTTATGTTGCCGGTTCTTCATTACCTGGATTCTCATTATCATCTCTTGGGTCGAATATTTGGTATCATACTTGGACACTTGGAACCCTAAATTTATCTGGATATGCAGGACAAACTATTACTGTAGAATTTGCTTCTGGCGATTGTGGGTTGGGCGCTCATTTCGGTTATGGATATGTGGACATGAATTGTAGTCTTTTTCAAGTAGCTATCAACAATTGTAACTACTCGCCAACTACGCCATTGAATGCACCTCCAGGTTATCAAACTTACACATGGATGGATGCTTCTTATACAAATATTATTGGAACAGGACAAAACATCGTCATCAACACCCCTTTATCAAGCACCATTTATCATCTTATTCTTACGCCTTATGCAGGATTGGGTTGTGTGGATACGTTAACCACTACGGTCAACATCTCTAATCTTTCTATTAAAGCAACAACAGATACGGTGTTATGTAGTGGTAGCAGCATTGCACTTTCGGCGGGTGTTACATCTAATCAGCCTGTAACATACTCTTGGTTTCCGGCTTCTGGATTGAGTTGTACAAATTGCAGTAATCCAATTGCCAGCCCAAGTATAAATACTCAATATCAAGTTACAGCAACAAACGGAAATAATTGCTCAGTAACCGATACGGTAAATATTATTATTGATACGGTTCATCTGGCAGTTACAAAACAGGATATAGCTTGTAATGGAAACTCAACAGGGAATGCCGTAGCCTTGCTTTACGGAGGGAATCCACCTTACAAATATTCATGGAATACCGTGCCAATTCAACAAACTGCCGCTATCAATAACCTGCCTGCTGGTAATTATATAGTTACGGCAAAAGATTCATTTTGTACTAAAATCGCAACGATAAATTTAAGCCAACCAGCCTTATTGATTCCTTCTATCATTTCAACTGATGTTACTTGTTTTGGTGTGGGAAATGGCTCGTTATCTGCATCTGTTGTAGGTGGCAAACAACCCTATACTTATTCATGGAATACAGTTCCTATTGTTCATTCTTCTTTGCTTTCATCCTTAACACCCGGTACTTATACGCTAACGGTTACTGATAGTAATAACTGTATTGCAACCTATTCTTCTACCATTAGTCAACCACAACAATTAATTGGGCAAATCAATACAATCTCAAATGTTAGTTGTAATGGAGGAGCTAATGGATCAGCTACATTAAAGATTACGGGAGGTACAATGCCTTATAGTGTCATGTGGAATTCAGTGCCATCCCAAAATGGTTTGACCGCTTCAAATCTGTCAGCTGGTTCTTACTCGGCTACCATTACAGATGCAAAAGGATGCAAGGATACGCTTCAAACAACGATTATACAACCCATTCCGTTAATGGTGGCAACGCCAACAATACAAAACCTTAATTGCCTTAATTCTAATAATGGCTCAATTTCTTTATCTCCAACCGGAGGAAATCCTCCTTATTCTTTTTCTTGGAATACTACTCCTATTCAGCATACCTCAAAAGCTTCCAATTTGACTGCCGGAACTTATAGCTGCACCATAACAGATGCCAATGGCTGCTCCATTGTGTCAACATCTACTATTGGATATCCCAACCCGATACAAGCAAATATTCCTACTCCGCAACTGATAAATTGTTTTGGTGACTCAACGGGGTCAGCAACCGTTAATGTAAACGGAGGATTTCCGCCCTATACCTATTTATGGAACACTCAACCTTCCATCACCACAAAAGTTGCATCAGGATTAAAGGCAGGTAACTATTCTGTATCGGTTACAGATAGTGTGGGATGTACGTCTGTCGCAACTGTTAATCTTCAGCAACAACCTCAGTTGCAATTAAGCACAACAAGTTCTAAAACATGTGTAGGGCAAAATCAAGGTTCTGCAACCGTTGCAGCAGTTGGTGGTGTTCCGGGCTATGCTTTTATGTGGAATACAATTCCGAAACAAACAGGGAAAACAGCGACTAATCTTAAGGCTGGAGCTATTACTGTTATTGTAACAGATAGTAAAGGTTGCAGTAACTCAACTACGTTAACTATTGATACATTTTCTAAACCTTCTATCAAGGTAAGAAATGATACTATTCTTTGCTATGGCTCTTCTGTTCTACTTTATGCTTCAGGAGCTTCAACCTATTCTTGGTCGCCTACGGTTAGCCTGTCTTGTGGAAATTGTGCAAATCCCTATGCAAACCCGGAAAATACAACAACTTATTGGGTTGTTGGAACGGACAATAATAATTGTAAAGATACCAACCAAGTCGTGATTACGGTACTTAAAAAAATACCGGTTTCCTTAGACCCGGTGCATGATATTTGTCAAGGTGAATCCGTGCAACTTCAAGCTCATGGCGGCATAGCTTATAGTTGGCAACCTAAAAATGAATTAAATAATAACTCAATCGCCAATCCCATTGCATCACCCACTTCAACAACTGTCTATTCTGTTTACGTCAAAGAAAATGATTGCTTTTCTGATACACTTCTTCAAAAGATAGTAGTTGAGCCTTATCCGACAATCAATTTGGGTGCTGATTTACACACTGTAATAGGAAGTCCGTTATATCTCAAAGCAGATACTACTCATGCAATTTCAATCAGATGGACACCGGCTACCGGACTTACTTGCGATCAATGTGCAGATCCTATTGCAAACGTTGAGCGAACAATCACTTATACTGCAGAAGCTAAAAATAGATTGGGCTGTTCTACAACAGATGATTTGATCATTACCGTAGGGTGTAGCAATGCTACCATCTATCTTCCTAATACCTTCACGCCAAACGGCGATGGGCTCAATGATGTGTATTTCCCAAAAGGATTAGGTGTTGAAAAGGTCAATGATTTCTCGATTTATAATCGCTGGGGCGAGTTGCTTTATCGAGCTCAAAATTTTCAAGTAAATGACCCAAACTTTGGATGGAATGGGGTTTACAAGTCAGAGCCGATGAAAGCAGATGTATATGTTTATATGATAAATGCTACTTGTATTGATGGAGAGCATATTATGTTGAAAGGTGACGTAACACTATACCGATAAATTTTGCTTGAAGATGAAACGATTGGTTAAATTGATATTGCTTTTGCTTTGGGTGGCGGTAAAAACCACTGCACAGGAAATTCATTTTTCTCAATTTTATGAAAATTCAATTATTCGGAATCCCGCATTGACAGGCATTTTCAGCGGCGACTATAAGCTCGGCATTAATTATAAAACTCAATGGAATTCCATTTCTTCTCCTTACAGAACAGGATTGCTGACTGCAGAAACAAGAATAAAGGTAAATGACGTGGATGATTACTTTTCTTATGGTGTGTCTATTGTTTATGATCAGTCGGGAAGTACTTCATTTAATAGTTTCTATTTACTTCCGGCAATTAACTACAACAAATGTTTGAATGATCAGCATAACTCCTTTTTGTCCTTAGGTGCAACTGTTGGATATATACAACGCAGTATTAATAGCACCAAAATGACTTTCGGAGATCAATATACACCAGGGATATTTGATCCAAGTCCTACTGCTGAATCCATTCCATCTACGAAACTGAGTTATATGGATATAGGCACTGGGCTTAGTTTCAATAGTTCTTTAGGATCAGAAAATCGGGTCAATTATTATGTCGGTTTGTCAGCATATCATCTAAATCGTCCAAAAGTATCTTTTGCATCAGATGAAGCCAACTTACGGATACCCATAAAATATACTGGTAGTCTGGGAATAAACTGTTTTATGGGAGAACATGCTATCCTTGACATTCAAGGCAACTATGTGCAGCAAGGCGTAAATAGGGAAATTATTGGAGGTGGAATGTTAGGTTGGCGAACAGTTGATTCACGAGATGTTTCTTTGTATGCCGTATTTGGAGGTGTATTTTATCGCTGGAACGATGCTTGGATACCAACCGTAAAGATTTCTTTTAAGCAATATTCTTTTGCGATTTCGTATGATTATAATACCTCCGGTTTAGCTAAAGCAAGTATGGGAAAAGGAGGATTTGAAATCAGTTTATTTACAAAAGGATTTTGGAAGCGAAACATAAACTCCCAAAATTGTCCAAGATTTGAAAGGACTTTACAAAGTTCATTCTAAAAAAATAGTATCTCACATAAAATGAGATTTCGAATAGATCTTAAATTGGAATCAGCCTTAATTTTCGTTAGCTAAATAAAAGAGGCAGCCTCTAATTTTTAGGCAGCCTCTTTTAGTATGGTTGTGTTATTTACTTAATTCCTTGATTTTTGCATACACTTCATTTTCTGTTCCCTCTTCATATCCTGAGTGTAAATAAGCTACTTTACCATTTTTGTCAACAATAATGGTAAAAGGCACCGTACGGAAACTTAAAGAGCGCATCAGGTCAGAATTGGGATCAATGTAATAAGGAAAATCCCAGCCTTGAGATTTTGCATAGCTTCTAACTAAGCCCTCAGCGCGGCTTTCATCCACAGAAACGGTCATATAGTTAAAATCGGTTTCTTTCTTCCATTCAGGAAGTTTGGCACGCACATTTTTTATTTCTTTTTTACATGGCACGCACCAAGTAGCCCAAAAATTAACGAGCGTTACTTTCCCTTTTTCAAAAGTTTCATTGAAAGCAACCCGCTTACCGGAGTTTACGTCTTTCACTTGTGTGTCGGGCAACTCGCTCTGTGCAAATACCGAACTGGTAAGCAATACGCTTGTAAGCGCAGCCAAAATTTTCTTCATAAAAATTGATTGATAGTAAAATATTAATCCAAAACCTTGCCATTAATTAACAAGTGTCCTAAATTCGGAAAATTTTTTAAAACACAACGTACCTTTTTGATGAAAAGAACGATAATCGTGGCAATGATGGTTGCAACATCAGTGTGTGCTAAGGCACAGGGCAGCTTTTCAGGCGACCTCCAAACAAACGTTAATTTTTTTCAGCGAGATCCAACAATCAATGCTGCCAACAATCCACTGTATGACAACTTGCTGAGTGGCGGCGAAGCGTGGCTTTCTGCTCGATATTCCTATAAAGGCTTCACCGGCTTTTTACGTGCAGATGCCTTTCATAATTCCAATCTATACAAGCCGGAAGCCGCATTTACACAATATGGCATTGGAGCTTGGAGCATTAGTAAAGAAATCAAAAAATTGACTATTACGGGTGGATACATTTATGATCAAGTAGGCAGCGGGATCATGTTCCGAGCGTATGAAGATAGAGGATTACTGATTGACAACGCGCTTGTCGGGTTGCATTTGCGCTATCAGTTGAATGATCATATCATGGTTAAAGGGTTTACTGGCCAAATGAAAAATGTGTTCAAATTCAATCGGTATGAACCCATTGTGAAAGGTTTTAACGCTGAAGGCGATTATCAATTAGGTGAAAACGTTCACATTGTGCCAGGAATTGGGGCACTAAATCGTACTTGGGATCCGGATAGAATCAATCAGATAGCTACGGCAATAAATAATTTGCCTGATGTAAAAAGTAGGTTTGTTCCAACTTACAACACCTATGCATTCACAGCCTACAATACATTGACTGCTGGAAATTTTTCATGGTATGCAGAGGGTGTTTACAAAACTCACGAAGCTATTTTTAAAGATGGACGTTTTCAGGATTTGTCAGGTAGTGTGCTTTATACCACATTAGGTTACGCTCGCAAAGGTATAGCCGTAAACTTCAATGGAAAACGAACAGAAAATTTTTCGCTTCGCGCAAACCTTCAGGGAGAAGACATCTTAGCACAAAGAGGCTCTATAGCTTGGCAACCGGTAATTGCCCGTATTCGTCCACAAAGGCTGATGGCAAGATATACACCTGCTTCGCAAGACCTTTCTGAAATGGCGTTGGGCGGCGATGTGCTTGTTTCTCCAAACGATAATATTGATCTGATATTCAACTATACACATATCAACACACTTGCGGACACCTCTCTTTATCGGGAAGTGTATGGCGAACTGAACTTTCGTGGTGTAAAGAACTGGACTTTTCAAATTGGGTTGCAATATTTAAACTACAATCAAGCACTTTATCAAGTAAAGCCCAATGCCCCAATGGTAAAGGCTTTGACTCCATTTATAGAAGTGGTGCATCGCTTCAACGACAAACAATCTATTCGCACTGAATGGCAATATATGTACACCAAGCAGGATTATGGAAGTTGGTTGTATGGTTTGGTGGAGTTTAATATTGCTCCCAAATGGTCATTTGCCCTCTCTGATATGTACACAGTGGATTTGAATCCGCATAATTTAAGCGGACTTACTTCCCCTCAACACTATTACAACATCTTTGTTGCTCGCACTCAAGGTCCGCACCGCTTTACCTTACAATATGTTCGTCAAGTAGATGGTATCAATTGTACAGGTGGTGTTTGTCGGTATGAACCGGCATTTAGCGGAGTGAAATTTTCTGTTACTTCAAGTTTTTAAGGATAGCCTTCATGGCAAAAACAAGCTTATTTTTACAAACGGTTCTTGATTTTCGAGAACCGTTTTTTTAGTCCTTTCAATTATTATGCTTCAGACCGATTTCCTCATCATTGGCTCCGGCATTGCGGGTCTTACTTTTGCTGTCAAAACTGCAAAACGATTCCCTGAAAAGAGAATCATTATCCTTACTAAAGCTAACACAGAAGAAAGCAATACCAAATATGCACAAGGTGGGATTGCTGTTGTAAATGATTGGGAAACCGATAGCTTTCAAAAACATATTGAAGACACCTTAATTGCTGGTGATGGCTTGTGTAACCAAGATATCGTATCTCTCGTCGTGAACGAAGGTCCGGCTCGTGTAAATGAAATTATTGAATGGGGAACAAACTTCGACAAGGATGCAAGCGGAAAATTCCTTCGAGGTAAAGAAGGCGGTCATTCCGAATTTAGAATTTTACACCATAAGGATTTTACCGGATACGAAATTGAACGAGCCTTAGTAGCAGAAGCGCAACGATACCCTAACATCGCTATCTATAATCATTGGTTTGTGATTGATTTAATTACACAGCATCATCTGGGTTTTCTAGTTACAAAATCTACACCGGATATTGAATGCTATGGAGTTTATGCGTTGAATTTAGAAACGGGAAATATTGAAAAGATTTTGGCAAAAATTACGCTGATGGCTTCCGGCGGTACAGGTCAGGCTTATCGCACAACAACTAATCCAAAAATTGCTACCGGAGATGGTATAGCCATGGTATATCGTGCAAAGGGACGAATTGAAAATATGGAGTTCATTCAGTTTCATCCAACAGCCCTTTATGAATCCGGGGTTAGCCCCTCTTTTTTAATTACAGAAGCAGTGCGTGGTGATGGTGGCATCTTGCGTAATCAGGAAGGCATTGCTTTTATGCAGCATTATGATGAGCGTAAAGACCTTGCTCCTCGTGATGTAGTTGCTCGAGCAATTGATAGTGAGATGAAACGCACCGGAACAGAACATGTTTGGCTTGATTGTCGTCACATGGATGAACACAAGTTTAGAGATCACTTCCCCAATATTTATGACAAGTGCCTCCAGGGTGGTATTGATGTGATGAAACAAATGATACCGGTAGCACCGGCAGCACATTATTGTTGCGGCGGCATCAAGGTTGATGAAATGGGGCGTTCTTCTATTAAACATCTGTATGCTTGTGGTGAATGTAGTAGTACCGGACTGCACGGTGCTAATCGGCTCGCCTCCAATTCTTTGCTTGAAGCATTAGTGTTTGCCCATCGTTGTGCTGAAGATGCAGCTCAAAACATTGATACCATTTCATTTCAAACACGAATTGGAGACTGGAATGCTTCTGGTACTACTTACCCTAAAGAGATGATCTTGATTACTCAAAGTTTGAAAGAACTACAACAAATTATGAGCGACTATGTTGGAATCGTGCGTAATGATGTGCGCATTGAACGAGCCATGAGAAGGCTTGATTTATTACACTTGGAAACGGAAGAACTATATCGAACCTCTACAGTTTCACCTCAACTTTTAGAACTTAGAAACCTCATTACTATCGGCTTTTTAATTGTGAAAAGTGCCCAATTCCGAAAAGAGAGTAGAGGCTTGCATTTCAATACGGACTATCCTTTCAAAAGTGGTTTACTCCAAAATATTGTGCTTTAATAAAACAATTAAGGAAAGGAGCGATTGAGATAAATAATATCAGGTGCGTGAACAAAATTGGTTTTATATCTATAACGCAAATCAGAACTAAACATGATTTGAAAAGGACTAATGTTTTGCACTGTTCGAGGAAAATAGACCATTCTAAGTTCCATTGTTCCAAAAATTAAGTTTTCGTTTCGGGTTCTAACACCTCCACCAATGCCGGTTATCGTTTCAGAAGTTGAAAAGGAATCTCCGTCATGTGGAATCATCACACCATCAAAAAAAATAAAGGGAGCAAAACGAAAGCCCAAAAGCTTGCGTTGGGTATAAACAATGCCCTCACCATATAAACTGAGTCTTCTATTGCCTACAATGCTATCTGTGGAGTAATCTGAAATGCCGTAAGCGTTATTAATTCTCAAGGGTTCGGAAGTTATCCTGTTCTGCAGTTGGCTATAACTGAATCGCACATAGCCGCGTGCTCTTAAACGCTCATAGCTTACTAATCGAGTGAAGTAGTTTATACCACCCATGAGGCTTGCATCTTCCACTTGGTTTTGATGGAAAAAACCACCCACTCTTCCAAAAATTTCTGCAAATGCTCCTTTTGTTGAAACGATAAATCGTACAAATTGAATGCCACCATAAGGGCGTTCAAGCGACCATTGTTTATGCCAACCTGCAGATATGGAAATGTTGTATCCGGTAGGTACGTCTTCTGTTGTTCCAAAGCCATAGATATAATTCAGCTTATAAAAATTTTGTTCAAATAGGGTAATCTCTCCAATGGCAGCCTGATTGGGATTATACACCGGATCGAAATGATTTCCTATTTGCATAGGAACGGATCGAAAATCGGCTTTGTAATATCGAGCAGCAATAAATATTCGCCTTCGGTTTTGAGTGTAGTTGGCATGTTCGCTTTCAAAATGAGTGCCAATATTATAACCCATCCATCCATCATAATAATCGTAGTTGTAACGGTAAAATGTGCTATCCGGTTGATTATAGACATTTTTACTGATGAAATGACTAAAACTTGCAGCACCCGCAATATGCGAAAACGGGGTTACTAAAGGACGCTCAAAACGAATAGTAAATACATTCTCCGACTCAATATCCTCAACTCTTGCACCATCTATTTGTGAATACATAACTGAGCCATTGATAAAACTACCACCTATGTTGTTTTTGCTATACAGTGCTTCATAAGCCATTTGGGGGCTTCTGCTTTTGTCCCACAATATGCTTGATTGAACTTTTTGTGCCGTTCCACCAAGATTGGCTTCTGCACCGGTTGCTTTTGCTCTATTTAAACCGGATATATCAACCGTTCCGGTAAGAGAAAAAAGATCTTTCGTGATTACAATTATATCTACAGAGTCATGACCAACAGAAGCTGTAAAAATTCGTGCATCTTGAATGAATTCAAGCGTTCGTAAATACCGTTCGTTGTCTGCAAGTTCATACGCATTTACAGGTGTGTTTTCAGTCATGAACAGATTTTGGCGAATGACAAACTCCTTTGTCTTTACATGAAGTGAATTTAGAAGCCTCGTTCCAAAATAGGCAATCCGGTTTGTCGTATCGGTAAAGGGTTGTTCAAAACCATATCGTTGAACTAATATGTATCGAATTATTTTCCCTTCTGCATTTTTGTAGCGGTCATCACTTCTTTCAACCAAAATGAGTGAATCGGTTTCTGTATTTGTAGTGCTTCTTCGGACAGAGTTCAGAGCGTCTTGAAAAATATTGTTTACAAAAGGGAGTTTTGTTTTGATTTTCACTTGGTTCAATAAATCCAAAGTGTCAATTTTTTTGTTTTGAGCCTGCATCTGTAATACAGCCGTTAGCAGTGTCAGAATACATAATATGGTTCGCCAACAATTCATCAAATCGAAGTAGTAGGATGCTTATTTGAATCTCAACAAAAATCGTAAACAATACCCGTTCGCGATCATTATTTTTGCGTAGTATGACGTATCATTTTGTAGTAGGAGATATGGCAGCCGAACCATTGCGTAAGGCTGTGTCTATGGAGCCCGCACTGATCGGAACCGTAATTGCACTCAAAGACCTGTTACATTTAGGTCCCTTGAAAAAGCAAGAGGAGCAATCATTTAAGCAAATGCGAGGTGCTTTTTGGCAACAAGTGTCCGGAGAAAAAACAGAAGTAGAAGTGCCGGATATGGAAAGGTTGCTAAAGGTTTCGGGTGAGATGTTTAAAGACAACAATATCAACGTATGGTTCTGGATGGCTCCCTCTGCGGCTGACCTCTGCGCTTACTATTGGTTATTGCCTTATTTATCAAAACATATAGGACGTTTTTTCATTGTAAACATTGCAGGACTGCCTTTTTTAGATGAACAAGGAAAACTGTTTTATCCCCAAAATATAAGCTCCATCTTGCCTCGAGAATTAGTGAAAGCTCAACGCTTGGCAAGAGCTATAACTCCTTCTGAAATGGAGGTAGATAAGGAAGAATGGGAAAAATTAGTTTCTGCTAATGCACCTTTACGTGTGTATGAACAAGGAAAAAAACTAAGCTCTCAATCTGAAACATTTTACGATAATCAATTGTTGAGTTTGTGTATGGAATCATTTCAGAAGGCATCAAAAATTGTGCGACAGGCGATTTTGAAATTTTCTATTCCTACGGGAGATATATGGTTGGGTTGGCGGCTTAAAATGCTCGTTGCCTCCGGTGTCTTGGTTGCGCAAGGAAACATAGACAGACCATTAAATGAATTTGATTTGCGCTTGCCCGGCGAATCTATTACTATGGCAAATGATGCAGATTTGCAACAAGAACAGAGAGTCCAATGACAATCACTCCCCTTCATCCGATGAACCGCGATGAGCGAGGCTATAACTGTGAATATGACCACCAGCGAACGGGGCAGCATATTCTTGTATTCAGCAGGGCTGGTGCCGTGCGAGGTGGACATTTCCATAAAGGCATTTCTCTTGCAAAAAATCCGGAAGAGATTATCTTATTGTCGGGTGTTTGTGAAGTGCAATGGCGCGAAGCAAACTTTTCCGAGATACACGTTTTACGTGTTGAGGCTCCGGCAAAAATCAGCATCCCCCCTTACACTTGGCATCAGTTTGTTTTTGAAACCGATAGTGCCATGATTGAAATGAACGGACTGGCAGAGCATATAGCAGATACATTTTATGGGCTGCCATAGACTTTAAACGGCAAAACTTGGAAGGCTTTTCTTTGTATGCCCTCCAAGCTGTACATGAAATGTCAGTTTCTGTTCATGGGAATATTGTCGTACTGTTTTTTATGTGTAGGAAAAATATTCCCTATCACTCCTTCAAAAACCGAATGGTTTGCTCGCCTATTTTGAGCAGATAAGCACCGGTGGGTAAGGTTTTGATGTCTATCTCGCCGTTGGAATCGGTGTTGCCTTGCAACACTTGTTTGCCACTCATGTCATACACCGAAAACAACCCGCTTGGCTGCTCACTGTAATGTAGCGTACTCTGCGCCGGATTAGGAAAAACCGTAAATGGCTTCATCTTATTAGGATCATTGACTGATAAGGAATAGCCGTTGAAGCCGATGAAATATAGACATCTTTTTGGATACAAAAAATTTGACATAGCAATATGCTCCAATGAATCCATATAAAAATAGGTCGTTTCCCATCGAGTTGAATCATTGACAAAACCCAACCATTGAATACTTAAATGAAATTTCCCACTATCAATAGGGTATGTGTAATCCCATTCTCTTGATATTAACATAGTTAAATTTTGCTGTGTGTCATTGGGTAAGGGTTGCATGTCGTATCGGTAAGGAACAGGAAGATGAAACTTCAACCATTGACCCGCCCACCAATTTGACTGTAAAGTATATAGACTATCATAGTAAACTGTCTTTTGTGATGCAACCATTGATTCAACTAATGGAATACAGCTTGAATAGTCCGTTGTATTTAGATAAGGAAAGTATTTCAAGTGTGTCTTACCTATTTTAATCATTAAACCGGGAATAGTACTACCCGCTGGTGTAAAATCAAACGAATTAAAAAACACATCTGAAATGTAACCCTGCATGGGCATCGTGGGAAAGTCTGAATATTTATATATCGAAAGGACTGCATTATGATAACTCTTAAATGGAAGTCCATTAGAACTCATCAAAGGCCCTTTATTGGAATTGCTGGTATCTAATATATACTTTGGCGTACCCTGAGCAAAACCATTTATAGTTCCGGCTAACAACAAGAACATTAAAATTATCCTCTTCATCTTGCTTGGTTTATAGTTTGGTGAATGGATATGTATGACTATGGGTACGAAGCAGATAAACTCCGGCTGGGAGGTTTTGCACCTTTACACCTCCGCCCTGTTGCAATTGCCCTTCCGCTACTTTTACACCCAAAGAATTTATGATTTGAAATTCTCCCTCCTCATTGGGTAGAATTACGTGGTCGATTGCAGGGTTGGGGTACAAAGTGGGCTTTTCACCTTGCAACGTTGAAATTGCGGTAGGACGAAACTTCACCGGAACACTGTTGCCACTTAGTTTATACATGATGTCGCCGGTGGAACTACCCGCCTGAGCATCAAACCACACACTGAGCAACATATCGCCTGAATTGCTGCAATTGCTTAGGGCAAGTGCGCTGGAAGCATCCGCAGCTGAAAATGTAATTCCGGGTGTATATGCCGGATTGGTGTTAATGATGTAATAATCGGGGTCTGTTACCGTGCCAGTTGCTGCATTAGTTATCCGTGCATAATAATTAGCTGAAACGGGCGACCCATGTATGTTTAAATATCCCTGTGTGAATTGCACATTTCCAATCGCTTTTAAAAAGGGCATTCCTACACCCGCAGCTATTGCCGG
>JAFDXO010000066.1 GCA_018267925.1 Bacteroidota bacterium | reverse complement strand
ATAAAATTGAAGACCGCAAAGAAGCCAACAATATTGTAAACAATATAAAAATTTGCGACCCTGCTGTGGGTTCAGGACACTTTTTGGTTTCGGCACTCAATGAAATGATTGCCGTTAAAAACGACTTGAAAATTCTGCAAGACCGTGACGGAAAACGCTTGAAAGAATATCAGGTGGAAGTGGTAAATGATGAATTGATTGTAACAGACGAAGATGGCGAACTTTTTGAATACAACCCAAGCAACAAAGAAAATCAGCGAATACAGGTAACGCTTTTCCACGAAAAGCAAACCATTATTGAAAACTGCCTTTTCGGTGTGGACATCAATTCCAACTCCGTAAAAATTTGCCGTTTGCGTTTGTGGATTGAGCTTTTGAAAAACGCCTATTACAAGAACGCAACCGAATTAGAAACACTTCCGAACATTGACATCAACATAAAATGTGGAAACTCTTTGGTGAGCCGTTTTGCCATTGATGCCGACCTGAAACAAGCATTGAAAAAAAGTAGGTGGACGATTGACAGCTACCGAATAGCCGTTGACACCTACCGAAATGCTGAAAGCAAGGAACAGAAAAGAGAAATGGAACGGCTGATTGCCGACATAAAATCGGACTTCAGAAGTGAAATTTCGTTGAACGACCCGAAAGCAGTGAAGTATAGAAAGGTGCGTGACGAACTTTTCAAATTGACCAATCAAGGGCAACTTTTTGAAATGAGCAAAAGGGAAAAAGCCGATTGGAACAAGAAAGTGCAGCGACTGACCGAAGAAACCAAAAAACTTGAAACTGAAATTGAAGAAATAAAAGCGAACAAGATTTTTGAAAATGCATTTGAATGGCGTTTTGAATTTCCCGAAGTGCTGAATGATGATGGCGATTTTGTGGGGTTTGATGTGGTGATTGGAAATCCGCCTTATGTTGTTATTTTAAAATCAACTTTTGGAAATAGCTATTTAGACTTCTTCAATCAAAATTACGCAACAGCAGAATACAATCCGAATACTTATGCTTTATTTATCGAATTAGCGTTGAGTAAACTTTTGAAAAACAAAGGGCAATTTTCATACATCATTCCTAACTCTTGGCTAAATGGAAAGTATTTTACAAAATTGAGAGAGTTTGTCCGAAATCTAAATACCAAAGAGTTAATAAACTTAAAAGACAATGCTTTTGAAGTTATCGTTGAAACTGTGATTCTTATTTCTGAAAATGAAAAAACGGCTCAAAAACCTATTCTAAAAGAATTTTCAGATGGAAATAAATTCATAGAAGTTAATAAGGAATTTGAATTTGGAGTAAATCCGTTTTTTGAGTTACAGTTACCAGATTTTGTAAGCAGAATTATTAAATCCTCAGAGAATATTAAAAATCACTGTTTGGTTTATCGTGGTGTAGAAACAAGAAACAACAATGACTATATTTCAACCACCAAGCACAATGATTTATGGAAAGAAATTTTACTTGGCAAAGACGTTCACAGATATTCCTACAAATACAGCGGCTCTTATGTAAAGTTTGTCCCAAAAGAACTTAAAAGCAATGCGAACATTGACTACTATCTGCGTGATAAAATTTTAATGCGAAGAACAGGGAACTCAATTATTGCTTGTGCTGATTACAATAAGTTTATTGCATTAAAAAATCTCTATCTAATTATTCCAAACGATTCAACACTTCTTCCATTAATTCTCCTTCAACTCAATTCTAAATTGTTTGACTTTATTCATAAATCATTAACAACAGGAGAAAATAAAGCGTTTGCACAGTTTCCGGCACATTACGTAGAAACACTACCTTGTAGAATTGACAATTCTTTAATTGAAAAGTCAATCAAACTTTTTCAACTAAGAGCAAATGACGAAAGCGTAGAAAATCAAATTGACCAATTAGTGTATCAGCTTTATGAGTTGACCGAAGAAGAAATAAAAATTATTGAAAAAACTGAACAGAATGGCTAAAAATAAAATCCCTGAAAACCAGTTTAAATTTTCCTTTGGAGATGATTTTTTAAGGCATCATGCAGGTCAAATAGTAACAGACCAAAATTATGCAGTCATTGAACTTGTAGCAAACTGTTGGGATGCTGGTTCAACTGAGGTAAAGATTGCCTGGCCAGAAACTGGTGGCAAATTATCAATTTCAGACAATGGAATTGGTATGACAAAAAATGAACTCCTATATCGATGGGGAAAATTTAACTATAATCGTGTTGTTGAGCAAGGCGGCAAAGATGCTAAGTTTCCTAAAAATGTTTCTCATGGAAGTCGTAAAGTATTTGGAAGAAATGGTGTTGGGCGCCACGCTATGTTTTGCTTTAATAACGAATATGAACTTAAAACATATAAAGATGGAGAATTCACTCATATTAGAGTTGTAAAATCCATCTCAGGTGAAAAACCTTATGATGTAATTTTGATTGAATCAAAACCAATTTCACAGTCCGAACACGGAACTGAAATTTCAACTTTGATTGATTCCGATGAAATGACCTTAATTGATACCACTAAACTCATTGAACTTATTGGCTCAAGATTTATATCTGACCCACAATTTAATGTTTATGTGAATAATCATTCAGTTGCAATGACAGATTTGTCGCATTTAACCGAAGATTTTAGTATTGATTTTAACGGAAGCAAAATAAAGATTAAAAGAATTTATGGCGAAAAAGGGAAAAATACCAAACAAAATGGCATTGCATGGTGGTATAATAGAAGATTAGTTGGCATACCGAATTGGGGAACATTTGACGCTCAAATTATTGATGGTCGTCACCCAATTGCTAAGCGACTTTTATATATCGCAAATGCAGACATCATTGACCAAAGAAACTTGAAGAAGGATTGGTCAGGTTTTTATATAACAGATGAAGTAATTAAGCTACAAAATGCGGTTTACGAATTTGTAAGAGACGATTTAAGAAACTTGTTGTATGAAACTCGAAAAGAAAGGAGATTGCAAGTATATGAATCAAATAGAATGCAGTTAGCTTCCTTATCGTCAGAAGCAAAAGAAAACATTGTAAATTTCTTAGAAGAAGTTCAATCCAAATGCCCAACAATTGGTGTTCAAGAATTAGAAACGACTGTTGAAGTTTTAGCAAAAATGGAAAAATCTAGGTCAGGTTATGCCCTACTCGAAAAGATTGCTTCATATCATCCTGATGAAATAGATTCTCTGAATCAAATTTTAGAAGAATGGACAATAGATGATGCTAAAAAAGTTCTAAGTGAGTTAAGGTGGCGTTTAGAGTTAGTATCAAAACTCGAAAAGCTATTAGAAGATTCTAAAGCAGATGAATTGCATGATTTACAACCTTTATTTGAACATGGACTTTGGATATTCGGTCCTGAATTTGAATCAATTTCATTTATATCTAATCGTTCTTTAGCAACAGTCATTAAAAATCTGCTTAATGATACAGCATTGGACAACGAAAGAAAACGTCCTGATTTTGTAATTCTGCCAAACTCATCTATCGGTGTTTATTCGTGTGAAAGTTTCAATGAGAACCACGAACCAAATGATTTCAGTAAAATAATTATTGTCGAATTGAAAAGAGCAGGTATTCCAATTGACACAAAACAAAAAGACCAAGCGTTACTTTATGCTAGAGAATTAAGAAAATCAAAAAAGGTAAGTTTAAATACTCCTATTATTGCCTATGTTCTTGGTTCAGAAATTGAGCCAGATGCAAATGAAACTTTTACAGAAGGAAGTGTGAATATTATTCCATGCCGTTATAATATAATTTTAGCAAAAGCACATTCAAGGACTTTTAATCTTATAAAGAAGATTGAAGAAGTTAAGAGCATTACATATACTTCTGAAATGGACGAAGTGTTTGGAAGCAGTCAAGGAGTATTATTTGAGCAGAACTAATAATCAGTAAATCTATTATGACAACACAGCCAACGCTTCGCAGCCACACATATTGCCAAATCGAACCAGCCTAAGCTCAAACCCAATTTTTGCAAAAAGTAAGAGCAGAGCCAAACTTTGTTTGAGTTATGCCGAAAGAAGCAAAAATCAGAATCGCTAAACTTGGCAAAGAGTGTGTCTGTCCCAACGCTCCACAGACCGAGAAACCAGCAGAAAAGACAGAACGCCAGCCTGTAACAAGTTATTTCCAAAATGGCCAGAAGTGCTTTTATGAAACATTTGTACGAAATTCAACAGCAGTAATTCTATTAAACTTTAGTGCTAATAATCCGCCACTGCGCAAATAAAATTGATGGAACAATTGCTTTCTAAATCGCACAACGGCAATCTTTTAGGAGATTTTGCACGTATATCGCCCAACCCGTCTAAGGGCTTGTTTGAAATAGCGTTTGCTCATGCGGATGTTTACACGATTCAAATTGCAGACCTCAAGGGCAAAGCATTTTACAAAATGCAGACGGAAAATATAAGCACACAATCAATTGATCTGGGGAATATTGCCCCCGGTAACTATATCATAAAAATAGTGAGCAGCAGCTCAGCATACACAAAAAAATTAACCATAACAAATTAAAATTTAGCAAAATGAAAAATACAGTAGCGATTGCATTATTTATGTTGGTATCGATTTTCAATCAATCCTGTCGCAAAACGAACGAGCCCGGTCCGCCTACCGATACCCCTTACGGTGGTGAGTTCGCCATTGCCAAAAACTCTCTTTCCCCTTTAGACACTGTGGAAAATCAGTCTGCAATGGCTTTTTTCGTTGATATGCCCGACAGTCTTACCGGCATCAATGTCGGTACGGTATCTTTAAATAATAAACAAATTGTATTTCAAGGTGCTGCGAATCAAACATATAACTTGGCTAGAACCAATTTTCACCTTAACGACAGCACAGTCTGGCGGGTGAGCGGCGGCAGTGGCGTTGCCGCATTTTCATACAATGATAACACGCCCTTCCCGAAATTTCTAACCCCCTTGCCGGATACAATTAGTAAATCCGGCTGGAACTATACCTTTTCGGCTGTCGATGCAGATTCCATTATTTTCACCATTCGCTATCCGGAAATCGAAAAACGCGTAGGTGGTTCGAGCACATCCGTGTCATTTTCGGCAGCAGATATGGCCGGAATACAAGCAAACACACCATTAGCCTTGTATATCACTGTATTTTCGACGCATTACGCAGTAATCAATGGGAAAAATTACTCCTTTTTCAAGGAAGATATGAAAGCAGTCGGCTTAACGGTGGTTCCATAGTAAACTTTGTTTCTAGTATTTTCTTGTCTTTGCATCGATTGCCTAGGTTGATATGAAAAATCTTGTTTCCTATCCGGAAAGCTGGTCTAAATAGCCTTGCATAAAGTTTTCATCTTCGGGATTAATGATTGTTGCCTGGCTCAAAGTGCGGAAGCTTTCAAAATATTACCACAAACAATTTTCTGAACCTAGGTTTGGAATGATGGACTTGAAACTATTTTGCCAAAGCGGGATCGAATAACAAAAGCCATCCGACAAGCGGATGGCTTTTCACATTCAACTCAAATAATACTATTTTTTCTCAGCAGGAGTAGCAGTCGCTTCTACTTTCATTTTTGCAGTGTCGGTAGTCGCTTTAGCAGCCGTGTCTGTCGCTGGGGCAGGTGCAGGTGCCTCAACTGCCGGAGCAGGCGCAACAACAGCCGTATCTGTAGTGGGAGTTTCGGTAGTGCTGCTACCGCAAGAAGCTACGAAAAGACCAAGAGCAAGTGCCAAAGCACCGAATTTTACGATTTTCATGTTGGTTGATTTTATTGTGTTTGTTTACTATTGATACAGGTTTTTTAAAAAGGTAACCCCAATGAAATTGAAAAAATTCCTTAACGGCTTTGCCAAACTAAAAAAACAGGAGTGCTGTTGTGGAAAAAGAAAAGCCACCCAATAATGGGCGGCTTTTGCAAATAGATAATTAAAATCTAATTAGTGTGCAGCCGGAGCAGTTGCTTTAGCAGCAGTATCAGCAGCAGGAGCAGTAGCAGCAGCAGCAGTGTCAGCTACTGGAGCAGCAGCAGGAGCTTCCGGAGCAGCTGGAGCTGGAGCAGTAGTAGTGTCAGTTGTAGTTTCAGTAGAAGTAGAAGTTTCGCTACCGCAAGAAGCTACGAAAAGACCAAGAGCAAGTGCCAAAGCACCAAATTTTACGATTTTCATCTTGTTTGTTTTTGTGTGTTAGTTTCCCATTTATACCCGCTTTGAAAAAAGGTAACCCGGCTGCGGAAATATTTTTTTAGATTTTTTTATTTTAAATATTAAAAACAGAAAGAGCAAGTGAAAATGAACAGATTCACTGGGGTAATTGGCCCAATCATCAAAAAATGTACTAGTACCTTCGGGTTACTTTTTGACCCAAATCGTATTAATACGTGAACCAGAGCCTCCTACTCACAGATGCCCAATTGCTGAAAGGCATTGCAAGCGGTGAACGCAGGGCGACCACCCAAGTATATCAACAGCATTACCCAACAGTAATGCATTGGTTACAAAGCTCAGGTGGGGACGAAGCAGATGCCGCAGACATCTTCCAGGAAGCGATGGTCGTGCTCTTTGAAAAAGCTGGAAATGAAGATTTTCGGCTCAGTTGTAGAATCGGTACCTATCTCTTTGCTATTTGCAAACACCTATGGTATAAAAAGCTGGAACAACGCAACCGCACTCCGGTCACTTTTCCGGAAGAGCTTAGTGAGGAGCGGGCGACCGATGCTACCTACCTTGATGACCTGAAGCGGCATGAAGAACGAGAAGTACATTTTGACCAACTTGATGCGGCAATGGCCGCGCTTGGCGAACCCTGTAGCTCCCTTTTGAACGCCTTCTATCATCAAAACAAAAGCATGCAGGAGATTGCTGCACTGTTTGGATATACCAATCCGGACAATGCAAAGACACAGAAATATAAATGCCTGAACCGACTCAAAAAGATT
>JAFDXO010000065.1 GCA_018267925.1 Bacteroidota bacterium | reverse complement strand
CGAAGGGTTGGCATTTTGTCTGTCGTTTTACTGTTCGATTATGTTTGTCGTGTCGTCTTTTAGCATGACCGGTAACGGTTTGCGGCTTGGCGTAGTGGCGGATTTTTAGCACAAAAGTTCAAACGAAGAACTACACTTGAACCTACCGCAAAACTGTCATACGAAGCACTGAACCCGCCATTACGCCAAACCGCTGTTACCACCCGTTATTCTCTTTTCTGTTCTTTGAAAATGTCTTCTAATGTCTCTTTGTATTTGGTGTATTTGTAAAGATTTCGCTCCTTCAAAACTGAACCAAGTAACAAGTCATTTTTCTCTTTTTCCGAACCACCTTCTTTGTTCAAGCAAATTAAATGTGATAAAAGTGTCTCGTAAAATTTGTCAAGGTAGTAGCCTTTGTAGCTTTGAATTCCTTTGTCCTTAACAATATTCATTTCAAAGTCTGTAAAATAAAAGTCTGTGTATTGGTAATATGCTTGTCCGTTAAACTTTGGGAATTTCTTAATGTTGTCAAATGCCTTGCTTGTGTTTGGTGGTTTCACTACGTTCATAAAGCCCCAAATTGTCTTTCCGCAATAGTCCATACAACGTAAAAACATAATGCCTTTTTCTGTGTCGTCTTTAAAGTTATATTCTTTCATTTTAAAGTCGGTCTTTGAAAGGTCAAATGGCTGGTTCTTATTTCCAACTCCTGTAAATACCATTCCGTAGTAATTGTCTACTAATTCATAAGTAGATATGTCCTTGGTTGATAAACTGTCTATGAGCTTATTATTGTCAATTTGGTTTTCTTCTCTAAGGTTTAGATTGATAGCTCTTATTATGTAAATCTGTCTTAACACTTTATCGTCTGGTCGTGATAAATATGTTTTAGTCAGAAGTTGATTATTTGTAGATATTGTCTGAACGATAAAGTCTGTTGCTGTCTTTAAGTTAGCTGGAACATCAGTCTTTGCTTCTTTCAAAACTTCTTTTGTCGGCTCGTTACGAAACATAAAGTCCTTGTATGTCTTACCAAGCTCAATCATTTTTCGATTTTCTGTTACCTGTCCGAATGTCAAAAATGTCAAGCAGGTTGCTAAAAGTGTTAATATCGTTTTTTTCATTTTCTGTTTTTATTACTGTGTCGTTTTATAATGGGTGGTAACATTTTAGGGCTTGCCGTCAGGCGGGGCTTAGAAGCACTAACCTTTCAGCAAGCACAAATGTAAATAGAAAGCACAAAACTTCAATTTACCACTGTCACCCCGCTTGCGGCAAACCCTTGTTAGGTGCAGTTTTTTCTTCCGCTTTTAGTCAGTTCGTTGTCTGCCGATACAAAACGATGTTCTTACTTCATCGAGTGAAGTCCAATCGTGTTGCCCTCTGTGTCCATAACGATAGAGCAAAAACCGAACTCTCCGATTGCCATTTTAGGTTGCAAAACTTTTCCGCCTGCTTTTTCAATTCGGCTTTCTTCAACCGAACAGTCATCACAAGCAAAGTAAACCAACGTTCCGCCTGCTCCGGGTTTCATATCCTGCATTTTTACCAATGCTCCGCTAATATTCCTTTCGCCTTCTGCCCAAGGAAAACTTACCATTTGCATTTCGCCCATTCCTTCGGGCATTGGTAATGCAGACATTTGAATTTCTAAAACTGTTTCGTAGAATTTTTGAGCTCTGCTCATATCATCTACATAAATCTCTACCCAAGTGAATGGATTTTTTGCTTGTGTTGCCATTTTGCTTTTGTTTAAATTGTTTACTATTTGTTTTTTGTTCTTATAAATATCATTGCTATTGCAGTTGTTACAACTCCCATTATCAAAGCAAAAACGGAACTTTGTATCGCATAGTTTTGGTAATTGAAATTAGCTTCTGCCTCTGCTGTTGTCTTGAAATAGCCTATTTCTACGGAACGTTTTATCACGTTCGGGAAATATTCGGGTGTAATAACATACGAAATAATCCATTGCGTTAAAGGACTAATCAAGGCAATAATTACGGAAATGATAATTCCCGAAATTAAACCTTGTTTGTAGCTCATATTTCCGTTGTAGAATTTTTTCTTTTTGTCTTTGAGTGCCAAAACCATTACCCAAATTGCTGGTATGGCAAACAGATTTGTCAAATACAAATGATAGTCAATATACTTTCCGTGAAGTCCGCACAGTTTTTCCAACACCATCCAAAGCAAACTCATTATGATAAAAATGATTGCCCATTTGATTTCAATTTTAATATTCTTCATATTTATTTGTGTTACTTGTTTCGCAATGCTGTTTTAATAAGCTTTTCTAACTGTTTTTGGTCAATGTCTGTCAGTTTGTTTATGTAAAGGCAACCAACACCTGTTTTGAACTTTCCTAATTTTTGTAGAGTTTCTTGGTGCTTATTAATGTCAATAGTAAGGTGTAATGAAAGGTTTGCCTTTCGTGGTGAAAATCCAATTAAAAACCAATCAACTTCTCTTCCTGTTTTAGGACTTTTATATCTTTTGTTGCCAAAACCTATGATTGAAGCACCCCACATTTTGGGTTCTTCGCCACTAATTTTTTTCATCAACTCAATTATTACAAAGCTGTCAGCACGTTGCTGTTCATTGTCCACTTTGTTAACAAAGTCTTCAACGTTTGCTGTCGTTTGTTGAGTTTTAATTATAGCTACTTTGCTCATATTTTCAGTTTTTACAGTTGTCTGTTCAATGTCTGCACGGTCGTTCGGTAAAATTGCACCTAACTCCTTAATATGCGCATGTTTTGCGTAGTGGCGCACGCCTAATCACCTGAGGATTAGGCATCAACTGCGATGACGACTTCGCAGAATCAGCGTGCAAAATACACAAAATGCGCAGGTGGTT
>JAFDXO010000064.1 GCA_018267925.1 Bacteroidota bacterium | reverse complement strand
TCCCGTACTTCTACTATCTTAAAATGATCAATTAAACCTGACGGTAAAATCAACTTAAATAGCTCTTTTCCCAAACCTTTTTTTTGCAAAGTAATTAGTTACTCCCCAAATAATATAACTGTGCCGATTCTACCACTAACGCTTCGGCATCTATATAAGCATTGCGGCGTGAGATACCAATGTTATAACCGGTTTCGGTGTGCGTTGTGTGAAAAATAAGGGTGTATTTTTCATTGCCACTAGGGTCAAGAGTAATGTCAGATTGTTTTTCAAACATTTCTCGAAATTTAGGTGCATAACGATTTTCGCGATCTGCTACCCATCCTTCAGCCCAATGGTCTCCTTTACCGGTTTCTTTTTTGTTATACTCTTCTTTTTTGTTGGCTATAAACTCAGCTTCGGGAATATCTTTTGTAGTACAAGTCATGTTGCTGTAATCATACTTGATATTCATTTTCTTAACGCCTTTCAGCATGTCCAAATTTCCTTCTTTCATTTTGATGCGTTGAGCCATTGCCGAAGAGGAAGCCAGCAATGCCGCTAATGCAAGAGCAATTTTTAGTGATTTCATATTTCTAAAAATATTTTGATAAAAGTACAACCCATATTCGTGCAAGAAAATACCCACCAGCACTTATTTTATTCGAAGGTTAACACCTAATTTTAAAACGGCTACATCATATCCCACTTCTGCAAAAGCAGCAAACAGGGGAGTGAAATAATAGCGAGCACCCACAAAAAGCCCAATTGTTGGGTAAGTGGTGTGGTATGATTCGTTATATCGGGTATCATTATAGTTCATCACACGCATTCCAAAAGAAGCACCGCCGTATGGATCAAAATGATTGTTCTTTTCTTTGAGAATGGTTAGGTGATACGTGCCGCGAATACCCAAATAAAAATTAGTCCAATTGGCTTTGTCTCCATTCCCATATTTGTAATTGGTTTGTTGCCAAGCTACCATGCCACCAATACCAATGTTTCCCGGACCTACCTTGTCTATCAATCCTTGATCGTAGGTGAGTGCCAATGCCGGTAAAACACTATAACTATAACTGTGAGAACCATAGTAAGTGTAAGCCGTGCCAACACCTAAGCCAACACCAAATACTTTGTCGCCACGCTCAAAAGCGGCATCTGACTCACCTTTTTTTCCTTGAGCATGTACAATGGTTGCCAATACGGTGAGTGAAACTGCACCTAAAATTGCTGTTATCTTTTTCATGCTATACTACGTTAGAATGTTATGCAAAGATACAAAGCGGTTTTCTACACTCTTGTGATCCATGACTTTAGAACCATTGCGTTGGTATAATTTTTACATTTGCACCCTTTCGTAATAAACCAGATGGAAGACCAACAATTTGAAGAGAAGGGAAAGGGAAGCGTGCATATTCATGACATGTACAAAAGCTGGTTTCTTGACTATGCCAGCTATGTCATTTTAGAGCGTGCTGTGCCGGCTGTAGCCGATGGATTGAAGCCGGTTCAACGACGAATCCTTCATGCTATGAAGGAAATGGATGATGGTAGGTTTAATAAGGTTGCTAACATTATTGGGCAAACCATGCAATATCATCCACATGGTGATGCCTCCATCAGTGATGCGATTGTCAATATCGGGCAACGAGATCTGATGATAGAAACACAGGGAAATTGGGGCGATGTGCGCACCGGTGATCCTGCTGCGGCTGCTCGATATATTGAAGCTCGTTTATCGAAGTTTGCCATTGAAGTAGCCTTTAACGCAAAGACTACAAATTGGCAACTCAGTTATGACGGACGAAAAAATGAACCGGTAGAATTGCCCATGAAGTTTCCACTTCTTTTGGCACAAGGAGCAGACGGTATAGCAGTTGGGCTTTCAACAAAAATATTACCCCATAATTTTTGTGAAATTTTGGAAGCCGCCATCAAATATTTGAAAGGCGAAAAGTTTGAACTGTTTCCTGATTTTGGTACGGGAGGAATGATAGATGTAAGCAACTATAATGATGGGGCAAGAGGCGGAAAAGTGAGGGTACGCGCTCGTATTGAAGAGGTAGATAAAAAATCTGTTGCTATTCGCGATGTGCCTTATGGCATTACTACTTCACAAATTGTAGATAGTATTTTAAAAGCTAACGACAATGGGAAAATCAAAATTAAAAACGTGGTGGACAACACCGCAAAAGACGTAGAACTGTTGGTAACGTTAGCTCCCGGAGTTACGACTAATCAAACCATTGATGCCCTTTATGCTTTTACTGATTGTGAAATATCAATTTCACCAAATGCTTGTGTCATCATTGATGATAAGCCACATTTTGTTGCAGCAAGCGATTTGTTGAAACGTTCCGTTGAGCATACCAAAGCATTATTGCTAAAAGAGTTAGAAATAAAATTGGGTGAGCTGGAAGATGATTGGCATTACTCGTCTTTAGAAAAAATATTTATTGAAAAGCGCATCTATCGCGACATTGAAGAGGAAACAACATGGGAAGGGGTGCTGTCTGCTATTGAATCAGGACTCAATCCACATGTCAAAAAACTTCGTCGCCCAATAACACGTGAAGACATTATTCGGCTTACCGAAATACGCATCAAGCGAATTTCAAAATTTGATGCGTTTAAAGCGGATGAACACATTCGAGGTGTTGAAGCAACTATTTTGGAAGTTCAAAATAACATTGAACACCTTAATGAATATGCAATCAAATACTACGAAAACCTGTTGAAGAAATATGGAAACGGAAGAGAAAGAAAAACAGAAATTCGTCCTTTTGAAACCATACAAATAGCAGCAGTTGCTATTGCCAACACAAAACTTTATGTAAATTATAAAGAAGGTTTTATTGGCACCTCGCTTAAAAAAGATGAGTTTGCATTCGATTGCTCTGACCTCGACAACATCATTGTGTTTAAAAAAGATGGGAAAATGACTATTACGAAGGTGGCAGAAAAAACCTTTGTGGGAAAGGAAATTATACACCTTGCCATTTTTCAAAAAAATGATGAACGCACTACCTACAACCTGATTTATTTTGATGGCAAGACCGGCATTTCATACGCCAAGCGGTTTAATGTTACCGGAATAACAAGAGATAAAGAATATGATTTGACCAAAGGAAATGTCGGAAGTAAAGTGCATTACTTTACGGCAAATAGCAATGGCGAAGCCGAAATTATTACGATTACTCTCACGCCGGGCAGCAAAGCGAGAAACAAAAATTTTGACTTTTATTTTGAAGAAATAGACATCAAAGGAAGAAGCTCTCAAGGAAATATTGTTACCAAATATCCCATCAAAAGCATTCGTTTTAAAGAAAAAGGGCGATCTACATTATCGGCACAAAAAATATGGTATGATGCAACGGTGGGGCGGTTAAACAAAGAAGGAAATGGTGTTTTGTTAGGGCGATTTGAAGAAGACGATCGCATCGTTTCATTTTTCAAAGACGGATCTTATGAAGTTACTGATTTTGAATTGTCCAATCGGTTTGACACGGAGCAAATATTGCTCTTGGAAAAGCTAAATACCGAACGCCCGTTTAGTGCCATTTATTTTGATGCAAAATCCGGGCTTTATTATGCCAAGCGATTTAAAATTGAATCAATGACCCTAAAAAACAAATACTTTTTTATAAAAGAAGGAGAAGGCAACCATTTGGTATTAATTACATCCGAAGCAGAACCGGTTATCCTTGTTCAAGCGGGAAAGAAGAAATCTGATTGGCAAGTGGAGGAGTTGGATCTGTTCGAGAAAATTGACCTTAGTGGTTGGAAAACCGTAGGCACCAAACTTTCTTGGACTGATGTGAAAAGCGTTTCGCTAAAAAACCGAAATGAATCAACCGGAGATGAGCGGGAAGCACCTACTCTTTTTTAATTTTTTTGAAACAAACGTACCTGAAAAAAATGTACCTTGCAAAGCAAAATATGTTTGACCGGCGAGCCTAACAATAATGAAAAAGATTGAACTGGAAATTGTAGCACTATCTCACAGTATTACCCAAACACATTCTTATGCTGTGGTTCTCGGCGAAGTCAATGGTCTAAGGAGATTGCCTATTGTTATAGGTGGTTTTGAAGCCCAAGCAATTGCCGTTGCCTTAGAAAGAATGCAACCGTCAAGACCATTGACACACGACCTTTTCGCCAATTTTATGTCCACCTTTGGAATTGATTTAAACGAAGTGGTGATTTATAAATTGGAAGACGGAATATTTTTTGCCAGATTAGTGTGCCAAGGCGTGGATGGCGAGCCGGTGGAAATTGATTCAAGAACTTCTGATGCTTTAGCCTTGGCTGTTCGTGCAAACTGCCGAATTTATACTTATGAGAACATATTAGATACTGCGGGATTATACCTCACAGAAACACAAGATACCCCTCCCCCAACAGAGCCTACCGAAAAAGCAAAAAGCAGCTCAACTTCATCGAAAGTAACTAGTGATAAGGATTTGAAGAGCCTTTCTATTGAAGAATTGAATACCCTTTTGCAACAAGTGCTTGAACAAGAAGATTATGTTCGTGCTATTACCATTCGCGACGAAATAAACACAAGAAAAAAATAGGTTCTGAATTTTTTATTTCCATTTAAAGGAAAGTAGCAAATGAAAAAGTTGATGATGATGATGACCCTAATGGGTCTTTGTGTAGTAAAGAACACACAAGCACAAGACAAATGTGGAGCACAAATGATTAAAGAGGCAATCATTGCCCAAAATCCATCTAATGCACTTGTGCTAAAGCAGCAAGAAGAGCAAATCAAACAACGTGCTGAAGCTTATCAACGAGATATAGAGGGTGTAAAAATGAAAACCACCGCTACTGTTACCGTTCCGGTAGTGTTTCACATTATTCTGACCTCTGCTCAACAAACAGCCTTAGGGGGTATTTCGGGAATTGAAGAAAGGGTATATAATCAAATCCAAGTGTTGAATGATGACTATGCAAAATTGAATGCCGATACAGCATTTGTTCCAACTCCTTTTAAGCCGGTAGCCGGAGGATCTCAAATTCGTTTTGGATTGGCACATCGTAAACCAGATGGCACATCTACTCCGGGTTATGAAATTAGAACGACAACTTCTGCCAGTTATGCCTTCCCAGCTTCCGGTGCGAAATATACTAATCAAGGTGGGCTGGATGCTTGGGATCCGTCTTTATATCTGAATGTATGGGTCATCAATTTAGGTACATCCCTGTTGGGATTCACGGTTCCGCGCAGCTTACTGTTTTCATTTCCATCACAAGAATTAGGTGTGGTGATTACGCATGGTGCCTTTGGTAAACGAACAGCCTCTACAACCCCTTATTTTATAAGCGGCATAGATAAAGGACGAACATTGACACACGAAGTAGGGCACTATTTTGAATTGATACATATATGGGGCGATGATAACGGACTTTGTCCCAACAACGGAGGTCAAGACGATGGTATTGCAGATACACCACCACAAGCTAATTCAAGCAGCGGCGTGCCAATCTTCCCAACCTATGATGCTTGTTCCCCAACCTATCCGGGCATTATGTTTATGAACTACATGGATTATAGCAACGATACAGCATTGTATATGTTTACAAACGGTCAAGTAGCCCGAATGCACAGCAACATTCTTCCAAGTAATTCGCAAGATTACACGTTGGGAATACATCCCGAATTGCTCGACTGGCCAACCGGTGTTACAAACATCATTTCGGATAATAATTTTCTGCTCTACCCCAATCCTTCATCGGGAAAGGTTACTCTTTCTTTAGCTGCTGGAAGTGGACTTCAACAAATTGAAGTTGTCAACCTTTTAGGCAAAATTGTGTATTCAACACAAGCTCAAAGCACTCAAACGAATTACACTATTGATCTTTCTTTGTTGAGCAAAGGCATGTATGTAGTCCGTTGTGTGTTTAAGGAAGGGATTCAAACACAAAAAATGATGCTTGAGTAAAGTATAATTGAGCAGGGTGTATTTCGAAGCTTTTTAAAGGTTTTTTTACACCTTGCTTATTTCTACCTTCCATACAGGTCTTTATTTGATTAGAGCTTTTGCCAGTAAAGACTTTTAGATTTTTATTGGAATGCTTTTATAAAGAAGATACGAAGGTTAAGTCATCCAAAAATGTTTATGGATGAGTATATTTATTCCTCATATCATGCTATGTTTATAGAACCACACAGACAACCCGACAGCAAAGGCTGGATAGAAGTGATTTGCGGCTCCATGTTTTCCGGGAAAACAGAAGAGTTGATTCGGCGGCTGAAACGGGCACAGATTGCACATCAAAAAGTGGAGATTTTCAAGCCGGCAATAGACAAACGATATGATGAATACGATATCGTTTCTCATGATGATAAACGAATCCATTCTACACCGGTAGATAATGCGTATAATATTTTGCTGCTTGCCAGTGAGGTGGATGTGGTTGGTATAGATGAAGCACAGTTTTTTGATGAAGCATTATCTGATGTGGCAGAGCAATTGGCAGCTAAGGGAATCAGGGTGATAGCTGCGGGTTTGGATATGGATTTTACAGGAAAGCCTTTTGGAGCAATCCCTGCTTTGCTTGCCAAAGCCGAATACATAACTAAGCTTCATGCCATCTGTATGCAATGTGGCGATATTGCTAATTTTTCATTTCGAAGAACGAAAGTGGAAGATCAAATTTTATTGGGCGAAAAAGATGTTTATGAACCGCGATGCCGTGCTTGTTTTCATAAGCCTTAAAGAGATGTTTTTTTGTCGGATAAGCCGGACGGCTGAGGGATAGTAGCGAAAAGCCCGCAGCGAAGCACGAGCGAGGACTTGTAGCGGATAGCCCGACCCGAAGGGGCAGCCCCTATCATTTTTTTGTACCCTGTAAGTTGTTTTAAGTAAACAAATAATTAACCGTTTGGGCACCTTGAAATTTTGTTTCTTTACCGTTGAAATATCCCAAATTCATGCAACAAGCTATAGGAGAGTCGGAGTTAATTTTAACTGACCGTGGCACTATTTATCATCTTGATTTAGCACCTCATCAAATTGCGGACACGATTATAACGGTTGGCGATCCGGATCGAGTAGGGCAGGTGTCAAAATATTTTGATTCGGTAGAACATAAGGCGCAGCACAGAGAGTTTGTAACGCATACGGGACGAATAGGCAGTAAGCGAATTTCTGTTGTAGGAACGGGTATCGGACCGGATAATATTGATATTGTGTTGAATGAATTAGATGCGCTTGTCAATATTGATTTTAGTACTCGCACGCCCTTTGCACGACCACAATCACTAAATCTGATACGGATGGGAACTTGTGGATCTTTGCAAGCAGATGTGCCGGTTGATAGTTTGGTTGTGTCAACTCATGGAATTGGGTTAGACAATTTAATGCACTACTATCCAATAGAATCAACAGAGAATGAAGTTGATTTATTAGAGAAGTTTGTAAGCCACACGGGTTTAAAAAGTTCGAGGATAGTGCCTTATGTTGCAACAGGGTCGCAAAAATTGCTCGCTCATTTCTCGGATGGATATGTGTCCGGTATAACGGTTACTTGTCCGGGATTTTATGGGCCTCAGGGGCGTGTGTTGCGCGGTGGAGTTGCTTTCCCTCAATTAATTGATCAATTGTCAACCTTTACGGATGGCACTCATAGAATAACGAATTTTGAAATGGAGACATCGGCTATCTATGGACTTGGAAGTTTGTTGGGGCATCAATGTTTGAGCATAAATACGGTGGTAGCAAATCGCATTCTAAAAAATTTTTCAAAAGATGGAGCAAAAGCAGTTGAAGGGATGATTAGAAAATCTTTAGAAATTATTTCCGGGCTTTAATTGAGTTACCTCCTTGATTATTGAATATTTAGATTGAAACACTTTTCACTTTCCACTTTCCACTTTTCACTTTTCACTTTTCACTTTTCACTTTTCACTTTCCACTTTCCACTTTTCACTTTCCACTTTTCACTTTCCACTTTTCACTTTCCACTTTCCATTCCTAACAACTACTTTTATAGCTATCATGTACCCTGATTTTCATTATTTATTACGAAGTCTTTTAGGCACAGAAGTTCCTGAATGGTTAAGCTTGTTCAAGACTTTTGGTTTATTTGTAGCACTTGCTTTTTTGGCAGGTTCTTATATGTTGATGCAAGACATCAAAAGCAAGGAAGCAAAGGGATTGTTGTTGCCCACGTTTTCTACTATTGTGATTGGTAAGCCGGCAAGTGCAAATGAGTTAAGTTGGTCAGCCTTTTGGGGTTTTTTATTAGGCTTTAAAGTAGGCGGTTTTTTTGGGTATTGGCAAGAGATAGCACCCAATCCAATGGGTTATGTTTTTTCGGCACAGGGGAATTTTATTGCCGGCATAATAGGTGCTTTGTTGATGGGCTATTTAAAGTATGCTGAGAAGCGAAAGGCGCAACTGCCGGAGCCGCAAGAGCGAAGAGTAGCTACTTATCCGCACCAGCGCATTACAGAATTTGTGGTTATCGCGATGATAGCTGGATTAGCAGGTGCCAAAGTGTTTAATGCTTTTGAAACTTGGGATGATTTTATTCGAAATCCGGTTGAGAGTTTGTTGTCATCTTCGGGTCTTACTTTTTATGGTGGGTTAATCACTGCGGCAATGGCAATTGCCTTTTATGCACGAAAGCATCAGATTTCTATTGCACATTTAGCCGATTGTTTTGCTCCGGCTCTGATGTTGGCATACGGTATTGGTCGGTTGGGTTGTCATTTTGCCGGCGATGGTGATTGGGGTATTTTTAATAGTGCTTATGTTACCCAATTAGATGGCAGTTTACTACACGCGGCTCCCGGTGAATTTGTAAAAGCTATTCATAGCGATCAAAATTTTTTGAGTAGAATGGTTGCAGAATTTGGCGGAGCAGATCATATCCCACATTTATATCGTTCGGCACCTTCATGGTTGCCCGATTGGATGTTTGGTATGAACTATGCCCATAACGTGAATAATGAGGGAGTGCCAATAGCCAATTGTTTCGGACAATATTGTTCAGTATTGCCGGTCAGTGTGTTTCCTACGGCTTTGTATGAAGCCTTTACGTGTACCTTATTGTTTTTATTGTTGTGGAAGTTGCGCTCGAAGATGAAGTATGCACTTCAGATTTCAGGGGTATATTTGATTTTGAATGGACTGGAGCGGTTTTTGGTAGAAAAAATACGGGTTAACTATAAATATGATTGGGGCTTTTTGCATCCAACCCAAGCAGAAATTATTTCTTCTTTGCTTATTGTGTTTGGCATTGTTCTATATTTTATAGCTGCAAGCAGAAAAAAGAATCCCATCTAAAGATATTGTGCGCAAATAAAAAAAAGCCAACGGATAACTTCCCTTGGCTTTTCTTTTTTTTAGATGAAATTATCTTACACCAGCATAGTAACCGGATTTTCGAGGAATGATTTGAGTGTTTGCAGGAAAGCTGCGCCCACAGCACCATCCACCGTGCGGTGGTCACAGCTAAGCGTTAACTTTAAAATTTGGCGCACAACAACCTGACCATTCTCTACAACCGGTGTCGGGCTGATTTTTCCAACGGCAAGAATGCAACTATCAGGCGGATTAATGATAGCTGTAAACTCATCAATATCCATCATGCCAAGATTGGAAATGGTAAAAGTATTGCCTGTAAATTCTGGTGGTTGTAATTTTTTTGTACGAGCTTTTTCTACCAAAGTTTTTGACTCTTCGGCTATTTGTGCCAATGATTTTTGATCTGCAAATTTGATCACCGGAACGATTAGTCCATCGTCAATAGCCACAGCAGTTCCAATATGGATATGCTCGTTTTGGCGCACAAAATCTGTCATCCATGAACTGTTGACTGAAGGATGTTTGCGAAGCGACATAGCCACTGCTTTGATGATAAGATCATTAAATGACACTTTCACCGGAGAAACATCGTTTATGGCTTTACGAGCTGTGGTGGCATTATCCATCGTTACGCTCATGCGTAGATAGAAATGGGGTGCACTAAACTTGCTTTCAGCAAGGCGTTGGGCTATGACCTTACGCATTTGCGTGAGCGGAATGTCCGTATATCTTTCTTGTCTTATGGCAACGGTTGAAACGGGTGTTGATACAACAGATTGTGTGGTAGGAGCTGCGAAAGAACCGGGTTGATAATTGTCCACATCTCGTTTAATGATTCGACCATTATCTCCTGAACCTTTTATCTGATGAATATCAATTCCCTTATCTAAAGCTAATTTTCGGGCTAAAGGAGAAACCTTTAATCTGTCGGTATCTTTTTGTGTTTCTTGTGTCAGTGCGTTGTTAGATAGGGTTGGTATAGGGTTGGAAGCTGCCGGAGCAGGATTGTTTACAGTTGTTGCGGGCAACGATAAATAGGGTGCAACGTCAGTGCCGGGTTTACCCACTATGGCAATGATATCATTGACTTTTGCTGCTTCACCTGTTTTGACACCTACATAAAGCAAGGTGCCATCCACATAAGGCATCACTTCCATGGTGGCTTTGTCGGTTTCAACATCAGCCAGCACATCATCACTTTTTATTTTGTCGCCAACTTGTTTGTGCCAAGCAACAATTTTCCCTTCTTTCATCGTATCGCTAAGCAGTGGCATCCTAATTACAGTTGCATCACCGGGCTTAGGCAGCGTAGTAGAAGATGGTGAAGCTATGGGAGCTTGTGTGGCTATGGCAGCAGATGAAGTAGTTGCGTTAGAGTCTAAAAGCGAATGATAATCTTCGCCTTCTTTGCCTATAATAGCTATAATTTCATTGACTTTTGCAGCCTTCCCTTTTTCAACGCCAACATACAGTAACGTGCCATCCACATAAGGCATTACTTCCATCGTAGCTTTGTCTGTTTCTACATCGGCTATCACATCATCGCTTTTCACTTTGTCGCCTACCTTTTTGTGCCAGGCAGCTATCACTCCTTCCTTCATCGTGTCGCTCAGCAAGGGCATTCGTATTGCTTCGGCCATAAGTAACTTTCTATCTTTAAAAGTTGAGGCTCAAAAGTAAATAATTCCTCGTTGTTAAACCAATACGCCTCGTTTTATACTTTGTTGAAACGAAATGCTTGGACTTTAGTGCAGGGATTGAGGTGTGTTAACCCAACTTGCAGGTAAATCTTAAAATTTGGATAAAAGGGATACTATTTTCAAATTATTTTTGAGTGTTTATCCGTAGGGGGGTACAGGTTTAAGCTGCGTATTTAATTGTAGG
>JAFDXO010000063.1 GCA_018267925.1 Bacteroidota bacterium | reverse complement strand
TAGAGCAATCATTTCTTCTCTTAAAATTTCTATTACTGAATCTACTATGTCATTCAGTGTTTCTCCTGAATTTTGTTGCTGTTCCAGCGAAATATGGTACAAAAACAAATTTTCAAGGTTTGTTGTGTCTAATTGCCTTTCACTACTAATTTGAACTTTTTGATGATTATTGCCGTGCGTAGTTTTTACCTCCACTGCCCAAGAACCACTTTGAAAATCACGAATTTGTTTTTCGGTTCCAGTCCAAGTATTTATAAGAGGTAGAAAATTGTTTGTTGTCCTTAGGAACTTTCTTAAAAAATAAAGTTCTCCAAACAATCCTCTTTGTTCCTCTGGTTTTAAACCTTGCAAACCAATTTTATTGAACAATGATTTCCATTTCTCAAAACGATTTAGAACTTCACGAATGATTCTTTTTTCGTTGGTTTCTTCTGAAATACTTGCAATTAAATCTTCACAAAGAACAGCGAAAATATCTTTGTGCTCAAAATTGAGCAGTTTGAATATCAAAATGTTTTTGTCTACTTCATTTGGTGAAGCAAATAAATCAACTTGAATTTCCTGCAAGTTTGAAAAATTAGAAATGTTTACTTCCGTAGATTTATTTATTGCAACATAAACGCACAAAAATATTTCTGGATGTTGCAAAGCAACATATACATCGGGTTTTATAGCACCTGAGTATCTGCGAAACAACAAACCACTAATAAGTGATTTGTCGCTTGCCAATTCATCCCATATTTGTTTAATCTTCATCTGTATTGTCGTTTTCTACATCATCGTTAATGTCAAATCTTGAAAGTAATTGTTCGTGAACTGCAAATTGAACAGTTGGATTTACAATACTTCTTGGGAAGCTTACTGCAAAACCTACAATTGGTTCGCTGCCGCTATAACCTGCTTTCTCAGGATTTAAAAAGTAAAGTATCAATAATGCTGTTGTAGGTTTTCTAATTTCATTACGAACGATTTCTCCTTTTGGGAAATCATTTTTGTAATCTTTGTTCAGTTCTTTTGTTCGCTCTAATGCTTTTTTGTATTCTTCCTCAGTTAAATCAAAAAATTCGTCTTTCGGACTAATGATATGATTTTTCCTAATATTCAAATTGTTATTGTCATTTTTTTCAGGGTCACTTGTTCGTACAATACAACCAATTTGAGAAATGCCGTTAGTTGAATTTAAATCGTAATTAAATTCAGCGTCTTTTTTAAAGCGAATTGCAATGTTCCAATTTATTAGTTCACCACTTCTGTTAGAAATATCAATAAAGCTTAGAAGATTTAAAGGGTCAACTTTTTTTAGACTTTCGGAAACTTTGAAGTTTTGAAAGAAAGGTTTCACTAGTTCTGCTGAAATATTTTTCCAAAGAATATGATTGTCTTTTGTTGAAAAACTTGATGGCAATGAATTGATTAAACTTCTTGTTGCTTCTAAGTTAGATTGGACAATTTTTGGTGTTTTTTGTAACTGATATGATTCAACTAATCGACCAGCCCAAGAAATATCAACATTTACAGCTCTTCTTATTTTGTTTGAAGCAGAAATCTGTAAAACTCCCGGATGGGTTCTTACTCGTAAAGCGTATTGCTCAGGCGTACTGCCTGCAACGTCTGACATATATTCAAACTCGCTTCTTAATTCTTCGCTTGCAAGTGTTATGTGGCAAAACCATTCATTTAATTCTCGGCTTGTAAATAAACGGCACAAATCAACATAACCTGGGCGATAGCCAAACCAACGTCCCATTTGCATTAATGTATCGTACATCCTTGAAGCACGTAAATAATAGCTTACAGATAAACCTTCTAAAGTTAAACCTCTTGAAAGTTTATCGCCACCAACAGCAATAACTGAAAGCCCATCTTTGTGGTCAAAATAATTCAATGCATCTCCAGAACCACCGTTAATTTCTCGAACTTCAATTTTTGCAGTAGCACTATGTAAATGCGGTAGCACTTCTTCCCACGTGTGAACGCTCACTTGAGAATCAACATTCGGCATTATATCAAGTATGATTTGTGAAACTGTTTTATAACTTTTATATCGTTCTGTTATTGTTTCGCCAGCGTGTGAAATGTTGTATTCGTGATCTTCCTCAAAAGTTTTTTTAAATTCGTTTAGCACAGATGAACTATTAAATTCAATTCCTAAACGATAACTATTGAAAGTGTTTTCAACTAATTCTTTGATTTGTTTTTGCCAGCGTGTATATCGGCTAACGTGAACAAGCATTGAATTGTGCACTTTCTCTTGTCCTCTCAATTTTCTAATTGCACAAGTCAAAATGAAGCATTTTATTGCTGTTTTTAGAGAAGCTGGCAGTTCAGTTGGGAATTGGTCATCTTTTTTGTGTCCATTTGGTATAGAATCTCTATAATCATCAACACGGTTTACAATCGGTAAAACTGAATCGTTTTCATCGTTATCATCTTCTAAAACTTCAATTCCAAAAACTTTTTCTGGTCCGATATAATTACTAGGTGCTGGAATGTTGATAATAAAGTCTCTTGGAAATAAATCATCCTCTTTAATTGGAATAAAAATATTTGC
>JAFDXO010000062.1 GCA_018267925.1 Bacteroidota bacterium | reverse complement strand
GGTTGAGGTATTTATTATACCTTAATGCTTCCGGCGATTTTTTTTCGTTGTCATATTTTAAAGTTTTAGTGAATGCTAAATTTACGGATAGTTGCGGTAGGCTACCGTAGGTTTAGTTCAACAGGGGCTTGGCGTAATGGGGGCGGACGTTCTTCGTATGAAAATTTGTGCTAAATTTGAACTGTGTGCTTCGTATCAAGTGTTGTGCTGAAAAGCCCCCACTACCCCAAGCCCCGAACCGTTGCCTGCAACCCTAACCGACACAGCCTGCAAGTTTGAGCGGACAGGACGAAGGATGAAAAAAAATGACAAACAAACTATGGCTGTATTACAGAAAGGAAATTCCATATATCCGTTTTGGGGCGAAAATGTAAATCTAATAACAGGACTTGACCCTTTAGGACTTCAAGTAACATCGGAAGCTACTTACGCAACAATGTTACCCGGACTTTCCAACTTGACTAACCGACTTCGTTATTATGGCTTTTACTGTTGGCTTCTTGACTTCTATTTCAAAAAAGAAAAACAAGGAAATCAGACAGAACAATATCGTTTCATTCGCAGAGCAGAATTAATGATTGCAATTATAATGCAATCAGAACGTTCAGAAATAACTCAAATCACTGGTAGTTTATTTGCTGCCAATTTGATTAAAGAACAGCCTAGCAACTATGATTTAGCAGCAGGAGCAGACAAAGACAGCGGAAACGAAAAAAATTACTGGAAATATCCGTCAGGTGCTTTCGGACAATATTATTTTGGTGCTTTACAAGCATTGTCTTTGGCTGTTCGTTATGAAAATGACGAAGGCGACATTATTTTCAATATTACGCAACCGCACCCAAAACAGAAAGTTTCGGGTAAACAATTAGCGGATGCGTTTGACGAAGGATTATCAGAAGAAATAAAAACACTGTTTTATAACTGTATAAAAAAAGGCACATTATCGCAAAACAACATTTCGGAACTTATTGAATATTTTGCCATTGATAAAGTAAATCCCGAAAGTAAAGAATGGAAATTGTACGTTGATATGCTATTGGACAAAGATTATCCAAGCAAAGAAATTGAAGAAGAATTTACGTTTCACAGAAGAAACACAATCACTTCTTTGCTATCAACAGCAGAGAAAAACAATCAAGAATACAACTGGTATGTTTATCTTGACGATTGTTACAAACAGAAATTTGAAAACCAAGAAAACACCAATATTGGTTGGTATTGCTACCAACTAAACGAATACTGGCAGTTTGCTTGCGGATTGATTTTCTTTGGCACACTTCAATACTTAGAAACCTTACACACAGAAGAATATTTGCCAAATTTCATTTCTGATTTTTCAAAATTAATAAACAAAGAAAGCAAGAACAACGAAACTACAACACTTGAAAATTGCATCGCAAATATTAGTGAAACTGAAATTGATTTATTAGAGCAAATAGAAAAATCCAACACACCACAAGAAAATGCAAAAATCGGTTTTAACTTACTTTTCAAACTTTACGACAACAACAAAGAACAACTGCCACAATTAAAAGAATATCTAAGCAGAAACGGAATTATAAGAGAGGGAAATATGGCAGACGGACTATTTGCAATTACAAACCACTTGCAAAATGATGTGAACGACTTTATTTCAAACTTTATTCATAAAAATATCATTTATCGCCATCAAATGGTTGCCTTGCGAAAAATGGGAAACGGAACACAAGCGACCAATAAATTTATCATTGAAGAACAGATGATACGCCTTATTGATATTTTTCCCGCACGTTGGACATCACCACGAATGAATGCATTGCGAAACTTACTTTTTGATTTGCAGGTTATCAATGATGAAGGGAATATCACAGAATTACACTCAAAAATTGCTTACCAATAATGGCTATCAAACGAAACAACATACTTTCCTTTATTGGTAACGGACGATACCATTCTTGCATACTCACAACTTTCAGTTTTGACTTTTATTTCTTTGAAATGAAAGTAATGAAATGGTTGCGTTCTTGCGGAATTAGAAATGTAAATGTGTTTATTGACGGACATTTCTATTCAGAACTAATGCAGCAAGCAACAGGCGATGAAATGAAATTGGCAACAGGATATTCACTCTACCCTATTTTTGAAAAAAATATTTTTCACCCAAAAGTTTGGTTTTTGTTTGGCGAAAATGAAGGATTATTACTTATCGGTTCGGGAAACCTTACCAATTCCGGCAACGGCAGCAATGATGAAATTTGGGGTGCTTATCATTTTGATATTAAGCAACCGCAAAATGCACCTGTATTTTACGCAGCGTGGAATTATATTTCAAAACTTAGTGCAACAACAAAAGGAATTACAAGCGAAAAAACGACACGTTGGGTTGCCGAACATTCGCAATGGCTAATGGAATTGCCAAAAGTTGCAGATTTTCAGCTTTTGAATTTGCCAAATAATGAACAAGCAGCTTTTTTATACAATACAGAACAAACAACCATTTGGCAACAAGTTAAACAACTTACGGCAAATGAAAAGGTAACTGAAATTACTGCGGTTTCGCCTTATTACGACACACAAGGCAAAGCATTAGAAGAAATAAAAAACACTTTTCCTAATGCACAAATCAATATAGTAATTGATGAAAACGGCATAGTTCCTACGGAATTGCCGAATGACAAAAAATATGCTTTTTACGATTGGAAAGAATTAGACTTATGCAGAAATATTGGAGCAAAACAGCAATCAAAACTGCACGCCAAAATTTTGCATTTTAAAACAAATGGCAACAAAGAATTTTGCTTGTTCGGTAGTGCAAATATTACTTCGGCAGGTTTAGGAATTTCAAACACAGCAAATTCAGAAGTTTCACTTTTCATTAAATCAGAAAAGGGAAATATTTTAGACAAGATTGGGTTAAAACTAAAAGCAAGTAGTAGGAAAACGCTTTCAAAATTTGCTGTCAATGACAAAGTTTCAATAGAACAAGCAATCGTCAAAAACAATCGGTTTCCAATAAAACTATTGGCTGCCGAAATTAATTACGCAACATTAATGCTTTACACCGATAAAGGTTTTGATACGTCAGTTTCAGTTGCATTGTATGACAACAACAATCAACTATTAAAAAGCCAAACCATACAATCGCTAAAACCGCAACACGAAATTAATTTTGAAATTGAAGAAAGTAAATTGCAGTATGTACAAATACAAAGCACAGACGGAAATAAAAATCTTTCAAATAAAATCATTATCAGTAATTATTTTACACTCGCTAAAACGCACCCAAATCCAAAAAATGCTGAACTTGAAAGATTGTGCGGACAGCTTCAAAGTGGCGAATTGAGAAATGTTCTTGATTTAATTCATTACGCCATTATTGATGAAAGCGAAAAAGAAGACGGAACTTCTGTTATCAATACTTCTAAAACAAAATTGAATGAAAAAGAAGAAAAGAAAACAGCCGACCAATCACAACTTTATGATTTATCGGGCTACAAACCAATAGAGCCAAATTCACAGTTGCACGAAAACGCATTGCTTTTATCGCCTTCGCTTCGTGTGTTGGACGCTCTGAAATTGGCTCATACACAAGGTTCAGAATTAGAAACGGACATAAGACCAGACGAACAGGAAGAAGATATAAGCAACATAAGCGGTAATGATGAAAGCGAAGTGCAACAAGGCAAAAGCATTCCATTAAAACTTTTAGAATCAGACAAACGAAAACTCAAAAACTTTTTCAAAAATCTTTACGGCTATTTCCATCACGACATTTTGTTTAAAGATACAAGAGTTTCAGATTACAAATTGACTTTAACCGACATAACAAAGTATTTAATTGCGTTAGAACTCATACACGAATTTGGCGGAAAATCAGAAAAAATAGAAGATGAACAGCAGCAACTTTTCTTTACCTATCTGCCTGTAACTGGCGACTACGAAAATAACAATGTAAAAGGTTGTTGCCTAAACATTGTTGGCGATTTTTTACGATTATCAAAAAACGGCTTCAAAGAATATACTTTTGATTACACAAGGAAAAAGTTTGAACAATTACAACGAGATGCACTAATCAGCACGATTGTTTGTATTACAAACATCTATTGGAAAGAAGATGAAAGACCATATTTGAAAACACTTTTATTAAACGCATTACATTACTTAGGTTGGACATCAACAACAGAGATTGACAAAAACCTAACTGTTTTGATTAAACAAGTAAAAGAGAAAGCCAAGAATTTAAAACAGGCAACAAGAAACTTAGAAGAACAGTTAAGCTATTTTGAAAATCAGGTTTGTAAAGCGTTTATACGTGCAACCAAAAACAGAGAAAACAAAAACTTTGCTGACAAAGCAGACAAAGGACAAATTATTTATTCGTCAATCGCTGGTGTTGGCTATTGTTATGTAGTTTCTGCGACAAAACAAAACGAGTATTGTTTAGCAAGACCAGGATTTAATTGGAACGACCAAGAAAACGAATATATCAATCATTTTGGCGACAAAATTTACCGACCTTTACCACTAACAAAAATGACAATAATTGACTTATGACGGCAGAAGAAAAAAGGGCAGCAGGCAACAGGCAGTTTGGCAAAATGGCGGGTTTAGTGCAAAACTCAACAGCAGTTCTTCAATGGAACTTTTGTTCAAAACTGAACATTTGTGCTTCGATTTCCGCCACTTCGCCAAGCTGCTGACCGTTACAGGCAATGTAAAACAACAACACGAACGAATTTACAGATGAACAAGAGCAATTTAAAATTCAGGGATATTGACGAGTATCACTCTTGCCAACCTGCCGACATTCAGAAAATTCTTGAACAACTTAGACTGACAATTAAACAGGCTGCACCAAAGACGACAGAAACGATTAGCTACGGTATGCCAGCATTTAAACAAAACAAGGTGTTGGTATATTATGCTGTTTGCAAAGAACATATCGGCTTTTATCCAACCCCAAATGCAATTGTGAATTTCAAACGAGAACTTGAAAAATATAAAACATCAAAGGGTGCAGTTCAATTTCCCATTGACAAGCCACTACCTTTGACATTGATAAAAAAAATTGTAAAGTATCGTTTAGACGAAGACTCTGAAAAATGAATATGGAAATAGCTTCTGGAATTTTACACGAAGTGCCTATCGATATAAAAAAGGCACTAAAAACAAATACTGATATTCT
>JAFDXO010000061.1 GCA_018267925.1 Bacteroidota bacterium | reverse complement strand
ACTTGAAGAAGAAACGCAGCAGTAACGAAAGTTTTTGGCTCATTGGTCAGCCCGATGTTCAAATCAAAGAAATCAAATCGGGTGACGACAAAGGCAAATATACCGTTGAAGTAAACGGCTTTGATTATTACAACCCAAAAACAGGAACGGTTGACAGTGGAGGAAAAGGCGACATTGCCATGTGGATGCTTGACCATGATTATGACGGAAGAAGTTTATTCCCTTCGCAAGTATTTTTCCCTATGGCAGGAGCCAAAGAAGGTTGGGCAACTTTAGCCAAAAACCTGAAAGCCGAAATTGACGAAGAAAAAATTGAAGCATTTGGCGGGACGGTTTCGCTTCCGTTCACCGCAGGAAAAAATGTTGCCGTAAAAATCATTGACGCAAGAGGAATTGAATCATTAAAAATTATCAGACTGTAATTCGATATGAAGAATATAAACAAGCTGATAATTAATTCCCCTTACGTTGAACCGCAACAGTATTGGGAATATATCAGAGACACCAGAGAATTTATTTTAAAGGAAGGTCGCAGACCGGCAGGTTATGTAGTGGCTTCCGAAAGTTCAAAATCGTTTGACGACCCGGGAACATTTATCGAAATTGATTTAGTAAATACCATTCGCCCAAGGATAAAAAAATGGCGTGAAGATGGCTATCCCGGAGTTACAGGCATCACCAAACGGCTTTTACAACATTGGCAAGACCCCGAAGAACGCAAAGACCGCAGGTTTTTCTTTTGCCAGTTAGAAGCCATTGAAACATTGATTTGGCTCACTGAAGCACCCGAAGCAGACAAAACAGGCATTGAAATTCCGGGTGATGGTGGTGAGTTTAGCCGTTGGTGCAATAAAATGGCAACAGGTTCAGGCAAAACCATTGTAATGAGTATGCTCATTGCATGGAACGTATTGAACAAAGTAGCCAACGGAAAAGACACCCGATTTTCAAAAAATGTATTGATAGTTGCACCGGGCTTAACGGTTCGCAATCGTCTTTCTGTTCTCAATCCAACCGACCCCGAAAACTATTACGAAGAATTCAATATTGTTCCTTCGGGATTGATGGATTCTTTGCGACAAGGAAAAATAAAAATCATCAACTGGCATGGTTTGGCTTGGCAAACAGAAGAAAAGATAGCCAAGAAAAAATCGGTTGACAAACGTGGAGCAAAAAGCGATGAAGCCTATGTAAAAGAAGTTTTGGGCGACATGGCAAACGCTTCAAACATCATTGTAATTAACGATGAAGCACACCATGCTTGGCGTATTCCGGCAGAAAGTAAAATCAAAGGTGTAAAGAAAGAAGATATTGAAGAAAGCACCGTTTGGGTGGGTGGACTTGACCGCATTAATAGGGCAAGAGGAATTTTGCGTTGTTTCGATTTGTCGGCAACACCATTTGCACCAAGCGGAAAAAAAGCAAGTGAAGAAGCTTTGTTCCCATGGATAGTTTCAGACTTTGGTTTGAATGATGCTATTGAAGCAGGTTTAGTAAAAACACCAAGAGTGGTAGTTCGTGACGATGGTAACGTAGATAAAGATTTGCGTTCACGTTTGTATCACATCTATATGGACGAAACGGTGAAAGACGACATCAACCAAAAAGTTGATGAATCAACACCACTCCCCGACCTTATCAGAAATGCTTATTTGCTTTTAGGCAAAGACTGGCAAGCTACAAAAGACGATTGGGAAAAGGCAGGCTATAAAATTCCGCCTGTGATGATTACAGTTGCCAATACAACTTTTACATCGGGAAGAATTAAATACTCATTCGACAAAGACGCTTTCAATCTTTCAGTTGCGGGTTTGGGCGATTTGTGCAATCCTGAAAAGACTTTGCAAATTGACAGCAGCATTTTGCAAAAAGCAGAAGCCGAAACCGAAGAAGTAGAACTTGCAGAAGTAGAAGAAACCGAAGACGATTCGGAAGATGCACCAAAAGAAAAGAAGCTAACCAAAAAACAACAAGCCGAACTTTTAAGAAGAACGGTTGACACCGTTGGAAAAATTGGAGAACCCGGAGAACAGATTCAAAATGTAATTTCTGTTGGGATGTTAAGTGAGGGCTGGGATGCAAAGACCGTAACGCATATTATGGGTTTAAGGGCATTCAGCAGTCAGTTACTTTGTGAGCAGGTTGTGGGTAGAGGTTTGCGGAGAACTTCTTATGATGTGGGAGAAGATGGTTTGTTTGAACCTGAATATGTAAACATTTTTGGTGTTCCGTTTACATTCCTTCCACACGAAGGTGGAACAGATGGCCCACCACCGCCACCACCAAAACCAAAAACAGAAATAAAACCAGTAAAGGAAAAAGCAGAGCATGAAATTACTTTCCCGAATGTGGTGAGGATTGACCATGTTTATAAACCGCAACTGGCTTTAAATATCGGTAAAGTAAAAACGCTTGAACTCGACCCTTACGAATCCATTACAGAAGCGGAATTGGCTGCAATCATTGCAGGAAAACCAAATCCGGCAGCACTTTCAGAAATTGACTTAAAAGAAATTGGAGAACGATTCAGACTTCAATCCATCATTTTCAAAATAGCTTCTACCATTTACAATTCAGAGAAAAAACCTGATTGGAAAGGAAGCAAAGAAACATTCCTGATTCAACTGATTAACATTATTGAGAAGTTTATCTACTCAAACAAAATCGTAATCAAAAATCCCTTATTCAATCAAGACGAAGCAAGGAAACGAATTTTGATAATGCTAAACATGAACAAAGTTATTCAGCATATTTGGAATGAAATACGAGCCGTAAATACAGAAGCATTAACACCAATATTTGACAAGGAAAATCCAATCCGTTCAACTTCGGACATTAGAACATGGTGGACAAGTAAGCCCAACGAAGCATTTGACAAAACACATATCAACTTTGTTGTGGTTGACAGCAAATGGGAATACTTGGAAGCAAAGACCATCAATGAATCCAATGTTGTAAAATCATTCGTTAAAAACGACCATTTGAATTTTGTAGTTTTTTACAATTATCAAGGAGTAGTAAGACGCTTTTTCCCTGACTTCCTTATCAAACTAACCACAGGCGAGAACCTGATTGTAGAAACCAAAGGACAAGACAACGAGCAGAACAAAACCAAACGAGCCTACTTGGACGAATGGTGCAGAGCCATCAATCAGCATGGCGGTTTTGGAAAATGGAGTTGGGCAGTTTCATTTGACCCGAACGACCTTGACCAGATTTTGCAAAATTCAGCACTAAGTTTTAGTGGACACATTTTTGCCGACACAGACGATTTTTCAAAAGCAGAAAAGCTGTTTGAAACAACGAAAGCATTATTTGAAACATTCGGCTTTGAAATTTCCGATGAGGGAAAAATCAAACAAGGTTCTTGGTTTAAAGAGAAAGTAGTTTACAAAATCAGAAATGTTTTCAGAAGTAAAGAAGCAAAGGAATTATTCGACAAGACAAAAAGAGCAATTGAGTTAGCAACACTTGACAAAGTGCAATCAGAAGTAAATAGAAATAACATGGGTGCAGTTGCAGATTTTGTAAATGCAACAAAAGAATTCGCAAATGCTTCTGTTATCATGGACACTTTGGTAATTCTTAAAGTGACAATAAACGGTGAGCCACAACTTAAAGTTTTTAAATTGACAACTGAACAGTTAATTGAAATCAATAGAATCCCTGGAATACAAAATAATCCGATTGAGTTATTGAACCTATTAAGTAACAATGGAGGACAGAAGAAACTGAATTAGCCCACGCATTTGGTGGCACATTTGCAAAACCGCTCAAACCCACGCTAAAGCCAAGTTTTGCAAAAGAGCCACCAAGCAAACGCACAAAGACACTGCAACATGGACAGACAACAACACGACAGAAAAGAAGCACGAACCGGTAACATGGGTTTGGCGTCATGCGGGGTGAAGTGCTTAAATTCAAGTTCAGTTTTTCAAATCAACTTTAGTGCTGGGTTGACAGTTTTGTGCCCTGAAATCCCGCACGAACGCCAAGCCCAAAAACGTTAGCGGTCATGCTTGGACGACACACATACAACGATAACAGGACAACAATAATTTTGACAACGATGAAAAACCTAACACTCTTTCTGCTGACACTGACAGCGTTTAGTTCATACGGACAAGACAAAACCAAAGAAACTCCGACAGCGGACTTCAAGAGAGTTCAAATCGGCATCAACGTATCACCAGACGTTTGCTTTCGGACACTTAAAAACAATGACGGCAGTTGGTCAAGCGACCTTGTTGTTGACCAGAGAAATAAAATGGAGACAGTCAAAGTCGGCTACACCGCAGGACTTAATGTTTGCTTCAACATCAAAAAATTTGTCGGCTTGGAGACAGGTATTCAATACTCAAATAAGGGCTATCAGACAAAAAAACAAGATTTAATTTTTGGACAACCTGACCCGAGCTTACCTAAACAATCAAAATTCGTTTACGACTTCCATTGCATTGACATTCCTGTAAAAGCAAACTTCACAATTGGCAAAAAGAAAGTTCGGTTTTTCACAAGCGTTGGCGTGACGACAAATATTTTCATCAAAGAAACGCAGACAAGTTTTTTAATTTACTCAGACCGCACCGACAAAAAAACAAGTCCGACAAACTTCGACTACAATAAAGTAAATATCTCACCCACAGTAAGTGTTGGTATTGACTATAAAATAAACGGACGAATGAACCTGAGAGTTGAGCCGACATTCAGATACGGAGTTTTAAAAATCATTGACACACCCGTGACAGGTTATTTGTATAGTGGCGGACTAAACATTAGTTATTACTTTGGACTTTAAAGAAATGACTGCAAACATTGACCGACACTTCTTCGTGGACAGAATAGCACGAACCGCTAACAAGGGGTTTGCGATAGCGGGGATTCCGTGCTTCGCAGACACATTTGTGCAAGGTGGAAGTTCAGTTCTCCGAATGAAGTTTAGTGCTAAAACTCCCCGCCATCGCAAACCCCCGAAACGTTAGCAGCCATTAATAATGAAACGGCCTCTCCTTCTCAGTTTCCTATTTGTATTTCTGCAAGGGTGCTACTTCGGTGATAATCCATCCGTTTATCAAAAGGAACTACCAGGTGGACTCCGCCTTAACGCAATGTTCAGTATGGAAGAGATGGCATTATTCAAGAAGAGCAGTTCAGGGGCTGTAGTCAACAGTACAATAACCAAAATCGGTTGGACCGACCATTTTGTCATTGCGCAATCACATCCATATCCTCATGGCATGCCGACCGACACAATCGGATCTCGGATTCTTTTCGGAGAAATCAAGGACTCGACTGACATGGCCTACTTCTTATTCCATTACAGACAAGATGTCGTCAATATGTATGGCAAATGGCATCTTCGCTATCCTTATGTAGAAATTAAATCAGACTCAACTACTGACTATAAAGTACTTCCAAGGTGGTCCATTGTTGACATTGATAACGAGTGCAAAACGTTCGAGACCTATTCCTATAACGAATTCATGGATAAACGAATGGCCATGCGTGTTCCAGACACCTTATCTTTTTTCCTGACTTTCCATTTCGAAGAATATAAATGAACGGCTGCTAACATGCGCTTGCCGCAAGCCGCCCTCGTCCCGGTTACAACTCCTGTTGAGGCATGAACGCTTCGTCCTGGACCAAGATCACGAAAGGCGACCTGCGGCAAGCGCAGGCCCGTT
>JAFDXO010000060.1 GCA_018267925.1 Bacteroidota bacterium | reverse complement strand
TGTTGATTTGAGAGTTCCAAAAGGTTTTTCATAAGTTCTAAAATGTAAAACTTATTTGAATCATCCATACTTGAAATTGGGTCGTCAACTATGATAAGTTCAATTTCAGGTTTTACGTTCTGTTGTTTGTTGTCTGCGAAAAGTTCGTAATAGAAAAACAACAATGCTAAAAGGTTTTTTTCTCCTTCGCTAATATCTTTAATGGTAAGAGTAGCGTTTTCGTTGGTGCTTTTGATAATGTAATTTTTGTTGTCAGTATCAAGTTCAACCTTCAATGAAATATTTATGTCATTCAGAATTTGAGAAACAAAATCAGCAAAATCTTTTGTTAGACTTTTCTGTTGCTTTAAATCTTGAATTTCTTGTTGCTTTTTCTTGTTGTTCTCTCGCTTTTCATTAAGGTCAATTTCCTTATCTTTTATCTCTTGTAGCTTATCTTTTATAGTAGCTGATTGTAGTATTTCCAAACCAATTGCACCCTTTACTAAAGTAGTCAGGTTGTTTAGTTTCTTTCTTAACTCAAATAATTGGTCGTTTTTGGTTTTAGAGATAGTTGAAATTGACTCTTCAAGCTCTTTCAAAGTTTCTGCTAAAAGTTCAAAATCGAAATTTTCTTGAATTTCAATGTTGTCAATTTTCGATTGACAAGAGGTTATAAGGGTTTCAATAGTGTTTTTCTTTGCAGAAATTGCAGTAAAATGTTGCTCTATATCATTGCCAATGTTGGTGGTGTAAGTTTTAGATTCTTTCTCAATAGCTTTGATACTCTCTAAAAGACTCTGAATCTGTTCTCTGAATTGCTTTAGCTTTTCAGTTGCCTTATGTCTTTTGTTTTCTTTGTATTGAGCTATTTTTGATTTAACATCTGAAAAATCTAACTTACCCGCACAGAATTTGCAGTTATCGCCCTCTTTGTGAAGTTTCAAACCTGATTCAATCCATTGAACAACTTCAAATTCCGGGATTGAAATATCTTCACCAAACTTTTCTTTGAATATTACTTTTACTTCTTCGATTAAAGTAGTTTGAATTTTAGATAGGTTTAATGGTCTCAAATTTTCGTTCTGTGCAATTTGTTTCTCAATTGCATTGTCGCCATTAATCTTTATCAGTTTTTCTTCATCTGATTCTATTTTTTTAGCATCCTGAAAATCCTTTTTGTAAAGTTCAATTACTCGTTCAACAGATTCATCTTTGGACTTTCTTTGAATATTGGCTTCGCCTTTTCGTCTATCGTGAATTTTGTCTATTTCAGTTCTAATTTCTTTGCGTAATTTGGCAATACCTGTGTCAAGTTTTTCAATTTCATCTTCTTTGATAATTAGCTTTTCAAGTTCTTTAATCTTGTTTTCTATATCAACGACACCTTTACCAAAACTTGCCTCAACGCCTTTAATTTTGCCTTCCGAATTTTCAAGTAATAATGAATTGGAAATATAATCTCTATCGAAAATTCTAAGATTCTCAGGCTTTTTGGAAGTGTCTTTTAGAAATTCATCTTTAATGCCAATAGCAATAGAACTTTTCCCTTTTCCATTGTAACCAAATAGAATGTTTTTGGCACGAAAAAGTAAATCGTTGGGATTTGTATAGCCAACAAAAGATTTAAGAGTGAAGTTATTTAGCTTAGTTATCATTTTACTTCAATTTTGCTAAAACACAATCTTCACATCTTCTTTGTAGTTCTGCAAAGTTCCATTTAGGCTTGCTGTCCAACCGTCAATGAATACTTTGCCATTCTTAATAGCGTCCGCATAATCATCACTTGTAATTTTGTCACTATTGGTTATGTAGTAATGATTACCGATTTTGTAAATGGAATCTTTCACTACTTCTTCGGGAACTTGTGTAGGCTCGTCTAAACCAACAGTGAAAACCATGTTGTAAATACGGCTTAAGGCATCAACATCATTTACAGAAATAGAAATTTGTTTACTTGTTTCATCCACTTTCAATTTTGGAGCTTCAACGCTGTCAAACACTTTAAAGCCAATATCAGGAATTTGTTTTTTGTCTTCCTCATACATTCCTGCTTTGCTATTTTCAGTTTCTATGTCTTTGGCAATTTTTTCTCCTGCTCGTTTCAAGCGTTCTATGGTAATGCTTGAAATTACGGGAGTCAAATTGTTCTCTATACAAAAATCGTAAGCCTTTTTTTTCTTTACAGCATCAATAGGTTCATCTATTTGGCAGAGGATAAATTTTCTGCTGCCACCTTCTTTGTTTAATTCCATAACTGCGTGCCCGGCAGTTCCCGAACCGGCAAAAAAATCTAAAATAATATCATTTGAATCTGTCGTTAGAAGTATTAAATGCTGTAATAAATCGCTTGGTTTAGGATTGTCAAAAATATCTTTACTTTCAAATAATTCAGTTAACTCTTTAGAACCCGAAGTGTTTTCAACTAAGTCATAGAAAATAGACCTTTCTTTGATAATCTTAGTTTCATCTTCTGTTGGTTCAATTTCCTTTTCATATGCAATCCATTCGTCATCGTTTTTGACAAATTCAATTAGTTTATTTTCAATCATTTCTTTTATAGATTGTTTTCCAAATCTCCACCTTCCATCACGACCATCCGGTGCTATTGGATAATTTGGATTCCCGTCAGGGTCTGTCAATGCGAAGTACATTGTTGGTCTATCTTCTTTATGAGCTGCTGAACCCCATTTTGCAAGTTTTACTTGCTTATATTTTTTCCCAGTATTTATATCGATTTTATTATAACCATTACTAGTTTTTTCAATTGTTTTTTCATTTAGCTGAAAATGACTTCGATTTTTACTATAGCATAATATGTAGTCATGTTCTGTAACGAAATAATCGTCTTGTTGTCCACCTCCTGATTTCTTTCTCCATATAATTTGCTCAATAAAGTTATCTTCTCCAAACACATCATCACAAAGCAATTTTAAATTAGATTGTTCATTATCATCAATACTTATAAAGATAACCCCGTCTTTGCTCAATAAATCTCTTGCTAACAATATACGAGGATACATAAAAGCCAACCAGCCATTGTGGCTCTTTTTAGTTTTAAAGCTAAAATCCATTCTTGTAAAATCACTTTCACTCAAATTTGCTAAACCTAAAACTTCGGTTTCTTCTTTATCGAATTTGTCTGGATAAACAAATTCGTCACTTGTGGTATTGTAAGGTGGGTCAATGTAGATACATTTTATTTGTCCACTATAATGGTTTTTTAGAATTTTCAAACTATCGAGGTTGTCACCTTTTAGCACTAAATTTTCTGTTGTGCCAATATTCTTGCTCAACGTGTTATTAAGGCTTAGTTCCTTTTCTGTCTTTTGAGCATATTTAGCCCTGGCAAAATTCCTACCTACGAAGTTCAGCCCGTAACCGTTTACCTTTTCGTCAATAGGTAAACCCAAAACGGTTTTTAGTTCTTCTAAGTTTATTTCGGTGTCACGGATTACATTGGGGTAGTTCTCTTTCAGAAAACTCAACAATTTGTTTTCGTTGCTTTCTGTGCCAACTACTGTAAATCCTGCTTTTATAAAATCTTGTTCTGCCATTTTTTTATGTGTTGTTTATCAATGCCGCCAATTGCGTTTTATTGATACGTTCTTTAAATGAAATTTTAATGTTTTGGTCTTTGTAGTGTTCGCCTAGTGCCTCAAAATATTTTTTGGCAAAGTCAATCTTCCCTTTTTCATCTACTGGAATTGCGGTTGACGATTTATAGCCTTTGGCTTCCACTACAAGGAATATTTTGATGCCTTCGGTGCTTTTGATAGCATAGCAAAAGTCGGGATTGTAATCTCCTAATGGAGTTTTGATTTTCAGGCGTGGAAGTTTGCCGAAAATTTCAATGCTGTCAATGTCGGGGTCTTGCTCCACAATTTCCAATTCAAAATCACTGTCATATTCAATCACTTCTTCAAATACCCATTTGG
>JAFDXO010000005.1 GCA_018267925.1 Bacteroidota bacterium | reverse complement strand
CAAGGGCTTGCCAAAAGCGGGGGTGACGAGCATCTATGACAGTTTTGTGCTAAATCAAACTTTAGTTTTTCAAATGAACAGCAGTGCTGAAACACCCCGCCTTCGGCAAGCCCCGAACCGTTGGCGGTAATGGCATTTAAGACGAGTGAACAAATGGACAAATCGACATTTGAGATTACAAAGATGGACTGCCCATCCGAGGAGACGTTGATAAGAATGAAGCTGGACAGTTTCTCAAACATTAAAAACCTGGACTTTGATTTAGAAAAACGTAGGCTGACAGTTTATCATGACGGACTGACTAACGAGATAGAAAAATCAATAGACGACTTAAAACTAAATTCAAAAAGAATTGGGACTGAGAAAATAACGACCGACTTAAACCTTGACAACAAAAAAGGTGAACGACAGTTACTGTGGACAGTTCTTCTAATCAATTTCGGTTTTTTTGCAGTTGAGAGCATAACGGGACTCATTTCAAAATCAATGGGGCTCGTGGCCGACAGCTTAGACATGCTGGCGGACGCTTTAGTTTACGGACTAAGTTTATATGCCGTAGGACGGACAGGTCAAGCAAAGAAAAATGTAGCCCGACTAAGTGGATACTTTCAAATGATTTTAGCAATAGTTGGTTTCATTGAAGTAATCAGACGGTTCGTTTCGGCAGACAATCCCCCCGACTACACGACAATGATTATCGTTTCAATCCTTGCATTAATCGGCAACGGAATTTGTTTGTACTTACTACAACGGACAAAGAGCAATGAGGCCCACATGAAAGCAAGCATGATATTTACATCAAATGACGTCATTATAAACATGGGAGTAATTTTGGCCGGTGGACTGGTTTACTTTTTTAATTCCAACAAGCCGGACTTAATTATTGGGACAATAGTTTTTGTAATCGTGACAAGGGGAGCGTTGAGAATCTTAAAATTATCGAGAGCGTGAAATGCCACTACCGCCAACAAAAGGTTTGTGCAATGGCGGGGTACGGTGTCCTCATAACTTTCGGTTTCTTTATTTAAATTGTCACGTGGGACAAGGCGCAACTGGTCGGTCTTGGCATTCCGCTTCGCTACATTGCCAAGCCCTCCTATGCCCGCCACTGCACAAACCCAAACGTTGCTGGCAATGCGGCCCGACAAAAAAGTCAACTAACGGTTGACACTCTACTAATAAAGACTTCCCTCGGGGACAACTGAACGACTTCGGGACAAGTTGGACTTTCAAAAAATAACACAGACAGTTGACAAATGAACCAACCGACCCTTCCCATTTTTAAAATCCTAGCCCACGCACATTTGGCACATTTGGTTGCCCCGCAAACCAACCGCACAACCAAAGCAACCAAAAGAGCCAAATCTCCCTCCCACCTGACCATATAAAAATATATATTTGAAATATGGCTTTAGCTGACGACAATTTCGATGAAATAAAAAGAAGGGTCTTTGACGCATACAAGACTGAAGACCCAATTATCGAACAATTCAGAACATACGCTAGACAATTAAAAAATGGTGTTAAGGAGATTCGCTCCTATTCAGTTAATGCTGTTTCATTTGTATCGGCTGACGGAGGTGACAACCGACTGTTTTTCAATCCTGCTGTTATTGAGTTGGTGAGAGTTGTTGACTCAAGAGGTAATCAGTGTGCCTTAGATGCTATCGCTGGAAACTCCAAATCTTCTGACTTCAATCAAAGAGCGGATTCGGGAAGTCCATTATTAGTTGAACCATTAAGACGTCTATGCGCTGACTTGAATATGAGCGTTCTTGATTTGTCTTACTTACTAAAAACGATTGATGAGCCGGGACAAAGCACAGGAGCAATCAGAACTTACAGGGACATTGTTGAGTGGGCTGTTCTTTACGATTTGATAAAATATCGAGAATGGGGTTCCGATACAATAATTATCCGCGAAGGAATGTTGCGGACTAAATCAATCAAGTTGACAGTTTTTCCCCTGTTAGACCAGCAGATACGGGCAGCTTGCTCTAAACATAAAAAAGAGAAGAACATTAATGTCTCAATAGTCGGAGTTGCAAAGCAAAGTGCTGTATTAAGCAAACTGGCGGTAGCCCTTGAATTAGAGGAAACCATGCATAAGGATTATCCATGCTATGTAAAAGTGCCTCCTGAGATTGAAAGAGAATGCTACAATTTCGATAACACTTGGCTTGATACTGACAGTACAGTGGAAGTTGGCGAGGATGGGAAGAAACGCTATCAATCATTTGGTAGTTTATATTTAGCAAAATTCGGTGATAGACCTTTTGACCCTGTTTGGCCAGTGGACATCGCAGAATGGCAAACAGGTGATGCAGATAGAATTCTCGGTCAACTTCAATTTGATGCACGACCAGGATTCCCAATTCCTGATTTCCCAATGTCAGTACAAAAAGCACATGACTTTGCAAAAGTGAATGGATTAGAAGTTTCTGTTCTACAGGATATTTTATTTGACGGAATTACTCAGAGATTAAGCCCAGAAGAAAAAGAGAAAATTTTACGAATGAAACACTTAGGTCAAAATCTAACGAATATAAGATACCGCAATGCCTGAACTATTCGCTAAATCAAATGTGTTCGGAACTTTCAAGGGTTTCAACGACAGGGGTTTTGAATTTGCAGCAGAGATTGTTGCTCCCTATGATTCATCTATGTTGGAACGTCCTCAGCTTGGACAATTTCTACTCATTGAGCTTGGCTCTAGAGAAGAAGCATCACTTGGTCGAATTACAAAATTCGTTCCTTCTGGTTTATTAGCCTCAGCAGAAGGAGAAGATTATATAAACACGATGCAGAGTCGCGACCAAAATGTTCCAGAAGACTTAAAAAAACAGAAGCTGAAGTACAAAGTTCAAATCAAACTATTGGGTGCTGTAAAAAATATTTCTGAGAGCGGGAAACAAAAAATTGTGTTTGTTCCTTCTCAAAGACGACTTCCTCATTTGGGCGCCAAAGTCGCTCTACCAAGTAACGAAGTGTTACAAGAAATCTGCTCATTGAGTGACGGTGGAACAGATTTGGGCGATTATGTTCTTGGTGAGTTTATCTATTCAGGCAAGACTTCCGAACCTGAAAATATGTTTCGGCATCTTGCTCCACAATTGAATGTTAAATTCAATATCTCCAATCTTGTTTCAAAGCGTTCAGTCGTTTTTGCCAGAGCTGGTTACGGAAAGTCTAACTTAATAAAGTATTTGATTGCTGAACTCTATAGAAATGGGATTCCAAAATCAAAAGGACAAAATGTTGGCACTTTAATTTTTGATGCAGATGGGGAATATTTCTGGCCAGATTCAAGCGGTAGACCTGGACTTTGTGATGTACCCCAATTGCAAGATAAAATTGTAGTCTTTTCAAACAGGCGAGGAAGAAATCCCTACTATGACAGTTGGAAAGTTGGCGAGGTAAAACTTGACATTAGAGATTTGCCAGCAAGGGACGTTATTGGAATAGCAATTTCACCAGAAAGACAAACACAGCAGAATGTGTTGAAACTAAAATCAGTTTCAGAGGCGAACTGGAGACAATTAGTTGACTTGATATATGTTCAAGGATTGCAAGCATCTGACAATGATGTAGGAAGATTATTGGGCTACACCCAAGCACAAGCGCAGACAAGTGGTGCAGAGATTGCTGCCGCTAGGAGTAACATGTATAATGTTGTTAATCATCTGCATGACCCGAATAGCAGCTTAATACTTGGTACACTTCAATCATTGCGCAATGGATATGTTGTTGTAATTGACATAAGTCTATTGAGTTCAACAGCTGGTTATAATATCGCGGGATTATTAATGAGGAGAATCTTCGCATTTAACCAAGAGAACTTTACTGGCACTACATCACCCATTCCAGTCATTTCAATAATTGAAGAGGCACAAAGTGTCTTGGGAAGAAATCTCGAAGAATCAAGTCCATTTGTAGAGTGGGTAAAAGAGGGAAGAAAATATGATTTGGGGGCAATTCTAGTAACACAACAACCGGGGTCTATGTCACCTGAACTTTTGAGTCAAGCGGACAATTGGTTCTGCTTTCACTTACTTTCAGAAGGTGATGCAGGTACCTTAGGAAAATACAATTCACATTACTCGAATGATGTTCTAGCCCACTTAATTGGGGAGCCAATTCAAGGTAATTGTTATATGTGGAGCGCTCCAAAGCAGCCATTTGTTCTACCAGTTAGAATAAGAGATTTTGAAGCACTTTACAAAGACAATAAAAAGGATTCATCGACAGAGCCTACCTTTCAACAATCTCCTGCTCTTGAAATCAAAAAGAAGTCCGAGGAAGCATTGAATTCATTAAGGGATGCATTGAAACAAAAATTCAAGGAAAACAAAGCAAAACTTTCGTTAAAAACTTTTCAAGAAAATTCAGTTAAGGGAATTTATGGTGGACAGCTTTACATTTTCATCAACCAAATCTTAACAGAGTCAGCGGAAAAGACAGAATTCAGAAATGAAAATCAACTTAAATCTATTTTGCTCGCAAAGTTGCTTGGCGTTGACGTTGAAAAGGTGAATATAATTAATGATGGCGGCAGGGATTACTATTGCTGTGATATAGAACATTGGAATAATCTAGCAATCTAGCACTACATGAAGGCATTAGCATTTGATAAAGATTCAGTCTCAGAGAAAAAGATAACCAAAGAAGACGTTGTCCAGTTTTCTTTAAAAGGCAAGTCGCCAAAGCAAAGAGTCAAACTTCTAATCCTTCGTGACCTTTGGAATCTTGATTGGGATATTAAAATTGGAAAGAAGAAAATTGAAGTGTTCCCGCCTGAAACCTATGACAAGGAAACAATAAGGCAGGCAATGAACATAAAGCGTGAAGAAATCATAAATGCAAATCGAAAATGGATTGACAAGAATATTGACTTCGCAAGAAAGAATTTAGCAAATGGTTTTGAAGCTCTCAGTTCTGAAATTGAACCCGTTATTGAAGTTTGCGAAACCACTAAGCAGCATTCTTTATTCAGAATGTATCGCTACTATTGGAGTTCTCCTTATAGTGATTATGTCGGAAGGAGAATTAAACTTTTAATACGTGACAATGCTTTGCCAAATAAACCTGTAATTGGCATTGCTGCATTAGGAAGCCCCATCATTCACATTCCAGAAAGAGATGACTTCATAGGATGGGACAAAAAAACACGCACTAAGAATCTTATTTACACGATGGATGCTTTCGTAATTGGGGCACTACCTCCTTATAACTATTTGCTTGGAGGAAAATTAATTTCTCTTTTACTCGCTTCAAATGAAGTAAGAAGAATTTATAGAAAGAAATATAAAGGCCGGGTCACAATTATTGACAAAAGAATTGCAAATACTCTTGTAGGCATTTTTACAACAAGTCTCTACGGTAAGAGTTCTCAATACAACCGGTTAAAGTTCCAAGATAATTTGATTTATAAAGAAATCGGACACACCAAGGGATATGGCACTTTACATTTATCAAAAGAAACCATTCAAGAGATGGTTAAGCTTTTAAAGTCAAAAGGAATTGACGTGAACCATCGCTTTGGAGATGGTCCAAGTTGGGTTATGCGAGTTATTAATGCAGCTGGTGAATTAGTTGGATTTGATTCTGACTTCTTGTTAAAGCATTCTTTTAAGCGAAGTATTTACTTCGTTCCTTTAGCAAAAAACTTTAGTGAAGTACTGAACGACAAAGCAAAACGTCCTAAATACTACAACTTTAGCAAGAAAGATTTAGTAAACCACTGGAAAGAAAGGTGGTTTGAAAAACGTAAAAGAAATCCAGAAATAATTACTAACGTTCTTGATTTCAGTTCAAAAGATTTTACAATTTAAAAGTTTCACTAAATCACATACACATTGGTTGCAGCGCAACTCAACCGCTCTCCAGAACAAGAGTGTTAAATTGAACTAAAATAAATCGGGACATAATGAAAAATGTAGAGAAAGCGGACAGAATTCATCTAGGTAGTCTTGTTGAGGACTTGAAAAAAGGTCGGTTCTTAATTCCTGACTTTCAAAGAGAGTTTGAATGGCGGCCATGGGACGTACTCGATTTAATCAAATCAATTTTCATGGACTACTACATTGGAACATTGTTGCTCTGGAAGGGTAGTAAAGAAAACTATCGACTACTAAGCTGTGAACCAATTTACGCTTTCAATGGCAAGCCAGACCCACAACATATCGTGCTTGACGGTCAACAACGATTGACAGCCATCTACTATGCATTTTTCCAGCCCGAAAAAAACTTTCCGAGAAGAGCAAAGCCAGTTGTATACCTTTTAAACATTCAAGCCTTTCTTGAAGAAGATTACGAAAGGGCGTTTTGGTATGACTCTCTGACAAAGAAAAACGCAGAATTGCTTGCTGACAAAAATTTGCAATTTGAACAACATATTTTTCCATTAGGTGTAATGAAAGAAGGAACCTGGGGAACAAGTGACTGGGTAAAGGAGTACCGCGACTTTTGGCAGCAAAAAGCAGAATCAGAAAGTGGGGACGATGAGGAAAGTAAAAACCGCAAATCAACATATAGACAATACTCAGATGACGCTAAAGAATTTAAGGAAGTAATTGAAGAGCTTTTCAACCAGTACTATATAAGCTACATAGAACTCGACCGAGATATTGATGTATCAAAGGTGTGCGACATATTCACACAAATAAATTCTAAGGGCGTTACTCTTGACATATTCGACCTTCTAAATGCCATTCTACGACCTAAAGAGATTTATCTAAAAAAAATGTGGCATGATGTAGAAGATGAGTTGGATTACACAGACCCAAAAAAAATGAAAATTTATGTCTTGCAGGTAATGTCAATCTTAGAGCAAGCGTATTGCAGTTCTAAATACTTGTATTATTTAGTTCCAGAGGCAGTTAAGACCATTAAAAAGCATGACGGAAGTAGAGAGCAAGTTGTACTCGTTCAGAATACTGATGATTTTTTAAGTCGCTGGCACCAATCTGTTAAAGCTTTAAAGAAAGCTATTCAAAGTTTGAAGAGCCCGCGAGACTTTGGAGCAATTCAACCTTCATTTGTGCCTTATCCTTCAATTATACCAGCGTTCGCTGCGGTGAAATGTTTTGTTGAAAATCAGGCCACTCCCAATAAACTTGACATTCAAACCAAAATCAGGAAATGGTATTGGGCATCGATTTTTACCAACCGTTATTCGAGTGCCGTTGAATCTACTTCGGCCAAAGACTTTCAAGATTTAACAAAATGGTTCACCAATAATGACGATGAGCCTGAAGTAATAAAGGAGTTTATTGGGAAATATAAAGCACTCGACTTACTCAGTGAAAATCAAAAGGGTTCCGCAATTTACAATGCGATATTTAACCTTTTTGTAATTAATGAAGCACGGGACTGGTCAACGTTTGACCTTCCAGAATACGACTCATTGGACGACCACCATATTGTGCCCGTTTCGGTATTTAGAGAGCAAGCCGGTGCAAGTATCAATAGCATTCTTAATAGAACACCATTATCTGCAACAACAAATCGTCATGTTATAAATAACCGTATGCCTAATGAGTACTTAAAAGAAATGCTTGACAATAATGACAAGGAAAAAGTTTATGACGTGTTGTCTTCACATTTAATCAGCAAAAGAGCAGTCTCAATCCTTCTTAGAGACCCGTTTACAAAATCTGACTTTGAAGAGTTTCTTTCCGAGCGGCAGGACACGATAAAGGATGCGATTGAAAGTTTATTGATTAAAGAGAAATTAGATGTACCGATTGCGCTCCAAACATTAAATAATCAAATTGAAAAAATAGAAATGAAACTCAGGGACTTGATAGTCTCCAAAGCCGGTAATGACAACGGACAATATAAGAACACTACACCAAGTCATATTCAGGAAAAGGTTGATAAAAGGATTGCCAGCGAATTAAAGAAGAAACCCGGACTAACAGCTGAGAAATTTGACCCGTTTTCAGAAAAACTCAAGTACTTTGACCTATTTGAATATTTCGAATATTTTGTAACAAAAGCTAATTGGTCTCATTATGAGCCAATGTTTGTGAATAAAGAACAACTTCAAAATCGATTTAATCAGCTATCAACTTTACGCAATTGTATTCGACATTCTAGAGAAGTTTCAGCCATCGAGAAACTGGACGGTGAAGCTGCTATTACGTGGTTTAACCACATAATTAAATAGGTGGTTAACAAAGTCGCACACACATTTGCAAGCCGCTCAATTCGACACACAACCAAAGCTTGCAAAAGAGTGTGCTCAGTAATTCCAAGCTGGCAGAGTGGACTTCAAAACGGACGACAAAAGTCTACGAATAAAGATTTGAGAATGGCCGCACAGCCAGCAACAAAATGTTTATGCAATGCGGGGGTTTGGTGTTAAATTAAAGTTTATGTTTCACAATGTAGTTTGGTCACGGGGGACAGTTCGGAGCAGGTCGGGCTTAACATTTCGCTGCGCTTCATTTTTAAGCCCTCCTATTCCCCGCACTGCATAAACACAAACGTTAGCAACAATGCGCAAAGACGACCAAGCTAACGATTGACACGAAGACAAGAACTCAGTCACGCGGACAATGTGGACCAAGTAAGCCTGCCCACATTTGGCACATTTGCAGGCCGCGCAGACCCGCCCTAATCCAAAGCCTGCAAAAGAGCCAAATCCCCACCGCACGAGTATGGACTAACTGACTGAAATCATTATTTTTGGATAATACGGTAAGACCTAATGACAAAAGAAGAGGCAAAACAGAAGATTAATGAATTAGTAGAGAGATTTGGAGAACAAATAGACTCTTATAAAAAGTCGGACTATAACGAGACCTTGACTCGTAGGGATTTCATCGACCCCTTTTTTAAAGCATTAGGTTGGGACATCGACAACGAACAAGGTTACGCTGAGGCATACAGAGAAGTAATTCACGAGGACAGAGTAAAAGTAGGTTCAGCGACAAAGGCTCCAGACTATTCTTTTAGACTTGTAGGCGGAAAACGATTATTTTTTGTTGAGGCTAAAAAACCAAGTGTTGCAGTAAAGGACGACATACTTCCTGCTTATCAAATTCGTAGATATGGATGGAGCGCTAAACTTCCAATAAGTTTAATAACTGACTTCGAGGAGTTGGCCGTTTACGATTGTACTAAAAAGCCGAACCCAGCCGACAAAGCTTCAGTTGCCAGAATCAAGTATTTGACCTTTAAAGACTATATAAAAGAGTTCGAATTCCTGTGGGACACTTTTAGCAAGGAAAGAGTTTTGAAAGGCAGTTTTGACAAGTTTGTTCAGGGCAATGCAAGTAAAAAAGGAACAGCAACAGTTGACAAGGAATTTTTACAATCGCTTGACAGTTGGCGAACATATCTGGCAACTTCTATAAGTTGGAACAACAAAAATCTTGATGAAGACGAAATAAATTTTGCGGTTCAGCAGACAATTGATAGAATAATCTTTCTAAGAATCGCAGAAGATAGAGCTGTTGAACCTTATGGAAATCTTAAAACAACTTTAAAAGGAGACTACTACGAAAACCTTTTCAAACTGTTTAAAGAAGCTGATGAAAAATACAATTCAGGTTTATTTGATTTTAAGAAAGATAAAATAAGTCAAGGCTTAAAGGTTGACAACAAGGTTATCAAAAATATTGTCAATGAACTTTATTATCCTGAAAGTCCATACGAATTCTCAGTTTTATCAGTTGAGATTTTAGGAAGCGCATACGAGCAATTTTTAGGAAAAGTCATCCGCCTAACCCCATCTCATCAAGCAAAGATTGAGGAAAAGCCAGAAGTGAGGAAAGCGGGAGGAGTTTATTACACACCTGAGTACGTAGTTGAATACATAGTTGCAAATACAGTCGGTAAATTAGTTGAGGGTAAAACCCCAAAGGAAATTACCAAGATTAAAATTGTTGACCCTGCTTGTGGTAGTGGTAGTTTCTTAATTGGAGCGTACCAGTATCTACTTGACTATCACAAAAATTACTACTCTGAAAATGGTAAACCTTCCAAAGGCAAAAAGGATAATCCATTAACTCCAGAAGGGAATCTAACTACCTCAGAGAAGAAAAAAATACTACTTAACAATATCTTTGGTGTAGACCTAGACTTTAATGCAGTTGAGGTAACAAAATTAAGTTTGTTACTAAAATGTATGGAAGGCGAAACTCAGGCAAGTATTGCCAATCAAATACGTCTATTTAATGAACGAGTTCTACCAACACTTGACAGTAACATTAAAAGCGGAAACTCTTTAGTTGATGTTGATTTTTACGCAGGGCAAATTGACTTCGGTTTTGAGAAAAAAATAAAACCATTTACTTGGGAAAAAGCGTTTGTTGACATCTTTAAAAATGGTGGATTTGATGCAGTTATAGGAAATCCACCGTATGTGAGAAGTCAGCACTTAGACCAAGCAATTAAGGAATACTTAGTTTCAAAGTATGCATCTGCCTCTTACCAACCAGATTTATTTGCTTTTTTCATTGACAAAGGAATTCAACTGTTAAATTCAGAAGGAATACTAGGATACATTATTCCAAACGGAATACTAACCAATACCTATTACGCAAAATCAAGGCACAATATTTTAAAACAGACTCGTGTTGATATAATAGTTGACTTGAAAGACAATGTATTCGAGGGGGCATCGGTTGATACTTCCATTTTCATTCTCAGCAAAGAAAAGGAAGAATCGAAAAGAAAGAAGCATGAAGTTCATATAGGTGAATATCCATCCAAACTAACTCGTGACGTACAGACACCCACAAGCATAGTTTTGCAAGATGAGTTTTTAAAGTCACCTGACTTCGTTTTCAATACAAGTAGCAACAAAACAGATATTAATCTAATCAACAAGATAAAGAAGAACACAAAACCACTTGGGGAATATTGTGTTATTAAAAATGGTATGAAAGTCCGTAAAGACTTTGTATCAACTAAAAAAGAAGATAAAAGATACAAACCATTTTTACTTGGTGCCAGTGTTAAGCCTTACTCAATTGACTACAAAAATAAGTGGGTGTGCTACGATAAGAAGTTAGAGCAAGATTTTACTAATCAAGCCTTTCGTGAAGAAGAAATATTTACAGCCAATCCAAAAATTCTTGTTCGCCAAGTAATGGGCAAAAACAGAGTGTTTGCAACTCTAGACAGAAAAGCATTTTATGTTGACCAAAGTGTCTACATCCTTTTACCCAAAGGAGAAAATGTGGACTTGACTTTTATTCTTGGGTTACTGAATTCAAAATTAATGTACTATTACTTTAGCAAAACCCTTTCAGACAGAAAAGAGACTTTTCCTAAAATCAAAGGTGTTCAACTTAATGAGTTTCCAATCAAGACAGGAAAGCAGAAAACAGAAGTACAAAATCTTGTAGAGCAATTGTTGGAGATTAATAATGAAATTGGTTT
>JAFDXO010000059.1 GCA_018267925.1 Bacteroidota bacterium | reverse complement strand
GGAAAAAAAATCTTGCGAAGGGAAAAGGTTCAAAAAACCTTTGAATCTTTTTCTTTCAAAAGAAATTAATAACACTACTATATTAACCTCCTCTCGGAAATTTTAGGTACATAGGATACGAATGTAGTATGCCGTTCGTCTTGTCAATAGTTGGGTTTAAGTTTTAACTTTCTAAAGTATTTCAAATATTTTTTCCGTGTCAAAGTCATAACAATAATTCCACTTTGGGAAGGATTTCCATACAGGGATGTCATTGCTGGGTCGTTTGGTCTCAACACAGATATTTTTTTAATCCTGACCGTATCTAAAAGTTCTGTCAAGCCAATAATCTTTTTTGTTTCCGTTTTGTTATCTATAATCATTGGATAACCACCAATAATAATAAATGGTTTTCCGTCTCCATAAACTCTATCTCCAATTTGGTCAATGACTTTAATTCTGTCAGGGTAGCTCCGCTTAACAAAAACATTTGCGTCCGAAAGTAGTCTTTGTTTAATGGCAGATAATTGCTTGTCAAGTGTTAGAGATTTTATACTGTCAAACCAATTGACATTTTGTTCTCTGGTTAGGATTAAATGTTTTGTCTGTCCGAATGCAGCAGACGAAGAAATAAAGTAAAGAAAAAAAATAAGTCTTAGAATTTTTGTCATAGTAGGTTGTGCAGTTGGAATGGCATACTACGTTTTAGCAGCTTGGCGAAGTGGCGGAAATAGAAGCACAAATGTTCAGTTTTGCACAAAAGTTCAATCGAAGAACTGAACTTGAATTTAGCACTGAACCCGCCATTTTGCCAAACTGCCTGTTAGCGGTTCGGCTTTCTTGTCTGCCGTTTGTGTTTAGCTGAATATTCATTGTATTTATTGAATAGTAGCAATGTAATTTTCAATTTCTTCACTCTCTCCAAATGCAGTTGTCGGATTGTTAAATGGTGGTCTGTCAGAATTTTGCGGACTTAAAATTTCTCCGTTTTCAATTTCGTCACCAAAGGTCTGTGTTGCTCTAAATTTACCCTTACCTCTGAAATTTAAAATAATTGCTTGAACTCCAGGAACTATACCAATTTGTAAACCTGTCTCTTCGCTCTCGAAAAAGTCGTGTTGATTTAGTCGCATACGAACAGTTTTACCCTTCAATAAACTTTCAGGGCAGTAACCATTCCACATATTTGAAATTTTTGTTTCAGAAATTTTTGTTGTTTTTAAATTATTGCCGAAAGTAAAAAGAAACAGCTCAATGTTTTCTCCTTCTGTTTCTAAGTTACTCGCAACTTGTCTTGAAAGTTGCAAAAAGTCAAGATATTTTTTTTCAGCGTTGTCATAACGAATATTGCCTAACTGCTGAAAGTTAGAATACGTTTTGTTCGCAAAAACGTCAATTAGTCGTTGGTCAAGAATTAAACAAGGATTGTCATTGAACGATACTTTGAAAAAGTAAAGAAGTTTGCTGTAAGTTGAAAGTCCAAGTCCTGCTACATTTTTAAAAGTTGCTGTTAATTCGTGAAAATCAATGCTTGTTGTAATTGATTTTTGTCTTAAAGTCAATAAAGCATTTTCAATTGCGTCAATGTGTTTGAGGATATTGATGAAATGATTTCCTCGCATGCCCGCTATATATCCCCAATAAATTGTTTTGATAATTAATTCTCTCGGCTCTTTCGTGTCAAAAACATCTTGTCGGCTAATTGTTAAGGTTGATTTGTCTCCAAATAAGTTATCATTAAGTTGTTTTAGCCAAGCAATTTCGTTTTCAGCTTTGAGCCAAGTCGTTCGTTTTGTCGTAAAACATTGTTGTCTTACAGGCAAGTTTGAGATTAATATTTTGTATCTGTCAATGTTCATTGGTATCGTCTTTTAAGCTGACCGCTAACGGACAGGTATTGCCGATGGTGGGGAAATAGAATTTCGTCCGCCGGAACCGCTGCCTGGTTTTTTGCTAAAGATAAATAATAAGAACTAAAGCTTGGCTTTATTCGTCAAGCCCCGAACCGCAGTATAGCAGAATTACCGCTGCTGATTGCTCCAATGTCAAGCCCCACTATTGGCAATACCAATGTAAGCAGTAGTGCATTATTGTCCAACCGGTTTCAATTTGCTTTCTTTGATTTTGGTCTGGACATATTCTTTTAATTCGGCAAAAGTCATATTCTGGGTTTCGGAACTTATTTTGTCCCGAATATCACGCATCATTTTTACTGCGTCAAAAGTCTTTTCTTTTTTAATCGTTTCCATAATTTATAAGGTCTTTTGGACTTCTAATTTCAATCATTTGATAACCTAATTTAAGGTTTACCGAATTATAGCCTTTTATTCTGTCCAGATTAACAATATGTTTAAAATTCCAACTCGCCAAAACGTCCACTTTGTTTATTGTCGCTAATGCAATGTGTCTGCAATCTTCTAAACTTGTTTTTCCAACTACATTTTCCGAAATGTATGTGTCAGCAAGTTTAATTGCTTCCTCGGTCAATTCTACACGAAAAAATTTGTCAGCTGAATAGTTGTAAAGTAGCTCTCGAACTTTTTGTGGTGCGTTTATTAATTCAAGGTCAAGCAAGTCAGAAACCATAAAAGTAATTTCTCCGTTTTCAAGTCGTTGAAAGAGTGCTGTTGTAGCCTCTTTAAATTCTTCGTCAAAGTAGCCACCAACTACCGAAGTGTCTATGTAAATTCGTTGTTTCATTTAAAGTTCAAATTTACAAAGAATTGTCGAGTTAGTATTCGTTCGCTAACTTTTGTAGGCTCGCTTTCGCATTACTGCTTACGGTTTAGCAGCTTGGCGAAGTGGCGGAAATCGAAGCACAAATGTTCAGTTTTGCACTAAAGTTCAATCGAAGAACTGCCGTTGAATTTAGCACTAAGCCCGCCATTTTGCCAAACTGCCTGTTATGCCTTCGCCCTTTTTTAGTCAGCATATTTGATTGATAATTCATCTTCAAATCCAAAAATTGTCAAGGCTTGTTTTATTCTGTCAAACTTACCCATATTGTCAATATTCGCTTCTATAAAATACGTTTCACTAATCGGAACTGCCTGCCTTAACCCATTCGTTTCGGGTGTTTTTGTCAAACCTAGCCTATCGCCAATTTCTGATGTAAAAAATGTTTCAGGTTGTAAGTCGAATAGTTGCTTAAATACTTCAATGTATAGTTTTGCTACTTGGGTAACTTCAAGTTTTTGATTAAAGAAAATAGCATAATCTAATTTTTTATGTTTAGGGTCTTCTGCGTCAAAAATGTTTATTTCATCATTAGTTGCTTCGAGTTCAATGTCAATTTCAGGTATTTCCCAAATTTTAATAAAACGTTCAGAAATTATATTTGCTCTATCTTCAATTTCTATTTTGTTCCACTTTGATTTTTCTTTTAAATCTCTGTTTAGCCAAAGTCTGCTGAAAGTATAACCTTGCTCTTTACCGTCAACGTTCATTACTTTTTTGTCAAGGAAAGGTTTGTTACTCAATTTGCCGTTGTTGCCAGATAGAGTAAGATTGCCGATTGTGTTTAGATAGTTTTCTTTTATCAAATTGTATTCGTCTGCGCCTAATTCAATTTTCCATTTTGGGTCAGGGTTTTGCGGAAAAATATGCTCAATTGTTATGTCCGAATTTCCTTCAATAACAACGGGTTCGTTGTTTTGAAAGTTTTCAAGTCGTTCTAATAAGTAGGTTCGGTTTTTAGGTTTAATGTTGTAAACATCTTTTTCTTTTAGTGCGTTTATCGTTTCTGTGTTTCTTGGAAAACGCTGAACTCCTGACCTTTGCAATAAAGATTTTTGAATTGAAAACAAATAATTGTTAGGCTCAACTTTGTCGTATAAGCCCATAAATATTTTATTGAGTGCATTTGTCGGCAAGCCTAATATGAAACGCCTAAAAGTAAATGATTGAATTGTTGATAATACTGCAATGAAAGTTGTTTTGTCAATTATATCGTTTGAAAAATCTTCATAAACCTTCATTAAGAATGGAAAGGCAACGTTTATCTCTAACCTGTTGATGTATTCAAGTTGAGTTCTAATAAGTTTGTCTGATTCGTTCTTTGGGTTGGTTAGTTTGTTATAATACTTTACCAGCGATTTTAATTCAGTAAGAACAAGTTCTAATTCGTCAATCGTAGAAGTTGGATATTTTTCTTTGAATTTTGCGTAAACGTCACCTTTGTTAGGGATTTCTTTATTTTTAAGCGTTAAGTAGTCACGAATAAATTCAGAAACTCGTGTTTTGTTCAAGGTTTCATCCTTAGCGTTTCTTTCAATTACTTCCCAATAGCTTTTGTAAATTTTATCTTGATTAGTTCTTGAAAGTCCCATCAAAATGTAATTTCTAATGAGGTCGGCTTGTGATAATTCAAGCCCTGTCGAATTCAAACTTTCAAAAATTCTTTGTGGATTATCTTTTTGTCTGTCAAGTGCAATATCTACGAATATTAGTTTTGAAAGCCCACGTTGAATAACTTCAAAGTTTTCTGCATTTATTGCTGACCTAAAATAATCAAAATTCTCAATAATCTTTGAGTATCCTTTGAATTCTTCTCCGTCTGCTGAGTTAAGAATATGTCGTAGTGCTTCTTTGTTATTTTCGGTTGGTTTTAATTTTAATTTTTCTTCTTCGGAAGCAAATTCATTTATTAAATAAGTTTTCTGAATTCGATTGACCAACATTTGGTTGTCAAGCTCTTTTGCAAGTCTGTAAAGTGCAATGTAAATTAATGTAATTGTTGTAAGCCTTTGTTGCCCGTCAATTATGGTTAATTCAGTCAACCCTGAAGCAGTGTAAACGTCATCATGAACATAAACTATACTCCCAATAAAGTGAGCATTTGTTTTGTCGTTCTTTCCAGTTTCAATTATGTCGTGAAGTAATTGTTTGCATTGAAATAGTGTCCAGTCGTAATTTCTCTGATAAACAGGAATAGCAAAAGTTGTTTCGTTAGTTGCTAAAAATTTATCTACTTTGGTTTCATTTGCTTTCATATTTTTTCTGTCGTTCAGTTTGTTTACGGTCGTTCATAGGGTGAGGCATAACGGACAGGGCTTGCCGAAGTGGGGGCAATAGAATTCCGTCCGCCCCGGCTAACTGCTGCTGAATAAAGATAAAAAGTTGATGACATATTCTAAAGCTAAATTAATAACGTCAAGCTGGATATGAAGCTAAATTGAAAAACAAAAGTTGAAACACGGCTTCCGTCTGCCCCCATTTTGGCAAACCCCTTGTTATCTGCTGCCCCTCTTCTCGTTGGTCAATACGCTCCTAAGAATTTGTGTCCGTTGAAGTGAATAAGATGGTCTGGATTATCTGCTATCCATACTTC
>JAFDXO010000058.1 GCA_018267925.1 Bacteroidota bacterium | reverse complement strand
CGCTGTTTCTTCCATTGAACAACCAATCAACGGCTTCAAAAAACTTTGTTTTTCCCTCTCCATTTTCGCCCAAAATAATGTTCAAGCCGTCTGATAATTCAAACTCTTTTACACCGCTATAACAGAGGTAATTTTCAATGGATATTTTTTTAATAATCATATTGCCTCGTTTAAAAATTGGGTTACTTGGTCTCTTAAAACCTTATCAGTTACAGGTGTTGTGCCGTCAAGTCCTTCAACTATCAAAGCAATAGCTTTAATAATCGGGTTTTGTGAATTTAATGCTTCACGAACTGTTGCAGGAATATCAGAATCTTGTAGCTCATACTTTGTTGTAAGTAATTCGTGATTAAGAAAGCTTTTAAAAATGTCATCTTTTCTTGCCATAAATAGTTTTTAAATATCGTTTAAGTTTAAATTATAGTGATCTAAAACATCTTTCAAAGTATCGTATGTATCTGTTTTATTCATTGCCAAATTCGCAAAATCCACTACACGTTCTAATTCTTTTCTTACTAAACTCTTTTCCATTTCAAAAGTGCTTTCATTATTTGAAACTTCAGGAACAACAACTAAATCGTGAATGGTTGCGTGAATCTTGTCTTTATGCAAACGCAAAACACGTCCACGTCTTTGAATAAATTGTCTCGGATTCCCAGTACTCGCACAAAATATCGCCAATTCCGAACGTGGCACATCAACGCCTTCGTCCAAACATTTCATTGATGTTAAAACGTGCGTAATTCCTTTTTCATAATTGACTAAAATTTCTTCACGATTTGTTGAGTTAGACGTAAATTGTTTAACCATTATTGAATCGTCAGTATTACTCACAACTCTTGTATATTCATTAATCAATTTGTTTTCGTCTTCTGTTTCAACACTAAAATCAGTATCGCCAAAATTTGATTCAACTCCTTCAGGAACGTAAACCAAAGTGTATTTTAGATTTTTTCGTTGCTTAAATTCATCTTTCAATATTTTTTGAAACGCATCAATTTTGTTGGTTGCTTTATGAATGATTCGTTTTCGTTCCAACAACTTTTTCTCAATCTCTGGTGTGCTTTTAAACTTACCGTGTTCATCAAATAATCCCATTCGCAACAATTGAAGCGAAATTTCTTTGTAACGTTTCATTTCTTCATCGGTCAATTTTACGATGTGTGGGAAATAAGTGTATTGGCAAAGGAAACCGTTATCCAATGCTTGTTGCATTGAATAGGAAACAATGTAAGGTGATTTATCATTGAAAAATTCTTCAATCGCATTATTTCCTGCTTCATCAAATTTTCTGTGTGGTGTTGCCGATAAACCAATTCTTTTTTCTAAATGAATTGTCGGCAAAATCTTCAAAAGCCCTTGCGAGCCTAAATTGTGAACTTCATCAGCAATCAATAAGGTTTCCTTTGGAAGTTGTTTGAAAAAACTTTGAAACTTATCTCTTGAAAGCGAAGCATACGTTACAATTACGATGTATGAAGTATCAATCAATTTGCTTGCAGTATTGAAAAATGCAAGGTTGTCTTCCCAATTTTCTTTTGAACTTACTGTGATGACGTTTTTGAAATTGAACTTGGCACATTCCTTTTTCCATTGTTCTAATAGTGCTGTTGTTGGAACTACAATAATCGCTTTGTAAGTATTTTCTTTTTTATATTCTTCCAACAAGCAATTCAAAGAAGTGATTGTTTTGCCTGTTCCTGTTGCCATTGCGAAAATTCCTTTGTAGCCGTTTGCAACCCAATTTTGATAGGCTTCTACTTGATAAGGTCTTGGTGTCCCATTGTTCGGAAATCGTGGATTGTGAATGACCTTATCAATTTCTTTGTGAAGTTTTAAAATGGTTTGTTTCAAACGCCCGTTGTTAATCAAACTCATTTTCTTTTTCAATAATTGGTCTTCTTGAACGATAAGTTCGTTCATGTCTTTGTTGCCAAATTTATCTCTGATTGCAACTTCTATATCGTTTGCTGATAAGTATTCAACGCTATCATCATTTTCTGCAAAATAATCATCAATAATTCGCATTTGCTTTTTGATGAGTTTGTTGGAACGTCCGTTTTCCCAACTCAAAAACGCTTCTAATTCTTCCAAATTTTCAGACAAACCGTTTAATGTGAAATTGCAAGATGCTTTATAACCGATACTATTTTCTCCGTCACTAAATGCGCCCGATTTATAATGTGCTATTCCTCCTCTATTCTTTGGTTTGACAACTTTGATTTCAATTCGTTTTTCAGCAATCAAATAAGCCAAACATTCAAAGAAGTGAGTATCGTATTCGTCAAGTATTCTGCCAAGCGTAACAATATCGGTTAAATCAAAAACCTTGCTTGTGTTTGCGTTCAACCCTTTTTCAACAACCTCTTTGTCTTTTTCAGAAAGCAAATGATTGATGACCATTCGCATTTTTCCGCCTTTGCTGATGAAAGTTGCAAAACCAACAGAAAGTAAATTGATAGCTGCCGAACTGAAATAGCCCAACAACAAATGAAATTCGGAACTATTTGCCAACCCTTCCAAATAGAACTGCATAGGCTCGTTTTCCGAGCCTGTTTTAAGTTAGGAAAGAATAGGAATTAGTTTTTGTAATGCGAGATGAGCTTATGAAAAGTATGAAGAAGTAGTATCAGGTTTTTGATATCAGGTTTTCCTTCTCGCTTCGTAGTGCAGATTTTTGTACGTTCATTAAATCTTTTACTATTTCTGCACGGCTCTTGTCTGATTCAATAAAATTGTATTGAGATTCAAGAAATAAATCAATTACTTCATCATCATTCCAATTTTGTTTCATATAAGATGCGATTTGATGAATAATCAAATCTTTCATTTCTGATTTGTCAAAGGCTAACGATATTGTATTTGATACTTCCATGGTTCTAATTTTATTTGTTATCCAAGATAATCTTGAGGAAAAAAGTCAGGTGTACGGCAAGGATTTGCCAATGTAAAGTTGATTGCGTCTTTCTTTGAAGTGTGTTTTTCTATAAAAGAATCATTTTTCATATCAGCAAAAGAAATCCATTCGGCTAATCTGAAATCATTTTGTTTTATTATGATTCGTCCATTGAACCACCATTCGTCTTGTTCAATTTGTACAGGTTTAGTATTTCCGAATAAATCTTTCATCGTTTCAAATTTAATATTTTTGTTTATCAGGAATTACACCACGAACACCACCTCTTGGATTCTCCACATCGCCTTTATATCGTGGGATTAAATGAATATGAACGTGCGGAACAGTTTGACCTGCAGCTTCACTAATATTGATACCTACATTAAATCCGTCAGGTTTAAATTGCGTTACTAAAATTTCCTTGACTTTATTAAGCATAAATATACAGGCTGATTGCTCTTTGAAAGTCAAATCAAAATAATCTGCACAATGCTTTTTCGGAATAATTAAAGAATGTCCGTTACTAACAGGAAACTTGTCAAACATTGCGTAAGCGGTTGCAGATTCTACAATCAATTCTCTTTCTGTATCAGGATTACAAAACGGACATTCTGCATTTGCATTGTGTTTTGTTTGGTTGAAATGTTTGTATTCGTAAATCTCACAATTTTCATTTTTGAAAAATGATTTTGAATTTAAAACGACATTGCATTGATAAGTTTTCTTTTGATGAATTTTGTGTGTTCTAAATCCTTCAAACTGCAAATCTCGTCTAACAGCGATAAAAGCTTTTCCCGTTGGTTTTACCAATTGAGAAAGTTCCATTAAAACGGTTGCTTGTTCTTCGGGAAGCAAAACGTTTAAAACATAAAAGCAAATAACTGTATCAAATTTCTTTTGTGGATATTTTGGAAAGTAATGTTTATCGTAGCCTGTAATATTTATTCCCTGTGCTTTTAGCAACTCAACATCTTTTCCAAATCCGCAACCAAAATCCAAAACATCGCCCGCCAATAATTTTTTATTGAGCAATAATTTTGCAGGAAAAGAAATACTATCTCTTTCCTTTGCTGTTAAGTGACTATATGGATTTGATTTTAAATTTTCCATTCTTCGTAACCACGATTAGAAATTAGATACTCACAACTACTTTGCAGTTGTTTTATTCCTGTTTCCTGCCAAGAAGCAAAGGAATTATTGCCTAACAACGCAATTTGAATTTCTTTCTTAAATCTTTGCGTTTGGCTTTCATTCAAAATTCCCCAATAATCAACAATCAAACTTTTTTGCTTTTCTATCAATTCAGGCGAAGGGATTTTATCTCTTTTCTGATTGTTTGTTTTTGAATCCGAAGGAAGCAAATTCCACAAATCATTATTTTTCCAAATTGAAAAAGGAATTAAATGGTCAATGTCGTACGAAGCAATTTTCTTTCCTGTCCAAACGCAATAAACCTGTCCTTCTCGTTTTAAAATCTCCTTATAAATCCTTTTGGATTCTTTTATTTCTCTTTCTGTAATTGGACTTTTCAAAACTTCATTTACAACTTTTGAAATTGAAAGATTTTGTTTTGAAGCGTTTACTGAAAATTCAGCCCACTTGAAAAGAAGCGAATCTTGTCCGTTAATAAAACTACCTAAAATCTTAAACGCTTCGTAATATTCTTTGGGAATAGAAAATGTGCCAAAGTTTTGAATTAAGAATTGAATATCAATATCAGAACTTCCTTTTCGCAAAACTCCGCTTTCAAAATTGAAAATGGAATAATAATCATTGCTGATTGAACGACCAATGTATTTCATTGGCATTCGTGTTATGGTATCACGAAGTTTTTTTGCCAACTCAAAAAAATCATTCTGCAAGTTTTTTGGAATACCTTTATTTCTCAAATCATTGTAGAAAACAGAAAAGCCTCCAATTTCTTTATATGCTGAAATTATATCAACAAAAGATTTTCCAAATGCAAGATTGGTTTCGCCATTGATTTGTGGGATTGTTGTTTGCGATTCTAAAATCGGATAATAATACAAAAACCATTTTTCAATTAGCAAACCTGTTGGAAAATGAACTCTGTTCTCTGCAAAAGAAATGTAAGGCGAATTGTCTTGAATAATATCAATTACACCACGCAAGAGAGCAAACTTGTATGTTGTTGTTTTGCTATCTCGTTCAATGATTTTACTGATATTGTAAAAGACTTCATTGTTCATTTAGTTCGCTAATTATGCGTTAGGGATTGCAGTGGAAATCCTTTTGTGAGGAACGAACAAAAGATTGGAACGGAAAGCCCGACCCGATAGGGGAACGCCCAAATACTTATTCAGTAAAGCCGTAACATCGTTTACTTCCGAAATTTTATTTCCTGCTTCAATTAAGGCAGTTTGAATGTCTAAGTCTGTGCCTTCAAAAAGAATGTAGCGTTTGCTGTGGGAACGGAAACGAATAATAGACTTCTTCTCTAAAT
>JAFDXO010000057.1 GCA_018267925.1 Bacteroidota bacterium | reverse complement strand
GTATTTTCCTAAACGAAATAGTCCCTGTATAGATCAAGGAACTGATGCGCTGCATACTCTGCTATATCTCGCGATTTGAAGCAAAGGCGGGAGCCGACATGCGAGCCCGCGCTCCAGCCGTAGCTGACATACGAAAAGGCACCTCGCATATCAAACCACGGATAGTATTTGTATTGACTACTGTTATTCCAGTCAGGTTTCCATCCTTCATTGAGTGCTTTTCTAATTATTGAAAGTTTTGCAAAAGCGATTATAGCTTCAGAATCCTCCGTTAACGTCGGATGAGGTAGAACAGTATTTGGGTTGTACCCAAGAACTTCACAAGCATCTTCAAAAGACTTTACACGGTCTGTAATTGATTGAGGGAAAAACGCTTTGCTGAAAGTTTCCTCTAACATCGTTTTAAATTCAGGCGAAGCTGATGGATAAAGCTTTCTTGCTGTTTTTTTGTCAAGAACTAATTGTTGCATACTATTTTGTGTTTTGGTTTTTTAGTTGAGTTTCAATCTGCTTAAGGCGCAAGGACTGTTCGAGTATTCTAAGGCAGAGGTCAAAAGCCTCAGTACGCGGCCTGTTAAGCATGTACCGGTCTATTAGGTTTTCACATGTGCGTAATTGCGTGTAGGTCGTACAGCTTAATATCCACCTGCGTAATACGCGCGTTGTCTCGTAAACATCTATATGCTGCATAGCTCTTTTTTACTGTTAATGTGGTAAACGATAGCCGCTTTTTGCTTCGTAGTCAGCAAGGCAAGAAGAGACGCTTCTTCGTCGTTAATGCGGAGGCAAACGTCTTTTAGCGTTATAAGCCACATACCTCCTGTTTCATGCAAGCCGTGTTCTTCTTCTTTCTGCGAGGGATAATATTCCGCGGAATAGGTGGCAAGCAGTTCTATTTTTGAGCCTTCAAGCAGAACTGTTGTTTGATTAGTAATTTTGTTTACTTTTGACATCGGAAATGTTCATTTTTAATGTGTGAAGAATCTTCCCTCTGTTGGCGCAGAGGGTTTTATTTTGATTGCATTCTTTCCGTTACTTCGTCTTTAACTGTCTTTCTTTTTGAAGTATCAAGCCATCGCATCAGGTCTTTGCGGCTAAATAGTAACTTGCCTTCACTTTTTACGCAAGGAATCTTACCGGCAGAAGCGTAGATATACAGCGTACTTTTTTTTCGCCGAAGCAAAGCCGCAGCCTCATCTATGTTCAGTATCTCCTTTTCTTTTTCAGACGTTCTAAGTTGCTTTAAAATACTCTCCAAAGCGTCTATGCGCTGAAAAAGCAAGCTTATCGCAGCCGGCACATCGTTATAGGTGAGATTATAAATGTTCATGGGATTCTATTTCCTTTATGAAATCTCGAAGTTTTACTGCGGTAGCGAGCTCCAGCCAGCCTTTTTGCAGGATGCGCAGTACAGTCGTTCTGGCTATACCGGTATTAATTGATATGTTCGTAAAAGCCGCAACATCATTTTCTAAATAAGATTTTAAAGCCTGTATCTCTTCTGGCTTAAGTCTGACTTTTGTTCGCGGGCTTAATTTTATTTTCGATTTCATTCCCTTAACAATTATTTTACATGCAATTCGCGAAACATTGCTACTTTTGCCAAACCACCTATTTATTAGGTGCGTACTAAATGAAAGCGGCGTATTTGTTAGTTGCGCATTACATGCACAGTATTAAACTACCATTTCGTAAAAAACGCAAATAAATTTAAATATTTTTTGACTTAAAGCGTATTGAATTGAAAACGATTAAAGTAGATTTAAAAGCATTGCGGCAAATGGTCGGCAAAAAGCAGGAAGATATTGCACAATGGGCGCAAGTTTCGCTAAGAACAGTACAGAATTGGGAAAACAAAGGCGAAATTCCAGAGCGTTATGCGTTTTTAATGGAGGCTTTTCAAGTGGAGATCCTTGAGCGCTATAATTCTACTTTTTCACATGCGCGAATTAAGGAAACCCAAGATTTTGTTGCAGGGAAAATAGCAGAAGCAAGGAAAGAATTATATGGCGAAACCACATTGCAAGAGCCGCGAACGGGCTATGAGATAAGGCGAAATAAGGCGATGGGGCGCGGAATGAAAGGCACCGTGGCCGTACCTATTAAGGCACAGGCGAATTACGCGAAAAACATCTTTAACACTGTTTATCTTGAAGACCTGGAACGCTTCTATTTCCCTAACAATCCTTATGACGGAGATCGTTATCGCTTTTTTGAAATGGAAGGCGACAGTATGGAGTATATTGACGAGAACGGAAGGGTTGCGGGTTTACCGCACGGTAGCTGGATCATCGCTGAAGAAGTACCGCAGGAAGATTGGCGGCATAATCTGCGAAAGTATTATGTGCATGTGATTGTTACTAATTCCCGGATAACTATAAAGCGTATTTTACAGGATAATGACCACGAAATAGTGCTACATGCGGATAATGATGTTTATGGGCAGGAACGAATACCACTTAGCGAAGTGAAAGAGATATGGATATTCAAAAGAAGGCTGGACTGGAATGCGCCACCACCGCGCAGAATTGAAATCAATGTATAGCTTTATATCTTTAAAGAAGATAATCGTATGCCCGAACAAATTAAATCCTCGACTTCAGGAATTATAGGTTTAGTTGTCTTCGCCTTGCTATTTTGGGCAGGCTGCAAAGCCTGTGGCGGTTGTAGCGAGGAAGCCGCGGTAGACAAACCAGTAACACGCCAAGAAAGAGTACAACAACTATTTAGCGCGTGGGATGGAAGTCAGCCCGCCGTAGTTGACTGGATAAAGCAAAATCTAAATGATCCGAATAGTTTTGAACACTTAGAAACCAAATTTATTGACCGGAAAGATACTATTGCCGTTGTGACTGAGTTTACGGCAAAAAACGCATTTGGGGGAAGAGTGCGAAGCACCTGTATCGCCTACATTGATTCTTTAGGTAACTTTCTTTATGGCGAAATACACTAAAAAGCTCCCAAAGAATAGAGAGCTTTGTAAACCTGTAGTGAGAGAAAGAGTTGCGGGAGCCGGATTTGAACCGGCGACCATCTGGTAATGAGCCAGCCGCGCTACCACTGCGCTACCCCGCGATTTTAAATACCTAAATTCTGTCTGTACTGTGCCAGCAGATCAGCACCATCAACTTTGAAAATGTTTGCCTCGACATCCACTTCTGTAATGACTTCGCCGTTAATCTCCATACGCACGTAAGTACAGCCGTAAGATGTCTCCAGCTCTACGTTATCGTGCTGCTGAAAATTACCAAGTGGGAAGTTCTTGGGGTTAATAGTGAGAAATACTGTAGCCGGCACCTGACCCACTCGACTACCGCCCTGGTATTCTTCCAAGCTTCCCCGAACCTGAAGACGGATAGCTTCAAACGGATTTGCCATTTTCTTTAGAAACTCCGGATAATAAGACGTCCATTTGATTGTCCCTTCCATCTTGTCAATACCAGCGTAATATTCTACAGTGCCGTTTAAGCCAAGTGCTTTATGCTCGGATTGCTTGTACGTTATTGTCGGGCAGTTGAACGTTTCTACCCGCCCAAGAAGACTGCCGCCATCAATGTATATGTTAGCGTTTGTAAGTCTGCCAATCTTTATTTTCTGCGCCATTATTTAAGAGAGTTGAGATATTCTATGTTGATAAATGAGTTGAACGTAATGCGTTCTGCAGGTGTGGGTGGCATGAAGTCAATCGCAAACGTTACATGACCTGCAGCAAGTTCTGTGGCCGGATTGTCGTCTTTATTGAACTTACATACGCCATCTATCAGGGCACCACGCCCGATAAGTGTACGAATAAAAGCATTCACGCTCTCACGGACAGAATCAATCCAACCCTGTGTAATAGGTTGATCCAAGAACTGTAAACAAGCCTGTTCAACGCTCTCGTGCAGAATGTCTGCCGTCCTTCTAACACAAACAAAATTGTCTGGCGCGGTGTAAGATGGATAAGCTGCAGACCGATTGCCCCAAGTGCGGATGCCACTTCCAAACGTATTGAATACAGTCGTGATGCCTTTTTCGTTTAGAAGATTTGCGTCTGTTTGCGCGTCATTAATAGCAGCCGAAATATTTAATTCAGCCCCTACAATGCCCCTGATTTCATGATTAGAATCACTTACCCAGAATCCTTCGTTATTATCCACAGCAGCGCGAATGCCGGCTTTGAAAGCCGAGTAAGGGAAGTCCTCGTTCGTATTCGTTGCTACATCGTACCACTTCAAATTAGGAAACAAAAGTTCCGCGCGCTTGCTTGACGTGTTAAAGTTTATTGTACCTGAAGGCCCGCGACCGGCAATAGCGTTAGCGACCGTAGTACCGTGCGGTGCGTCTAAGTACGCAATAGCACGGTATTTATCAGCGTAAGTGATAAGTTCTGTTGCCACTGCTGTAAGCTGCGAGAATGTAGGCGCAATAAGGATTTTGGGATTAAAGCCAAAAAGATTGAAAGAAAGATCAAAGCATTTCAAGCCTGTACGCGCGCCCGATGTTCCGTCAATAGCGCCTATAATATCTGCTGCGTCCAGCGCCGATTCATCTAATTTTTTGTAGCTGAATTTCAGCACTGTTCCGTTTGCAATTTGCGTGGATGTAACGAGGAAATTACCGTAAACATCAATCGTATAGTCCGTGTCTTTCACGTAGCCTACAGCGTTACCGGAATTATCTTTGATCGTAACCGCACCAATAGGCGCAGCACCTAATGCAAGCTTGCCATTAGTTACAGTGCGCACTTCGTCCGTTACCTGCGCGGTGTGTGCTGTTTCGTCAAAAACATTTACTACGATTACGGTGCCCGCGCCTTGTTTGAATATTGCGTCAAGGCTTTGGGGGATAGAAAAGCCCGGAACCTTAGCCCCGAACTGCGCCGCGTCCCTGTCGCCCAGCACGAGAATAGGTTTGTTCTTATCACCGGTGGGCGCAATGCCTATCAATCCGATAACTGCAGACTTTACAACGCTTATCGAACGTGCGCCCGATTGCAACTCTATGGTTTCAACACCGTGCAAAAAATTTGCGGCCATTATTGTTTTTCTTTTTTAGGTAAATCGTTTTTTGCTATCAGTTTTAGCAAACCCTTCGCCGCAAGTGCTTTTACGTGCGGGTCGTTATCGGGTAAATCATATTCCGCTCCGTTGAACAGCAGTTTATCGGCAGCTACTGTTCTGTGCTTACCCAGGTATATGTATCTGCTCATTGATAGTAATGTTGTTTGGTTCGTAATAAATTTCTTCGCCGTTGGTGACATCATCGCTTGGGAGGAACTTCTGATATTCTTGCGTTCTAAGCGTTCTGCAAATGAAAGTTAGGCTGTGTTCCCACACATCATTCTGATAACCGGAGAACTGCTGTTCTTCCATCGTTAAAGCACCGCAATCGGAAAGTATAAGTCCCTCAAGCGTCTGCTTTATTAATTCGCTTATCGCATACACTCCGGTACTTTCGCGCAGTAAACGGGATTGAATACTAATGTTAAATGTTAGCGTACTGTGCTGCGTTACTTCACCAATGCTTTGGTTCCTGTCGAATTTTTCACCCAGAAAAGCAACCGTTACCAGCCCTTTGATTACCGGTGTTTTATAGTTTGCAACGGAATCGGGTAATAGAATGATTTCGCAAACATCAGTTAACGCACTGTTAGCTGATAATTTTATTGCTATTTCGTTTTCTAAAGTTGCGTAATTCATAAGTCTGTTGCTTCCTGAAGTATTACCTTATACACTTCTCCGTCTCTTGCTACAGATATTACTTTGAGTGTATAATAGTATGCGTCTCTAACTTTTATTATCTGCGCTTGTTTAGCATCAACTAATGTTTTAAGCCCTTGCCAGTCCTCTTCTTTATATTCAATTACAGGTCTTGCGTAATCGAAATCGAAGTCAGACACTTCTTCTTTCTCTCCTGCATCACTAAAAAGAACTCTTGCTTTTATGCCTTCATTTTCTATTCCGTTATGAAACCAAATCGCCTCATAACCCATTGTTCCTGCCACCGCACTAAAGACTACAGTCTTTAGTTTATCAAAGGCGTTTTCCATTTTTAAATAGCGTTGTTAAGCGCTACTTCCACCTCAGTATCCGCAGATGCTACTTCGTTGAAGGCATAGCCTATCAACTTATTGCCTGAGGCAGTTGAAGTAGTTACACTGTTGGTTGCATCCCAATACACTTTCGCACCTTGCGTAAAAGTGCTACTGCCTTTCGGCAAGCGGTAAACGCCTTGCAGATGAACTGCGCGAAGATTAACACCATCGCCATCACTTACAGCTACCCCTGCAAGCTCACCGATGACTACGAGATCGCCGCCTTTTACCGTATTGGCGAGTATGGTGTGTATGATCAGAGACGATTGAACAAAATTTGTCATTGCGTTATGTCTTTAAAGTCCTTGTTTAGAATTTAATTATGCTCCTGGATTTTTATACCAACCCTGGTAGCCCCATACAGCCGTCGCGAAAGCAAGGCTTCCCTTTACTTCCAATGCGTCTGTCTCCCAGTTGATACGGCTTTCAGTTTTTAATCCTTCCTGTCCATTGAGATATGCGTACACAAGTCCGTCAATAACAGAAGTAGCAGGATCAGCTACCAGGTACCATGCCTTCGGATCAGTTAGCGCATCAGAAACTACTACCTGAAGTTTGTTCGCAAAAACATTCACATCACCGGTAGTGTTAGCTAATACCGCACTGACGATTTTCTCTGCCGCGGTTTCAAGTTCAGGTGGCACGAGCAGGTATTTCGGGCGAACGCCGAGTCTGTGGCCGGCAGGACTTGTCTGACGGCGCATTGCAGTACGACCAGCACTCAGGGACGCTTCGCTTAATACTGCTGCGGTTCCTAAGTTTTTATGAGAGGCATGAAATAGTGCTGTGCCGTCAGGCGCTTTCGCGTTGCTTGTGATTAATGCCCAAACAGCTTCGCTCTGGAACTGTTGCGCACCAAGGGCTAATATTTGCGGCATACGGCTGAAAACGCCTAAGTCATCGTTAATAAGTGCGATGTCCGTGATGCTGTATTTACGCCCGTATTTACGAAGCTTAATCTTTTGATCTTCGTGCATCAAAACTGGCGTTTCGCGATAAACCCCTCCTTCAGGAATTTCTTCAAAAGTTACCGCGCCGTCCACGGTGATACCTGTTTTTTCGCGGAAGTCGTTGGCACTTTCACGGCGTGCAATCCATTTCCATTCGTTAACAGAACCTTCATAAAATCTGCGGAGGCTACGGTCAAACGTAGAAGTAAGCAGCGTTGGGTAATCTGTGGTGGCCCATGCGCGGCGTATAATTTCCTGCTCAGAAAGCAGATCAAAGTTTTCTCCTTTTGCACGCAAACGATCTTTTGCAAGATCAAGCATACGCATGTTAGCATAACGTCTTGCTTTCTCGTTACCTTTCAGATCCACGCTTCCGGGATTGCTGCGCTCCATAAGACCCTCAACAATTGCGTTGCGGGTTTGCGTTTCTTCATCTGCCCCGCTTACGCGCGCGTTCTGCGTTACAGGTGGCTTATTCGCGTTCTCTGCAATCTTATCAATGATTGCGGCACGGGCGTTATCTAAAGATGTGCCTTCGCTAATTAGTTTGTTTGAAAATTCAGCAGGCAGGCCCGCGCGCTGACAAGCATCCGTAATGGCGGCAACGCGATTACGTTCTTCTTGCACCGCAGAACTTCTTACGAACTGTTCATCGAGTGTAGTTGCGGGTGCTACTGCTGATGCAGATTGTGCAGGATTGTTTGCAGGCGTTTCTGTTGCTCTTTCCTGAGTATCCATTAAGTTATCGTTTATGATTGTTGTTAAATGTAAATTTTGACTATCGCGTACACCAGAGTTATGATCTGCAGGTACTGGAACAAATGAAATTTCTGCGGGTGTCCACTTAGTTGCCCTGTATGTTTTCTCTTTTGTATTCTCCTGGTATTCGTCAACAAAATAACCCGCACTAACGTTGCGAATGATACCAGCTTCTATGTCGTCAATAATAGGTTGAATGTCTTCACGATTAGAAAATCTGAGTCTTGCACAAGCTTCTCTTTTCTGCTCGTCAATCCAAGCATCTTCTACTACTCCGATTATACCATTCAAACTATAACTTGAATGCGCATTAAGCACAGGCGCTCCTGCTTTCAGGCGCGAGAAGTCAATTGCGTTTTTGGAGATTTCAAGAATTTCCGAATAAGTGCCTAAATCCCATGAATACCGCGCTACAGGCGTTTCCGTTGCAAACACCACTTCTACAGTTCGATTCTCTTTGTTGAAAGAGTTAGAAACGATAGCTGCGCGTATGTGGTGAGCGTTGGTTGGGATTGATTTCATTCATCACAAAAATCAATACACATTACTTAGGTTTAGTTGCAACTTAGTTGCGGTGTAATACTCTCCGTGTTATCTCCCTATAATTTTATATCGTGATTGAAATAAAAGTAGAAGGAAACAAGCTCCATAAACTTGCGGAAAGCCTTGCAGAAAGGCAATTGCGAATTGCTGACACAAGAGCAATAAATGTAGCAATCAGGAAAGCCAATACGCAATATAGAAGGCTGGTGGTGTCAGAGTATAATTTGAAATACGCGGATACAGCTAAGTTTACTGTTACAGACAGAGCTACTTATAGTAATCCTGAAGGAAAGATTTCCGGTTATTTAGCTCCGATAAGTCTTTCAAGATTCAATCCCCGATTCATAAAAAACGGACGTGCTTTTTCTATCAAAAACGTAAAAGAAAACGGCAAAAGAAAACTAAAACAAAGCAGCAAAAACGCCGGAAATAAAAGCGGTAATGGTGTTAGTATTGAAGTGAAAAAAGGAGAACGAAAAACTATTCCCTTTGCGTTCCTGATTGATAGTTCCAAACCCGGACTTTCTACGCAGATCTGGGCGCGTGGCGAATATTCAGGTAATTCCTTTAGAACGAATAAAAGCAGAAAGCCTATTACTCCTTTAAAAACAGTTTCTCCATTCGGTGCAATAACCAATGAAGTAATTCAGAAAAAAACAGAAAAGGAAGCTAAAGATGATATGAAGAAAGAATTTGAAAGACAGATAGAATTGCTGGTTAAAAAAGCACAAGGCTAAG
>JAFDXO010000056.1 GCA_018267925.1 Bacteroidota bacterium | reverse complement strand
CAGCAGAGCTCGCTTCCGCTTCATCCGGTAAAACAAATGTAAACGGTATTCAGGATTAAACTAAAAGTGTTCCTTTGCACAAGGATTATTAACCAAAAAGTGTAAACTTTTTTCAGGACGGGACAGACACACCACATACAAACGGACAGGCGACAAAGACCGAAGCACGAATTGGGCGACACACGACCCGACACGCAGAGATTTAATTTTTGCCCCACCCGCATTTTTTTGTTTTTCTGCCACCGCGCAAGTGGCACATTTGGTTTTGCCCGACACACAACCTAACGCTTCGCAAAACCAAAAGAGCCACTTTTCGCCAACGCACTTTTTCAAACATCAAATGTTTGTCTGTAATATATTTTGGATACATTTGTTCAACACTTTATTATTAAAACACGGCTGACAATGGGAGCAATAATTGACTTTGTAAAATGGGACACAAACCCCGAAGAACAACTGTTTGCGTGGAAATTTCCTGCAACAAATTTGAGTACATATACGCAACTTGTCGTTGCGGAATCACAAGAAGCAATTCTATTTTCAAAGGGACAGGTTGTCGGAAAATTTGGACCGGGCAAGCATACGCTTAACACCGAAAATCTACCCATTTTACGAACGCTTTTTGGTATTCCTTTCGGTGGCAAAAATCCTTTTACAGCCGAAGTTTGGTTTGTAAACAAACTAATGCCGTTAAATCTTGATTGGACAACCGATTCAATGATGTATCACGACCCCGATTATCAAACAATGGTGCCGTTGCTTGCAAAAGGAAGATACGGAATAAAGATTGTTGATGCCGAAAAGTTCTTAATCAAATTGGTTGGTACAACAACAACTTTTACTGCACGACAGCTCACCGACAATTTTTATGGTGCAACTGTTGCAAAAACAAAATCTGTTATACTTCAATTCATAATGTCAAACAGAATTGGCATAAAATCCATTTCCGCTTTTTTAGAAGGTTTGTCAGACAATTTACGCCAATCCATTGCAGTATATTGGGAAGATTACGGATTTCAACTTATTAGTTTTTATATCACAACCATTGAAGTTGATTCAAATACAGATGCGGGCAGAGCAATTTTGAAAGCAATGTCGCAACAAAGTGCCCAAATAATTGGCGGTTATACTTGGCAACAATCGCAGGTGTTTGAGTTGGGCGACAAAGCAGTAGATTCAATAGGTAAGGGCAACGGTCAAAACAGTTTGTTGGGTGCTGTTCTTGCTACAAATCTTATGGGAAATATGTCGGGTGGTGGTTTGCTTAATCCTGTTACATACAACAATAATCAGGGAGTAACCCCCAATGTTCAATCGCCTAATGTTACAACAACCCGTGATGTTTATTGCTCTAATTGTGCGAAAAAGTTTTCAAGTAATAATAAGTTTTGTCCGCATTGTGGCGACCCTTACACACCTTGCCCAAGATGCGGAGCAGATAACGATACAACGGCAAAAAAATGTGTAAGCTGCGGAGAAAACTTATCGGCTTCAACAACAACTCAAACTTACGCAATAACAGAAGGCAGTTGCAAACGTTGCGGTTACAAAGTTGGCAATGCTGCATTTTGCCCTAATTGCGGATTAAAAAATGGATAATATGAAAACGACTACTAAAAATTTCGGCACAATAGTTTTGCTTGCGGGCATTGCCGTAATCTTTGCAGGTTTCTTTCTTTTTGTGCCTGAAGAAAAAAGAAACGCAGTTTTTTGGCTTGACTTAACGGTTGCTTGCTTTGTTTTCACAATCTCTTGTGTAATTGAATTGGGACTAATTGCCAACTCTGCTTTTGACAAACAAGTCGGTGGTTTAGGCATACGTCTTTCTTACGTTCGGTTGTACTCAACGCTTGCTATTGCAATTATTGTAATCGGTTATTTTGCCAAAATACAATTCAACTATCAACTTTTCTTTCAACTTGCTGCTGCTTTTATTTTATTGTTGGGATATTTCTTTTCTCATTTAAGTTCATCTCACACCGTTTCTGTACAAGCAGAGCAAGACACCCAACGAAAAGGTAAAGATGAAATAAACAAAGCAATCAGTCAGTTTGAAATTTTAATTTCAAAAGATGCTGCAAAGTTTGGTGCAGAAAAACAGAAGATTGATACAATTAAAGAAACTGTTCGTTATTTATCACCAACTAATAACTTGTCGGCAAATGAACTTGATGTAGAAATCACAAACACTATTCAGCAAGCGTATTCGGTTGCAAAGAATAATGATAACGGAAGAACAGAAATTTTCTCATTGCTCAATAAATGCGAAGAACTACTGAAACTAAGAAAAAACACCTACTCTAATTAACCACTTAATAAATCAAGATTATGAGCGGAAAAATCTTTAATGCTTCGGCAAACATCTATCAAGACCAAGCAAAAATTTTGTTTGATTACTACAAACAAGCTGCTGAAAAAATTGTCAGCGAAGAAGAAAAGTATGAAAAGGAAATTGCCGTGTGCAAAGAACGAGTTACGCAACTCAATCAGGATTTTGCCAAAGCAAAGCAGACAAGACTGTTAGGTATGATTTTCTTTTTTCTGCTTGTGCCAATTTACTATGCAATTACGGCACATTTAAAAATGCAAGAATTGCAAGGCGAAATTGATGCCAACGAACAAAAAGTTGCTGAGTTTGAAAAACTGCACCAAGAAATTTTCAGAGATTACAAAGTTTCAAAGTTGGGAATTGGTTATGTTCCTGTTGCTGCACAAATTCCTTTTGAGAACAAAAGTTTTATGATTGACTACACCAATTCGGTGAACAATCAAAACTTTAACCTACATACTTTGAAGCAAGCCGATTTGTTTACTAATGCGGTTGAAGATTTGGACAACCTGATGAAAGAAGCCCCGATTATTGAAAAGTCGGAAGAAACAGAATCCATAAGCACAGACGATTATTCACTTTCTATTCAAAATGTAACTTATCACGATTACTTCGGAAAAATAGACAGAACATTACGCACTTCTTCGTTTTGCCTTTCCGATTTGGATTCCACTTCTGTTGCACTTCCTGTTGTGTTACCCGACAGCGAATATGCAAAATTCATCAACGAACATTCAACTACCGAAACAGGCAATGCACCTGTATTTAAAATCTTTGATGATTCGCCATACCAAGAAGAAATTGCAAGATTTCAGTCATTGAACGAAATGAAAAAATCGTTGGAAAAACATCAAACGCAGTTTGAAGAAGTGCTGAAAACACTGATGATGAATATGGCAAATTCCGTACAGGCAATTACACAAGTGAAACTTGCCTCAACCAATACAATGGTGGACGCTTCCAATAAAACGCTTTTCAAAATTCTTAAATGCTCTTACAATCATTATTCGCCAAACCTTGAAGCCGATGAAATTGAAAGAATAAAAAACGAGCAATTCAACTATCAGGATTCGGTGGAAAATTATCAGCCGTTTCAACTCAAACCAAGTTCAAAATTGAAATACGATGTTATTTCGGATTCTTGGATTGCAGAGGACGGAAGTAAAACTAATTTCCCTTTTGGCGTTCATCAAATTCACGAAGAAATTGTTGCTCCGATTGTTCAGAATTTAATGCAGGAAACGCGATTGGAGCGAATGAAAATTTACAACAACATCAAAGACCAAAAAACGGCTTACCTCAATCAATGGCATCAGGAAACAATGGATTTCTACGGAAGAAACCGAGCAGAAAGCAACGACCTGATAAACATTATGCGTTCAACATTGAGTGAATATATTGCTTCGTATAACGCAATGGTTGCTTTGAAAAAGACAGAAGATAATATGAAAAACAATTCTACTGTTGATGCTTCGCTTGTAAATTCGGAAGAAAACGAAGCGGAAGTATTTGCAGCATTTGAAGCCAAGTCAAAAGACTTCAAATTGGTTCAGGAAGATTTTATGCAGTATATGGACAGGCTGAAAGAAGATATTGACAGACGGGCTGAAAAGTTTGAATACATTGAATATTATGATGCTTCATTGCGTGATAATACTTTTAAAGATTACGCAGTTTCAAGTGGCAGAGTAAATCAGTTAGATGCAAGAAGAATGTCGTTAGCGGCTGTAAATCCTTTCTTTGCCGAAACAGCAGAGTTGCCGCCACCACCGTCTATTGAAGATGTTACACACGAACATATCTCTATCAATCTTCCTAAAATAGCCAAAGCGGCATTGAATGAATTGAGCGGAAACGCAAATCAAAGCGAGGAAGAAAACGAAGGAGCAGAAGAAACGACTAACAACAATTAAAATCAAGCACAATGGCTCACTTTAATTTTAAGGTTGATACCGAACCAATGGCAGACAGTATTGATGGCGTTGCCAATCACGTTGACGGAACAACAGCCGCAGTTGTGGCAATGCAAACAGCAGTTGTAATTGCAGAACAAAAAGGGGCTGAAAAGATTTGCAGTAATGTAAACTACGGCTTTTATTCTTTAATCCGTTCGCAGGTTTCCCAAAAAATTGCAATGCACAAAAGCAAAGCAGATGCAAAGATTATGGAACTGCAACAACAAACCGTTTCGCTTGCAGCCATAAAAAGCAGAATGGAAAAGGATTATATGATGCTTGCAAGTCGCTACACAAAATTGTTTGAAGGACTGAATAAATCATTGAGAGCAAGAATTTTTGAATTGGATAAACCTGTTACAAGTTTTGTTTACAAAGACGTTGTTCCTGCTGCAAACAGAACAAAGCGTTTGACAGGAACGCCTTCAACAGCACAAAGCGAAAGCCTTACCAGCAGTCAGATGATTTCTGTTTCCAACACAAAGTATAATGCAATGCGGAACATATCATCAATGCAGGATTTTATTTTTAATTCCGAAAATCAGAAAAGTTTGATTGGCAGTATTCTTACAAACGAAGTTGTCAATAAACCGACAGCAAAATTTATTCCTGTTATTGTTTCAGAATCCGAAGGATTGAATGTAAGGCAATCACAATGGCAGATAACACAACCGCAGGTAAAGAAAAATACACAGACTAAGGTTGAATCTTTTGCCTATTCTTCTTTGGAAAATATGAAATGGAAAGATGACGATAACAACAATGCAAGCCGTGTAAAACAAGAGTTTGGAAATATCGTTTCCCAATCTTCACTTTCTGAAAGAGTAAAAAAACAAATGTTTTCGTTTATTGAATCAGCCAAATGGCAAAAACTAAATCAACAGTAAGATGAGCTATTCAAGAAGTTATCACGAAACAATTACAGTTAACGGGTCAGAATCCAAAACCGTTTCCTATCCAAAATCGGAAAGCGGTGGAAGTATGACTGTAACAGTACATTATACGGAACACGTTCCTGTTGATATAGACATTCACGTTGACACCAATCCATTTGACAGAAGTATTGGCAAAGCCAACAGAAATGTGAATTTGCTTACAGGTTCAGTTGTTGCTACCGAAGCGGCTCATATTGCAGCAAAAGTCAAAAGCTCGGAGGCAATTTCAGATTCTATTATTGACGGTTTTTTCGGGTTGATAAAATCGGAAATCAATCAACAGCTAACAGAAATTAAACCGAGAGTTGATGCGTTGCTTATTGAAATGATACAGCATCAGCAATCTTGCGTAGCAAAACAAAAACAACTTGAAAGCGATTTTGGAAGAATTGCAGAGCGATATTCCAAAATATTTTTTGATTTGGATAAAGAACTTCGCAACAGAATTTTAATGCTTAATCAATCGGCTGTTGGAGTTCACGCTACGCTGACAACCAGAGTTCATCGTTCTTTCAGCGACATAAGTTCAGGCGTTGCTACAATTTACAATAAAGAAGGAAGCAATCTTCAAGCTATTCTTTTTGCATCAGGCTTAAAAAGCAAAGCACTTTCGCTGATTGATAGTGCAAAAAATTATTTGTTCTCTGAAAAAAATCTTTCGGTTCAATTACAGCAGATTTTAAGCCCTGTTGAAGCGAAAACGATAGTTAGGAAACAAATACCTGTGCTTTATTTTGAAGCAAAAAATTCTTCCAATGCAAATGATGTTCAAATTGTTTCACCGAAAGAAACATCAGCATTAACGAATAACGAAAAGAAATTGAAAGACGGGTTTTCAAACGCAACAAACAAATGGAAACCACTTGATGCAAAAAACAGGGAGCAACTCAATACATTTTTAAAGCTTCAATTATCAGGAAAAAATCAAAACATCAATCCGAGAGTTGCAGAACAAATTATGCAACTATGGAAACAAGACACCAACATACAAACTAACGCTTAAAAAATTTGATATGAAAGAGCTAAAAGAAATCAGAGTAAATGACCAAAGATTATTGTTAGGCGATAATTTGGTTAAGAGTTCAATTCTTCCAAGAGTTTCAAGTGAATTGGAAAGAGATGTTGTGATACAAGGCGACACAATAATTGAAGGTGCAGTGTATGCAAGATATTTTGAAATTCAGAAAGGGAAATTGGAAGTGAAAGGAGCCGTATTTACTCAAATAGAACTGCACGTTAATAACGATGCAAAAGGTTCTGCCCTGTTTCACAAAGCGGTTGGTTCAACCGATTCGGTTGTTTCGCTTGCACCAAGTTTCCGTGCTGTTTTTCAGGCAGACATCAATGCAAAACAAGTGAAACTTCGCAACGCATTTGTTGCAGGAAGCATTTTTGCCGATGAAATTGTTTTGGAAGATTGCATTGTCATCGGTGGCGTTTTTGCTTCGCTGAATTTAGAAATAAACAATTCTATTATCGGAACATTCAACAGTCCTGTTGTGAGAATTTCAAAAACCATTCATTTGCTTTTGCCAAGTGCATTTAGCGTAGAAAAAATAAATGTAATTCAGGGAACTGAATTGTATAATTTGAGTTTGGCAGATTTAGGTTCTTTATTCACAGGTAAAGAACAAACAAAAAATTCAGGCAAAATTAAAATGAGTTTGGAAGCAGATGAATTAAAATCGGTGCTTCGTTCAGATGAAACACAGCAAATTATTCGCAGCTATTCCGTAATCGGAAAAGTGTTGGCTGCTGACCTTTTGGATTTGGATAAATTCAACAATCATTTTCTTTTGACTTCCGCTTCTTTGGGTTCTCAATTATTGAAAACTTATGATTTGGGAATTGAAAACGGTGAAGGAAAACCGCTTACCATTCAAAACATTTTCGACTTTTTCTTTGATATTTTGTTGGGTAAAATTGATATTCAGGAAATGTCAGGCGACTTTAGTATGAAAGATATTGTTGAGAAATTCAGCTAAGCCGCAAATAATCTTTACAAATTTCTTGACCAATAATTTTACTTTTCATATCTTTGCAGCGTCCTTTTAACGACACTAAATGACTATAAAAGATAAAATATTGTCTTATTCTGTTGCTTTTCTGTTAGACAAGTTGAGCAGAGAAAACCAAAAATGCTTTACCATTGATGAAGCATACAAGTTACTTTCCGATTCTTCCAAAGATTCGGTAAAGCGAATGTTGGGCAATATGGTAAAACGTGGCTTGCTGATGCGAATAAAAGACGGGCTTTATTACGTTATTCCATTTGAGCAAGACCCCGAAACTTTTATGCCCGATTGGCATTTGCTTTCGCAGTATTTGGTTGGCGATGCGGAATATTACATTGGTTACTTTTCCGCATTGCAAATTCACAGTTTAACGACACAACCAAATTTGAAAGAACAGATTGTCGTAAATAAACAAATCAAACCTTCAGCGCTTTTGGTAAAAGGCGTTCCATTCCAATTTATTTATCACAACGAAGAACATTTTTTCGGCAACAAAAAAACGTGGGTTGATAGTTTCAATAAAGTGCAATGTTCCGATTTAGAAAAAACATTTATTGATTGTCTGTTTAAACCTCAATACGCAGGTGGCATTACGGAAATTGCAAAAGCCATTCACAAATCAAAAGACAAAATTGATTACAATAAATTGTTAGATTACGCAAAACGTTTCAACTCGCAAGCTGCAATAAAACGATTAGGCTTTTTGTTGGAATTATTGGAAATAGAAAATCCCGTCATTGATAAATTGCAAAAACTAAGAACCAATTCATTTGTGCTATTAGAGCCGTCTTATCCGAAAGAAGGCAAAACAATTTTCCGTTGGGCAATTCAGCAAAACCTTGACAACAATTCTATTCTTTCACCCATTTACAGCTAAGTATGATTGAACTAAAAGAGATAAATAAAGTAGCAACACAAAACAAAGTTAGCGACAGACAAATTGAAAAAGATTATGTGTTGTCGTGGGTGCTTTTCGCCATTTCCAAAAATGAAATTCTGAACAGAGCATTAGTGTTCAAAGGCGGAACAGTTTTGAAAAAAGCGTATTTTGAAGATTACCGTTTTTCGGAAGATTTGGACTTTACATTGGTTGATGAAAGTATTACAAACGAACAGATTTTAGCAGAGTTCAATAAGCTGTTTGATTTCATCAAAGAAGAAGCCAATATGGATATGCGGATTGACCCAAAGAAATGGACAATTCACGAAACAGGCAGTCCTCAGTTTTATATTGACTATGTTGCTTCGTTGCAAGGAAATATGGGAAGCCGTGATTTGAAAATTGATATTACGAGAGGCGAAATTTTGGAAAAGGAAATTGAACATCGAAACATTTATCGCAACTATTCCGACCTTGAAAAAAGTTTTAGATTGCAATGTTATTCACTTGCCGAAGTGCTGATTGAGAAAATGGCGGCTTTAATGGGAAGAACCGAACCAAGAGATTTATACGACTTTTGGTATCTGACAGAAATAGAACGATTGGACGTTACTGAACATATTTTTTCATTCAACAGCAAAGCCGAACATAAAAAACACGACCCCAAAAAGTTTATGGAAAAAGTGTTGGGTAAAGAAACGGCTTTCAAACGAGATTGGGAAAGGAAATTAGCTTCACAAATTCACGACATACCCGAATACGCAGAAGTTTTCAGGGGAGCAAAAAGACATTTTAAATTCTGACAGATGCCAACGCTAAAAGCAAGCACGTTGCCAAAGCCGCACAAGCCAACGCTACAACCAAAGCTTTGTCAAAGAGCTTGCTTTCCCAACGCAGAAAAAGAAAAACAAAAAAATCTTGCCACGCTTCGCAAAAATTAAATCTGCCAACGCACTTGCCGACAGACAACGACAGACGAACAAAGAACCACTGCTTATAACAACTAAGGCTTCGTTGGGTGCGCAGCACCGACAATGAAGCCGCATGTTGAACGAAACCGGTTAGTATGGAGATGTCGTGAAGAGGAGTTGAGCTACACTATCAAGTTAGGCAACTTGATT
>JAFDXO010000055.1 GCA_018267925.1 Bacteroidota bacterium | reverse complement strand
AGCTCTTGAACAAAAATTAGCAGCATTTGGCGTAAAAGCAAAAGCATATAAAAGCGATGCGGGAGATTATGCTGCTGCTGAGACTTTAGCATCCGAAGTTGTAAAGGAATTTGGCACGATAGATATTTGTGTCAACAATGCTGGAATTTCTCGCGACAATTTACTGCTTCGCCTCACACCTGAGCAATGGGATGATGTGATGCAAGCAAACCTGAAATCGGTTTATAACTTAACTCGACAAGTCATCAAACCCATGATGAAAGCACGCAACGGCAGTATTATCAACCTCAGTTCTGTGGTTGGTGTTCGGGGCAATGCGGGGCAAAGCAGCTATGCCGCATCCAAAGCAGGCATCATAGGTTTTACAAAGTCAATGGCTCAAGAGGTGGGAAGCCGGAATATTCGTTGCAACGCTATTGCTCCGGGATTTATTGAAACTGACATGACTCACTATTTAAAAGATGGCGGGGCAGAACAATGGTTTGAAAAAATTCCACTTCATCGCTTTGGTAAGCCGGAAGAAATTGCCAATGTTGCTTTGTTCTTAGCTTCAGACATGAGCAGTTATGTTTCCGGACAGGTCATCAATGCTTGTGGCGGCATGACAACATAATGAGCCATCGCTAAATTGCTTTTATTTTAACCTCTAACTGTGAAAGCAGCTATTTTCTTTTATCTACTTTTGCTTGCTTAAAAATATTTCCATGCAGAAAATTCACGCTGCTATTACGGCAGTAGGTGGCTATGTTCCCGACTATGTAATGACCAATGCAGAGCTGGAAACCATCGTGGACACCACAGATGAATGGATTACCACCCGAACAGGAATCAAAGAACGAAGAATATTAAAAGGCGAAGGCAAAGGATCTTCGGATATTGCCGTAGAAGCTGTAAAAAATTTGCTTCAAAAAAAAGGTATAGACCCTTTAGAAATTGACTTGGTAATTTGCGCAACAACAACTCCCGATTTTCAATTTCCTGCCACTTCAAACGTGATTTGTGACAAAGTAGGAATGAAAAATGCTTTTGGTTACGACATCAATGCTGCTTGTAGCGGATTTTTGTTTGCCTTGACTACCGGAGCTCAGTTTATTGAGAGTGGTCGGCATAAAAAAGTATTGGTGATTGGCGTTGATAAAATGAGTTCCATCCTAAATTATGAAGATCGTGCTACTTGCATCATCTTTGGTGATGGAGGTGGCTGTGTGCTATTAGAACCCGATACAGAAGGCTATGGTATCATAGATTCTGTTTTGAAAACAGACGGCGCCGGAAGAGCCCATTTGCATCAGAAAGCAGGAGGCTCTGTAAAACCAGCAACGGTTGAAACCGTGATGGCAAAAGAACATTTTGTGTATCAAGAAGGACAAACCGTTTTCAAGTTTGCCGTAAAAAACATGGCTGATGTAGCTGCCGAAATTATGGAGCGCAACCAGCTCTCTGCTGAAGACATCGCTTGGTTGGTACCTCATCAAGCCAACAAAAGAATTATTGCTGCTACCTACGAAAGAATGGGATTACCCGAAGAGAAAGTGATGATTAATATTGAACGTTTTGGAAACACAACAAACGGCACTTTGCCACTTTGCCTTTGGGAATGGGAATCTAAATTAAGAAAAGGAGACAACATTGTTTTAGCGGCATTTGGTGGCGGCTTTACTTGGGGTGCAACCTATATTCGTTGGGCATACGATGGTCATCATTAGTAAATCAAACCGTTTTTTGTAGAAATACCATTTTAATCCATCTTTGCACTTTCAAAAATAGAGACCTAAAAATAATGACAATGAAAAAGCAACTTTTATTAGCAGTTGGTTCTGTACTTGCTCTTGCATCTTGCCAAAATGAAGCCAACAACATGGGCGTAAATCAAGCACAAATTGATTCTTTAGTAAATGCTCGTGTTGATGCTATCAAAATTCAAATGATGGCTCAAAATGATTCCATAATCAATGCAGAAGCAACTCGTCGCGCCGATTCTATTGTTGCCGCTATGAAAGGTGGAGCACCCGTAGCAAAACCTGCTCCGGCTCCAAGTCATACAGTGGTGCATCACACACCCGCAACTCCCAAAGAAGATAAAGGCAGCACAACTACTCGTCCGGGTGCCGACAATGGAAAGGCTAAGCATGTTACAGATCGTCCGGGTGCCGACAATGGTGCTAACAAATCTGTATCTGACCGCCCGGGTGCTGATAAACACTAAAATAATTACACCTAAATTTCAATAGAGCCATCGAAATAAAATTCGGTGGCTTTTTTCTTTCCAACTAAAAAAAGCAAAAAAAAATCGCACCCATTGATGCGATCTTTTTCAACATTTACTTGAATCAATTACTGCTTTGTATAGCTTCCATTACAGTTATCAGCTGTTCCGGTAGCAGGTGTTACCGTGTAGGTAATATTGAAGCTTGTAGCAGAAACTAACGACATAGTACCGGTCATATTTCTACCACCGCCAACGCTTTGATTAGAAATAGCAATTGTCTTAGCATCTGAACTCAATGTACCATTAACAGTTACGCTTGCACCAAAGCCGCCTGGGTTAGTTACGATAACACTTGAGCTATCCGTAGAACCCGGAGCCAATGTAACGGTAATGTTGTTGTAAGTACCTGAAGTACATTGATCAGAACCTTTCCAACTTCCAAAGAAAGATTTTGTTTGGCAATTTGTGCCTTGAAAACCGGTTGGACAAACACAACTGCCACTAACACAAGTTCCTCCATTTTTGCACACGACATCTTTACAGGCATCTTTTGTACAAGCTGTGTAAGTTACTGCGCCAAATGCGCCAACAGTTAATGCAGCAGTCAACAACACACTCTTCAGTGATTTCATAATCTTTTTTTTGTTTTTTAGTTTAAAAAAATGCTCGGCAAATATAGTGGTTATTAACCTTTTTCAGTCAATTGATTTTTCAAATCTTTTGCATCAATGAATGCCCGCTATCTTTGCATCGTTTATGAGGTGGCTGCTATTATTGTTTCTTGTGTCTGTTTCTCAACCTGCTTATAGTCAACAATACGTATATGACTATTCATCGCTGTGCAGTAAAGCCTATGACCAATATATGTCGCTCAATTTATCTGCCGGCAATGCAACTATCAAGCAAGAGTTAGTGAATAATCCATACAACTTAATGGCAACCTACCTTGCTGATTATGAAGACTGCCTTTTGCTGTTAATGAATGGCGACAAACGCGATTACCAACAAAGAGAAAATCACTTTGATGAGCGTTTAGAACTATTAGAAAAAGGAACGAAACATTCGCCTTGGCATCGCTTATGTAAAGCCGGATTATATTTTCATTGGGCATTAGTACATATCCGATTTGGCGAAAATCTTCAAGCTGCAACTACGTTTCGTCGGTCATTTTTATTATTGAAAGAAAACGCCAAATTATTTCCCGACTTTCCTCAAAACCAAATTTTTCTTGGGACAGAAGAGGCTGTTGTTGGTACGGTTCCCGACAATTATCAATGGTTAGCTTCTATTTTTGGGATGAAAGGAGATGTCAAAAAAGGGGTAGCCAAACTCAATCATTTCATCAACACAGGTAATGAACACACGCCTTTACGAACGGAAGCCATCATTTTTCAGATTTATTTGAAATTTTATCTCTTATCTCAACAAGAAGAAGTATGGAATTTTGTCAACAGCTTGCGTTTTTCAACAAACAATAATTTACTTCACTCATTTGTCAAAGCAAATATTGCACTCAATTTTAGAAAGGCTGATGTAGCTCTTCAAACCCTGCAAAATGCCCGCCAGATCGCAGATTACAACAAGTATCCAATTTTAGATTTTGAAACCGGCACTGCATTGCTACATAAATTAGATCCTGAAGCAGCAACATATTTTCTACGATTCCTCGCAAGATTTAGAGGTAATTTTTTTGTCAAAGACGCTTATCAAAAGTTATCTTTTCTCAGCTATTTACAAAAGAACTTAAGCCAAGCAGCCTATTATCGTCAACAAGTGCTTAAACAAGGCAGTAAGCTTGTAGATGCAGACAAACAAGCAATGCGTTTTGCAGAGTCCAATATATATCCAGCACCGGCAATTTTAGAAGCCAGATTACTTAGTGACGGCGGATATTATCAAGTTGCACTTCAAAAGTTGCTGGATGTGGATGCAAACAAACTTTCATTAGTAGATCGCTTAGAATATTATTTTCGGTTAGGACGAATTTATGACGAGTTAGACAACGACAGCAAGTCTATTCAATTCTATACTACAACCATTCAATATGGACGTTCACGCCCTGAGCATTTTGCAGCAAGATCTGCTTTACAAATGGGCATGATGTATGAAAGGAAAGGCAAAAAAAACGATGCGCTGAGGTGCTATAACGATTGTCTTTCTATGCGTGGTCACGATTTTCAAGCGAACATTGATCAGCAAGCCAAAGCTGGATTGAACAGGCTTTTACAATAGCTATTTTTTTATGTCTCTACATATTCTTGATCATCAACTTTGGTTTCCTGAACCTTCAGAAGCCTTGCCGGATGGACTTCTTGCAGTTGGCGGTGATTTATCTGTTGAAAGATTGATGCTTGCTTATCAAAGCGGAATTTTTCCGTGGTTTAATGAAGATGAGCCGCCTTTGTGGTGGTGTCCGAATCCGCGATTTGTATTATTTCCAGAAGAGTTACACATCAGCAAAAGCATGAAGCAATTGCTGAAATGCCCACCATTTACCTTTCGAGTTAACTATGCGTTTTCAAAAGTCATACAGCAATGTGCGCTAATCAAAAGAAAGGAGCAAAACGGAACATGGATTATTCCAGAAATTTTACACGCCTATCAACAACTTCATGGATTAGGCATAGCACATAGTGCCGAATGTTGGCAAAACGAGGAATTAGTGGGTGGGCTTTATGGCATACGGTTAGGGAAGGTTTTTTTTGGTGAAAGCATGTTTTCTTTACAGAGCAATGCCAGTAAGTTTGCCTTCATTAAATATGTGCAGCAACTGAAAAATGAGGGTATAAAAATGATAGATTGCCAAGTTCACACACCACACCTTGAAAGCCTTGGCGCACGCATGATTTCACGAGATGCGTTTCTCCAAAAACTAAAAGCAGAAGCTTATTGAAAATGAAAAATTCTATAAAAGTCCTTCATCACAAAAACTAAAATAGTTTATACCTGCCACTATTAGATGGTCTAATAATCTCACTTCCATAATTTGACCTGCTTCTTTCAATCGTTGTGTCAATTGTTTATCGGCATGGCTGGGTATCAAGCTTCCGGAAGGATGGTTATGTGCTACAAAAAATTGGTTGGCATTATATAATAAGGCATTTTTCATAATGATACGCACATCTACAACAGTACCCGTAATACCGCCTATAGAAATGATTTCATGACGTATTAAGCGGTTGCTATTATTCACATAAATGACACAAAAGGCTTCATGATTTAGGTCGCGTAGCATAGGTATTACCACTTCTGCAACATCACGACTGGATTTCATCATCGGTCTTTGCAACGCATCATTTATTTGCCTTCTTTTTCCCAACTCTAAGGCAGCTGCAATTGTGACGGCTCTTGCTTCTCCTATCCCTTTCACCTTTTTCAATTCTAAGATGGAAAGCCGACCAAGCTCATGGATATGATTGTGTGCTAAGTTTAAAATATCTCGAGCCAATTCAATAGCAGATCGTTCTCTTGTTCCACTGGCAATTAGAATGGCAAGAAGCTCTGCATCGCTCAATGAATCGGCTCCTTTTTGCAATAATTTTTCACGGGGTCGTTCATCTTCTGCCCAGTTTTTTATGCTGATATAATTTTTTTCTTTTTCCACCTTTTGACAAGATAAAAACATTTTCAGCATTTTGTTTTGCTCTATCAAATGGCACTTCATGCCTTCACTTTCATTTTACGCTACCTTCGTAAAGAAATTTTTTGTTTTGCCTTCTTCATATCTGCCATACCGTTCCACTCTCTCTTTTTCATCGTTGGTAAATGACTATATTTCCGGTAGTGAGAAACTAAAACCATTTTATCTTTTTGAACCCAATCTTTCCGGAATAGAAAAAGCCATTCACGAAAGAACCAATTTTCCTGTTGATCGAAAGTTGTTGGTGTCCGTGCTACGCCATCAATATAGTTCAACACCCTTAAATCCATGCGTGGAGCGCAATCTACTCTTATTAGAGAATGAAAACACGTTCACCATTTGCACCGCCCATCAGCCCAATTTAATGACGGGTTATTTATACTTCATCTACAAAATCATTCATGCAATTCGATTAGCGGAAGAGTTGGCAAACCGTTATCCTGAAAAAAAATTCGTTCCCGTTTATTATATGGGAAGCGAGGACAACGATTTACAAGAGTTGGGCAATTTTAGATATAACCAAAGAAAGTTTGTGTGGGATGCAGCTAACCAAACAGGTGCTTTCGGGCGCATGTCACCCAAAAGTTTAGAAACTCTTTTTACAGAATTGTTCAAAGAGCTGGGACCTCCGGGCAAACATTCCGAGGAGTTAAAAAACATATTGATCCAAGCATACCTTCATCAGCCTACCATTGCCGCTGCCACTCGTTTTTTGGTGAATGAACTTTTCGGAAGATTTGGGTTAATCGTATTAGACGCTGACGAGCCGCATTTTAAGCAAAGATTTCTAAACGTGATGCGTGACGATCTTTTAGAGCATCATGCACATTTCTTTGTTCAACAAACAATTTTGTCGCTTGAAAAAAACTATACGGGGCAAGCCTTTCCTCGTGCTATCAATCTTTTTTACCTGAAAGACAATCTCAGAGCTCGTATTGAGCAAAAAAATCAACATTGGCAAGTTGTACACACAAATATTAAATGGAATCAGGATCAACTGATAGATGAATTAACGAAACATCCTGAGCGATTTAGCCCAAATGTAATTTTGCGTGGTTTGTATCAAGAAACTTTGCTGCCGAATGTCGTGTTTATTGGTGGCGGAGCAGAAGTAGCCTATTGGATGCAATTGAAACAAGTTTTTGAATATTATAGTGTTTTTTTTCCGGTCATTATGCTACGCCAATCCGTACTTTGGATTGACAAAAAAGCCGGAGCTTTAAAAACGAAGTTGGGACTAACCAATGAAGAATTATTTCTGGAAGAAGAAACACTGATCAAAAAATATATCCGTGAAAGATCTACCGGATGGGAAATTCAAGATGCCCTATTGCACATAACTGCCGGCATTGAAATGTTGCGTGAGCAGGCAATTTCAGTAGATGTTACTTTGAATCGTTCGGTTGATGCAACTATCCAAAAAACACGAAATATCCTATCTGCATTAGAACTAAAAATGCTTCGGGCGCGAAAACGACAAATGAGTGATGCAGTAAGGCAAATTCAACTGATAAAGCAAATGCTATTTCCTACCGGTCATCTACAAGAACGGGTTGAAAACTTTATCAGTTGGTATCCGCTGTATGGTCCCCGCTATTTTGACCTTTTAAAAGACAGTTTCAATCCCTTGCAGACACAATTCTCCATAATAGAAGTTGACTAATCTATGTGCCAATTTGTTCGATAAGTACGATACATTTGCGCTGTTAATCAGTTTTCATGAACAAGATTGTTTCATTCCTAACGCTGCTGTTTATCCCGACATTTTTACTTGCTCAGAAATCTAATACCGACGTTGATCTTGGTATAAAACTGGGTGCTAATTTTTCCAATATCAATGGAAAGTATTGGGAAAATGGATACAAAGCCAATTTGCTTGGTGGTGCCTACTTAGGTATAAATGGTCGTCGAGTAGGCATTCAATTAGAGGCAGTTTATACACAAGCAACTTTTGTTACCGGTAATCAGTTTACAGATATTTACAAAGACTTTTTACAAACCGGCAAAGACTCAATTAAGGGTGGAAATTTTCGAGTGAATTACATTACAGTGCCGTTACTTTTAAATATCCGTTTTTTCTCACACGCTACCATTCAATTAGGCCCACAGTTTAGTGGTGTAATGAGTGTTCAAGACAAAGATGAAATGATAAAAGATGCGTCCAAATTATTCAATAACAGCTGGGACGGCGTTATCGGTTTATGGATAAAACTACCTGCACATCTCAATTTCGGTGTACGCTATATCATTGGGCTATCAAACATTAATAAATTGGACGGCACCAATAGTAACAAACAACAAATCAATGATGCTTGGCAACAACGAGCACTTCAACTTCATCTGGGTTATTCTATTTTATAAAAAATAAACCCACTCATATTTTCAACTCAAAAAAAGGCAGGAATTTCCTGTCTTTTTTCAATACAAAAAGTAATCGGCAATACTATTTAATCGAAGAGATTTGCAGTTTGTTTGGGCATCCGTATTTCTTATTAGTGGTACAAGATGCTGCCAAAAACACGAATACAAATAAGGCTACAACAGGTGCTAATCGGCGAAAAGTGGATATCACTTGCATATAATGGCTACTTTTAAAACGGATACTTTGATCCTCTGATTTACTTTTGTAAAACTACAAAAAATTAATGAAGCACATACATTTTATTGCAATCGGCGGAGCCATTATGCACCAATTAGCCTTAGCATTACTCAGACAAGGGCATATTATTTCGGGCAGTGATGATGAAATTAATGATCCGGCAAAAACCAATCTTTTACAAGCCGGAATTCTTCCTGCTCAACAAGGATGGTTTCCTGAAAAAATAACAACAGACATAGATGCTATTGTTCTGGGAATGCACGCCAAAGCAGATAATCCGGAATTGATACAAGCACAAAAATTAGGGATACCTATCTTCTCCTTTCCGCAATATATTTATGAAGTATGCAAAGGAAAGCGTCGTGTAGCCATTGCCGGCAGTCATGGCAAAACCACTATAACATCTATGGTCATGCACATTTTAAAAAAATGCAGTAAAGACTTTGATTTTTTAGTGGGTGCAAAAGTTCCGGGGTTTGATCAAAGTGTTCAGTTGAGCGAAGCACCGATCATCATTTTAGAAGGAGATGAATATCCGGCTTCTGTTGTTGAAAAAAGACCCAAAATCTTTTTTTATCACCCCGAAATTTCTGTTCTGAATGGCATAGCTTGGGATCATATCAATGTCTTTCCGACTTATGAAAACTATTGTAGTCAATTTGAGCAATATCTGCAATTACTCAAACCCGGCATGTTATTGCTTTACAATAAAGAAGATGCAGAAGTGGTGCGGATTGTAGAGAAATCCGGTCAACATTTACAGAAGATTAGCTATGGGGTTCCACCGTTTCGATATGAAGATGGTGTAGCTATATTAAATACCGCCGGCGGTGATATTCGAGTTTCTATTTTCGGACGACACAATTTAATTGATTTGGAAGCGGCTGTATCCGTATGTGAGGCATTAGGAATTTTGCGTCAAGACTGCTACGAAGCTATTGCAGACTTCACCGGAGCTGCACGCCGACTTGAAAAGTTGATGCAAACTGAAAATTTAGTTGCTTACAGAGATTTTGCACATGCTCCGTCAAAACTGAAAGCCACACTGGATGCAGTTAGAGAGGCTTATCCAAACCATGAATTAATAGCCTGTTTTGAATTGCACACATATAGCAGTTTGAGTGAACAATTTTTGAAAGAATATGCCGGAAGCATGGATGCTCCTGACCAATCTTTAGTATTCTTCAGCAATCATGCACTTTCATTAAAGGGATTACCCTCTTTAAATGCAAATCAAATTTATCAAAGCTTTAATCGTTCCGATCTACAAGTATTAACTGAAAAAGAAAAACTGGTAAGCCTTACCGAACAATTGATTTCAACCTCAAAAAAGCCCGTTTGTTTGCTATTGATGAGTTCTGGAACTTTTGATGGTATTGATTGGAAAAATGTAGTTTCGCAATCCAAATAAATTACCATGGCGCATCTTGCATTGACTAAGCCGATTATTTTCTTTGACTTGGAAACCACCGGTACAGATCATAGCCGGGATAGAATTGTAGAACTTGCTCTTGTGAAGCTAAAAACGGACGGCACCAGAGAGTCATTCATAAAACGTATCAATCCTACCATTCCTATTCCCGTTGAAACCTCAGCCATACACGGTATTTATGATGCTGACGTAAAAGATGCTCCTACTTTTAAGCAAATTGCACATCAATTATTCGATTGGATGAAAAACTGTGATTTAGGTGGCTACAATAGTTCTAAGTTTGACATTCCTTTGTTAGCTGAAGAATTTTTGCGCGTGGGCATTACCGTAGATTTTACGGAAAGGCAAATGATAGATGTGCAACAGATTTTTTTCAAAATGGAAAGCCGCACACTGAGTGCAGCTTACCAATTCTATTGTAACAAGCAATTAGAAAATGCACACAGTGCTGAAGCAGATGTGCTGGCCACCATTGACGTGTTAGAATCGCAATTAGATCGTTATTCAGATCTAAAAAACGATGTAAAATCACTTCATGATTTCACGTCCGGCGGTGAAGAAATGGTGGACTATGCCCGTCGAATAGTATTAAAAGACGGTCATCCCATATTCAACTTCGGTAAACACAAGGGAAGAAAAGTAGAAGATATTTTTACCACAGAGCCTCAATACTATGATTGGATGATGCAAGCGGATTTCCCCTTACACACCAAGCAAAAAATCTCTGAGATTCTCAACAAAATGAAATTAGGGAAACTGTCTTCAAAATAATACGCTCTTTTTTTTAAACATCAATTGAAACGTTGATCCACTCATCATCGAATGATGCCCCATACTTTTTATAAAATTGTATAGCCGGTTCATTCCAATTCAACACTTGCCAAGAAATTCCCGCCAACTGCTTTTGGCTTGCTTCAACTATTAAAGCATTCATAAGCAGACTACCTATATTTCTACCACGCCAAGCCTCGGTAACAATTATGTCTTCCAAATACATGCGTTGACCTTTCCAAGTAGAATAGCGAATATAATAAAGTGCCATTCCAATTATTTCTTCTTTGCCCACCTCATCCTTTACACAAGCTACAAACGCCCACCAAACAGGCTTTTCACTAAAACCACTTTCTCTAAAATGATCTAAAGAAACGGTTACCTCATGGGGTGCTCGTTCAAAATCTGCCAACTCACGGATCAAACCCAACATGGAGGCACAATCAGAGCTTTGCGCCTTTCTAATATGCACTTGAAAGCGATCAGTCATTCTGATGTATCATTTCACGCAATATTAGCAGTTTGCTGTGGAACATACGATTCTGTGCCAATTTTGCGTTAAAGCGTAGTGTGGTAACAAGTGACCGCTTATCTTTAATCAGCTACAATGCAAAAATTAATCCCTCACTCAATTCAACAAAATGAACTTACAAGGAGAAATATTATGGGTGGACGACGAAATGGATTCACTCAAATCGCAAATACTTTTTTTGAAAAACAAAGGCTATGAAGTAACCTCCGTAAGCAATGGATATGATGCCTTAGAATTGCTAAAAGAAAAAGTGATGGACGTGGTGTTGTTAGATGAAAGCATGCCCGGAATTACCGGTTTAGAAACACTTTCTAGAATCAAAGAACTGTATCCACAGTTGCCTGTTATCATGGTTACAAAAAATGAGGCTGAAAATTTAATGGAAGAAGCGATCGGTTCGCAGATATCTGACTATCTAATAAAGCCTGTAAATCCCAATCAGGTACTGCTTTCACTCAAAAAAATAATGGATAGCCGAAGGTTAGTTTCTGAAAAAACCACACAAGCATACCAGCAAGAATTCAGAAACTTATTTATGGCATTAAGCTCCAATCCTGATCATGAAGAATGGAAGGAACTTTATAAAAAGCTCGTCTTTTGGGAGTTAGAAATGGCTCGTAGTAATAGCGATGAAATGATGGAAGTATTACAAACCCAAAAAGCAGAAGCCAACACAGAATTTTGCAAATACATTTCAAAAAACTATGAAAAATGGATAACCGGAAAAGCTTTACCACCGGTTCTTTCACACAGTTTGTTCAAAGAAAAAATTGCTCCCTTTTTAAAGAAAGGAAAGCCAACTTTTTTAGTATTGATTGACAATCTTCGTTTTGATCAGTGGAAAGCCATTCAACATATAGTTGCCGACAATTTTCGCATAGTGGATGAGGATATGTTTTACAGCTTATTGCCTACCGCTACACAATACAGTAGAAATGCACTTTTCGCCGGCATGTTGCCTGTTGATATTGAAAAAAAATATCCTAACGAATGGAAAAATGATGATGATGAGGGAGGGAAAAATCTTTATGAGTCCAAATTTTTAGAAGGACAATTAAAGCAACAAAAATTAGATCACCTTAAATGGCAGTTTATAAAAATCACGAATAATGATGATGGAAAAAGCCTTGAAGACAACATTCACAACTATCTTACAAACGATCTCACAGTAATTGTTTACAACTTTGTGGATATGCTAAGCCATGCACGTACGGAAATGGAAGTATTAAAAGAACTGGCAGGCGACGAAATTTCTTATCGTTCTTTGACTGTCAGCTGGTTTGAGCACTCTCCGCTTCACCGAGCCTTGAAAAGAATTGCTGATAAAGACCTTCAAGTATTTGTCACTACGGACCATGGAACCGTACGAGTAAAAACGCCCAGCAAATGTATAGGCGACAGAGCTACTACTACCAATCTCCGTTATAAACATGGACGCAACCTTCAATTTGAAGATCGTGCTGTATTGGCTTTTCGCGATCCTTCCGCGGCAGGATTACCTCGACCTAACGTTAGCTCCACTTTTATTTTTGCTAAAGAAGATGTTTTTCTATGCTACCCAAACAATTACAATCACTATGTAAATTATTATCGAAACACCTTTCAACACGGGGGCATTTCGTTGGAAGAAATGGTGGTTCCTATTATTCGATTAGAAAGTAAATAGTTTCTTGTTCTTTTTAAAATTTAAAAAGCCCAATCCTTTACCGGATGGGCTTTTTGCTTGTTTAATTAAACTCGTTAATGAAATAGAAATTGTGCTTTACCAATTTTATTTCCCTCATGCCACACCGATATAAAATACATTCCTGAAGGCAAATCATTTCTAACTATTTCAGCATGATTATCTACTAACTCGATTTCACGAACCATCTTTCCGCTTGCATCTACAACAAACATTTTAGCAGCAGATAACTTTTGAGTTGACTGGATATCAATTTGTATTGATTGGGTTGCCGGATTAGGAAATAAGCGAATCGTTGCTAATTCCGGTGAAGGAGTATGAACACCTGTGGTGCCACGCTTGGAGATAAAAGCCCATGAGGTATTTACACTTCTATACTTTGCTACAATGCGCAAGTAAGGCGTTGCCGTGTACCATTCATATTCTATATCACCTCCGCCATAATCTCTTTTAAAACGAGCAACATTTGTCCATGTTCCGTAGGGAGTGGTTATTTTACCCCAACCATCATAAGTTACCACAACCGTTTGTGGTGAATTTGTTCCTATTTGAAATGTATCCGTAAACGAATTACCATAGTTGCAAGGAAATGAAAAATGTGTTTTAGGATTTGAAGAATAATTATTTCCTGTTGTACTTGAAAAATAACTGCCTAACATTTCCATTTTTCCGGCAGTTACCTTCCAATATTCATATACGGTTGAGCCACCAAAAGTTACTTGTTGATCTGCATGAGTAGCATTGGGAAACATAGAACTGAATGGCGTTGTAGATGGTTGAACCATTTTAAAAGTGCCATTTTGGGTGGGCGTTAGTGACCCAAAATTCCAAGTTACATTTGCACCGCCGCTTCCAGGCAATGTTGTGGATGATGTTACGGATGCTAACGTATCTAAATAACCAACAGTGGGAAGATTGTTGCCATTAGATATGACCGGTTGAGCCCAAGTGGAGTGATGCCATGCGATAAAAGCAAAAGCGATAAAGATTTTTTTCATAAAAGGACTTTCTAATGATTTTTTGAAATGGATCAATTCTTAGCCACAACTTAAAATAAACAATTTTCATTTTCAAATAATACCGCAAATTTATTTGCAGCAATCAAAAAGCATAGCAATCATTCCCTGCTTACCTTTGCACACCCAATCCAAAAAAAAATTAAAATTGTCCATGTCTGAAGAACGCTCACTTAATTTTTTAGAAGAAATCATAGAAACAGACCTTAAAGAAGGCAAATACAAAAATATCCATACCCGATTTCCACCTGAACCAAATGGATATTTGCACATTGGCCATGCTTCAAGCATTCATCTCAATTTTAGTCTTGCAAAAAAATATAATGGCAAATGCAATTTGCGTTTTGATGATACCAATCCTTCAACCGAAGAGACTGAATATGTTGAAAACATCAAGAACGATATAAAATGGTTAGGCTATAGTTGGGACAATGAATTTTTTACGTCTGATTATTTTGAAACCCTGTATGGATATGCTCAAAAGCTTATTGACAAAGGATTAGCTTATGTAGATGACAGCACTGCCGAACAAATAGCTTCAATGAAAGGGAACCTGAACGAGCCGGGCATCAATAGCCCATTCAGAAATCGCAGTGTAGAAGAAAACAGAACATTGTTTGAGGCAATGCGAGAGGGCAAATTCGGAGATGGAGAAAAAGTTTTACGTGCAAAAATTGACATGGCTCACCCCAATTTGTTGATGCGCGATCCTATCATTTATCGCATCAAACATGAGCATCATCACCGATCCGGCGACCGTTGGTGCATTTATCCAATGTATGATTTTGCACACGGGCAAAGTGATAGCATTGAGCATATCACCCACTCTATTTGTACGCTTGAATTTATTCATCATCGCCCCTTATACAATTGGTTTATTGAGCAATTAGAAATTTTCCCGTCGCACCAATATGAGTTTGCTCGTCGCAACCTGACCTACACGGTAATGAGCAAAAGAAAACTACTACAATTAGTCAATGAGAAACACGTAACCGGTTGGGACGATCCACGAATGCCTACCATCAGCGGAATGCGCCGTAGAGGTTATAGTGCCGCTTCCATTCGGAATTTTTGTGAAACAGTAGGGATTGCGAAACGAGAAAATATAGTTGATCTCAGTTTGTTAGAATTTTGCGTTCGTGAAGATCTTAACAAACATGCGATTCGAGCTATGGCTGTTTTAGATCCTGTCAAATTAGTCATAACAAACTATCCAAGTGATCTTTCTGAAGAATTAGAATTAGAAAACAATCCGGAAGATGAGTCTGCGGGGAAAAGAACAGTTTTATTTTCAAAAGAGCTTTGGATAGAGCGCGAAGACTTCATGGAAAATCCACCCAAGAAATTTTTCAGGCTTGGCGTGGGGTTAATGGTTCGTTTAAAAGGTGCTTATATTGTTCGGTGTGATGATTTTCAAAAAGATGAAACGGGCAAGGTAGTATCTATTCAATGTACCTACATTCCTGAAAGCCGTAGTGGAAGCGACACAAGCGGCATTCATGTGAAAGGGACAATTCATTGGGTGAGTGTTAAACATGCTCAATGTGCAGAAGTGCGTTTGTATGATCGTCTTTTCAAAACAGACAATCCTTCAAATGAAGAAGGCGATTTCAAAGAATATTTGAATCCAAATTCTCTTTCTGTATTGCAACAAGTGTGGATAGAGCCGGAATTAGCTAAAGCAAAAGTTGGCCAGTATTTTCAGTTCTTACGAAAGGGATATTTTTGTGTTGATATTGAAAGCACACCAGAACGAATGATCTTTAATCGTACCGTTACTTTGAAGGATGCTTGGGCAAAAGAATTAAAGAAATAGAATGTATCAGCTTTCTATCTAAGTAGTTGATTCCAGATTTAGAAGAACTATAAGAAAGGAGACTTGTTGCTATTCCGTAAATTTGCAGCAGGAATCTCTTCATGAAATCTTTTAATGTTCCGGTTCATTACCGTAGTCCGCTCGTAACTGCCATCAAACAACAAAGAAAAGCTGCCGATAAGCTTAAGAAGGATTTTTCGCCTACACATTTAACGCTTGGCTCTTTGGAGGTCATCTTAGCTCGCCATTTTGGCTTTTGCTATGGTGTTGAGAATGCCATTGAAATTGCCTTTCGAGCTGTCAATGAAAATCCCGGAAAACGTATTTTTTTACTCAGTGAAATGATTCACAATCCGGGTGTAAATGCAGACTTGCAAATGCTTGGTGTTCGTTTTATCATGGACACTAAAGGCAATATGCTCATGAATTGGAATGAAATAACCAAGGATGATATTGTCGTAATTCCGGCATTTGGAACAACCTTGGAATTGGAACAACAAATGCGCGAAAAAGGTATTGAGCCTTCACGGTATGAAACCACTTGCCCATTTGTAGAAAAAGTATGGAACCGAGCAGAAAAAATTGGTAAAGAAGGATATACCATAGTAGTGCATGGCAAACCTAAACATGAAGAAACTCGCGCTACTTTTTCACACAGCCAAGCTCATACACCAACCGTCGTAGTAAAGGACATGACGCAAGCGCAGCATCTGAGCAAATATATAATTGGGGAACTTCCCCCTGAGCAATTTTATACTGATTTTAGAGGTCAATATTCTGAGGGATTTGATGCAAAAAAAGACTTGCAACGCATCGGTGTTGTAAACCAAACTACCATGTTGGCAAGTGAAACTCAAGGTATTGCCGACTATTTGAAAAATGTAATGACCGACCACTATTTATTGAACCCAACAAACATTGCAGAAAGATTTGCAGATACCCGCGATACCCTTTGCTATGCCACCAATGATAATCAAAGTGCCGTGCAGGGCATGTTGCAGGAAGCAGCCGATTTTGCACTTGTTATTGGTGGTTACAATAGTTCAAATACTTCTCACTTGGTCGAGTTGTGTGAAGAAAAATTACCCACCTATTTTATCAAAGATGAATCTTGTTTGCTTGATGGACATTCTATTTCTCATTTCGACCTTCACAAACAAATAGAGCGGATTACTATTGATTTCCTTCCATACCATCGTCCACTACGTATCATGGTTACTTCCGGTGCTTCTTGTCCGGACGCATTAGTGGACAAGGTGATTGAAAAATTAGCAATAATAACAGGTAATGAATCGGCTATTAATAACGCTAATATACACTTTCAAGTAGATTAGCCTTTAATCGTTCTATTAATACTTCTCTGCTTTAACCTTTATAGGGAGCAATCGTTCTAAACTTTGTGTGTTCTCGCTTATTAGAACATTAATCCGGCTTTTCAAATGCTTTTATGAAGTTGGGGGTCGGTTTCCTGATTTATTAAGCGAATACTACAAATTAGGTATTGCCAACATTAATTAATGTGAACAATTTGCGTTCTGAAATTCAATTCACTTTTAAAACGCAGATGTATGAAGCCTTTTATCTACTTTCTTTTGACAGTATGTTTTGCCGGTTTTAGTGCTCGGGGTGCAACCGAAACAGAACCTAACAACTCGTTTGCACAAGCAAACTCAATTGCATACAATACAGCCATGAATGGCACCATAAACTGCTCTGGTGATCTGTATGATTATTTCTATGGTGCCAAACCCTTTCAAGGAACGATGCAAGTCTATCTTGAAGTAACAAATACCGGTACTAACAATGGGTATGTCTATTTTTCATTGTATGACAAACTACAAGGTGCGATTGTAAATACCTATTTAATAAAAAACAATTACAACTTACTGCCCAACACAACCTATTATGACACACTAACTATTAACTGTCGTTCTGATGACAGCCTTTATTTTTTAATGTCAGGTGGCGCACAATGTTTCAACTATAAAATTACCTATAACATCCCCACACCCATTACCTTAATAAATGATATTGGTAACCATAACTCATTTGCAAATGCTGTTTACATCGGTGCAACAGATAGTGTTGTTGGAACGATTGCCTATACAAACGCCTCCGGTCAAAATTCTGACGATTTCTTTAAAACCAGACTACCGCAAGACGGAACGCTACGGGTATATCTACAAAGAACGAATACAGGACTAGGTAATCAGTATTTCTATTTTCAACTGTATGATAAAGCACAAAATCAGCTTTACAGTGACTACAATGGTTATGTGAGTGCCGGACAAACACGGTATGATACTCTTAACTTTTACTGCCGTGCAGCAGACACTATGTATTTTAGAATGACCAATCCAAGCAGTTGTTTTAGCTACAAACTTAGTTATCAGATGATTAACAATAATGGTACACTGCATGTGGATACTACCAATAATAATAATTTCTCTACCGCAGCTTATTTAAAACCATCCGACAGCGTGAATGGCACAATTGGATATGTAAATGGCAGTAATGCAACTAATTCTGACGATGTCTTTAAAACTAAACTACCGCAAGACGGAACGCTACGGGTGTATATCCAAAGAACCAATACCGGGCAGGGTAATCAGTATTTCTATTTTCAACTGTATGATAAAGCTCAAAACCAACTTTACAGTGACATCAATGGCTATGTAAATACCGGACAAACACGGTTTGATACCCTCAACTTTTATTGCCGTGCAGCAGACACCATGTATTTTAAAATGACTGGTCCAAGTAGTTGTTTTAGCTACAAACTTAGTTATCAGATGATTAACAATAATGGAACACTGCATGTGGATACTACCAATAATAATAGTTTCCCTACCGCAGCCTATTTGAACCCATCCGATAGTGTGAATGGCACAATTGGCTATGTGAATGGAAATAATGCTTCAAATTCTGACGATTTCTTTAAAACCAAACTACCGCAAGACGGAACGCTACGGGTATATCTACAAAGAACGAATACAGGACTAGGTAATCAGTATTTCTATTTTCAACTGTATGATAAAGCACAAAACCAGCTTTACAGTGACATCAATGGCTACGTAAATGCCGGACAAACACGGTATGATACCCTCAACTTTTACTGCCGTGCAGCAGACACCATGTATTTTAGAATGACCGGTCCAAGCAGTTGTTTTAGCTACAAGCTTAGTTACCAGATGATTAACAATAATGGCGCACTGCATGTGGATACCACCAACAACAACAGCTTTGCAACGGCTGCCTACCTAAAACCAACGGACAGCATCAATGGATCTATTGGTTATGTGAATGGCAGTAATGCAACTAATTCTGATGATTTCTTCAAAACCAAACTACCGCAAGACGGAACGTTACGGGTATATCTACAAAGAACGAATACAGGACTGGGTAATCAGTATTTCTATTTTCAACTGTATGATAAAGTACAAAACCAACTTTACAGTGATTACAATGGTTATGTGAGTGCCGGACAAACACGGTATGATACTCTTAACTTTTACTGCCGTGCAGCAGACACCATGTATTTTAGAATGACCAATCCAAGCAGTTGTTTTAGCTACAAGCTTAGTTACCAGATGATTCCGCCTCCTGTTTCAAATTTTGGACTGCTTCATTTGGATACCACCACCAACATCAACTTTACAAATGCTTCTTACCTTAATTCAAAAGACAGTATTACCGGAAGGATTGGTTACACTAACGGAAGCAATGTTACTAATACAGATGACTATTTCAAGATAAAATTGGCAACATCCGGAACCCTACGTATATACCTTCAACGCTTAAATACAAGCGGGGCTAATGGGCAATATGTATATTTTCAACTGTATGATAAAGCACTAAACCAACTTTACAGCGATTACAATGGTGCCGTCAATTCCGGTCAAATCCGTTTTGATACATTAAATTTCTTTTGTGAAACAGCCGATACATTCTATTTCAAAATGACCGGTCCAACCAGTTGTTTTGGATATAAGATTCGCTATGAAGTTACCTTAGGCCCCGACACTACCGTGTATGTATGCCCCGGGTTCACTACTGATATCAGTAACCTTTACAACTTGAAACCATTCGACATCATATCCTACACCAACATGGGCGGAGGAGCTATGCCGCCCTTAACTGCGGCACCAAACGGACTATATCGGCTAACTGTTCAGAACTCAAACTATGCTTGTTCTAAAGACACTGCCTTTATTACGGTTGGGCTTTATCCAAAACCAAACCTCGGAAACGATACTACGGCTAACGTTTGTCCATTTTTTACCGCAAACCTGACAACTTTTAAAAACACAACCGGATTGACTACTCAGTGGATTGGAACGTCCACACCAACAGCAGTGGGACCTGGCGTTTATACATTGATCGTAACTAATGCTCAAGGTTGTATGGATACTGCAGTGATAACAATTGGCTTAAATCCAAAACCAAACTTAGGTAATGACACAACTGCCAGCATTTGTCCGGGTTTCCCTGCAGATCTCACAACCTTCAAAAACACAACCGGATTGACGACTCAATGGATTGGAACAACTACACCAACCAGTGCTAATGCCGGCATCTATTCCTTAATCGTTACGAACTTACAAGGTTGTAAAGACACGGCTGTCATTACCATCAATCTCAACCCAAAACCAAATCTTGGCAACGACACCACCGCCAGCATCTGTCCGGGGTTTCCAGCAAATCTCACCACATTTAAAAACACAACCGGATTGACTACTCAATGGATTGGAACAACTACACCAACTAATGTCGGTGTCGGCGTTTATACTTTGATTGTTACCAACACACAAGGTTGTAAAGACACAGCAGTCATCACCATCAATCTGAATCCAAAACCAAACTTAGGTAATGACACAACCGCTAACATTTGTCCGGGCTTTCCAGCAGATCTCACAACTTTCAAAAACACAACCGGATTGACGACACAGTGGATTGGAACAACTACACCAACTAATGTCGGTGCTGGCGTTTACACTTTGATTGTTACCAACACACAAGGTTGTAAAGACACGGCAGTCATCACCATCAATCTGAATCCAAAACCAAACTTAGGTAATGACACAACCGCTAACATTTGTCCGGGCTTCCCAGCAGATCTCACAACTTTCAAAAACACAACCGGACTGACTACTCAATGGATTGGAACAGCTACACCAACTAATGTTGGAGCAGGAGTTTACACTTTGATTGTTACCAACACACAAGGTTGTAAAGACACGGCAGTCATCACCATCAATCTGAATCCAAAACCAAACTTGGGTAATGACACAACCGCTAACATTTGTCCGGGCTTCCCAGCAGATCTCACAACTTTCAAAAACACAACCGGACTGACGACTCAGTGGATTGGAACAACTACACCAACCAATGTCGGTGCCGGCGTTTATACTTTGATTGTTACTAATACACAAGGTTGTAAAGACACGGCAGTCATCACCATCAATCTGAATCCAAAACCAAACTTAGGTAATGACACAACCGCTAATATTTGTGCAGGTAACACAATGGATATTACATCATTTAAAAACACAACCGGATTGACGACACAGTGGATTGGAACAACTACTCCAACTAATGTCGGTGCCGGCGTTTACACTTTGATTGTTACTAATACGCAAGGTTGTAAAGACACAGCAATAATTACTCTAAATTCAAAACCTAAACCCAATACTGGAGCAGATACAAGTATTATTGCTTGGCTTGGCGAAAGTGTGAATCTTAAAAACCTTCGTGACACAACTGGGTTTGCAGCCTTAGGATGGAATTATAGTTGGTGGTCTTCACAAAACGGATATAGTGGAAACCTAACAGTGATTGTACCTGATACAGGAAAAATCTATGCAACACTTACAGCAACATCTCAATTCGGCTGCATAGGAACTCCAACCAATGTTGTTATTAAAGCACAAGACAGCGTGTTGCCGGCAGCAGGAGCATTAACATTAGTTGCCAATGTAGAAGTAACAAATCCCATAACCGGTTGGACTAACTATTACAACAACAACAACACACCGAATGACAAAAGCGATGACATCTTACTCTTGTCTCTACAAAAAAATGGCAACAACATTGGCTCCATAGGGGCAGGTGCATTCTCGGTAACTAATGCTGCAACAACCGGAGCGGGCAGTGGAACGGGAATACAAATAACCAACCCACTTATGTCAAACTTCAGTGGATATTACACCATGCGACGCTACTGGCAAGTAACCCCTAATACACAACCAACAACGAATGTAGGTGTGCGGTTCTACTATAACACCGGTGACTTCAACGATGCAAATGGTTCATTTGGTGGCACTAAAACTATGCAACAGTTGGTATTCTATCACTTGTTGAATGGCAACCCTAACCCTACTTCCAATTGGTCAGGGGCAACATCACAACCCATTTCCATAACTTATGGGGCGACACCAAACAACACCACTTGGACATATACCAACCTTGGCAAAAACCATCACAGAGCAGAGTTTACGGTAAGTAGCTTTAGCGGCGGCAGTGGCGGATTTACCGGCAACAACGGACCGCTACCTATTGAATTATTAACCTTTAACGGTATAGCCCAACATGAAAGTGCGAGCCTTTCTTGGGAAACCGGCGTGGAGCAAAATACAGTAGGTTTTGATTTGGAGAGAAGTCTTGACGGGCGCAACTTCACAAAGGTTATCAGTTTGGTTGCTTTACATGGGAACGCACCAAACCATTATGCCTATATTGACCAAAATGTTGCAAGCCTTGGATCAAAATTATTCTATCGCTTAAAGCTTAAAGACCTAAATGGATTAGAAGGTTATAGTAGTGTTCTTGAGTTAAGATTTGGAACACCTCAGTTTGAAGTATCTATTCTTCCAAACCCAACCGATGGGATATTTATAGTCAAAGGTTCGGAACACTACACATCTATGCAAATTATAGATATTCATGGACGAGTACTGAAAGAACAAACACTTGGCATGGTAAATGCTAAAATTGACATTACTTCACTTGCTTCTGGAGTTTATACCGTTCGAGTATTTAGCGAAGGCATTGTAGTCAATATTAAGCTGATAAAAGAATAAACATTGCCCATTATATTGAAAAGCGGGTTGGCATTTATGCCAACCCGTTATTATTTCTACAACCTCGTTTTCGTTTCAGTTTAGAAACGGCAGAATCATTTTGCTTCCATGATTTCTAAAGCATCAATATAGATAACCATTGTAGCTATTTTCAATAGAAGTCATTTACACCTTGCTAAATCCTTTCGGGTTCTATCATTTGTCAGTACTTCATCTTTTTCCGAATAGATGCCCATTCAATTAACTTAAAATAATTTAGGCTTGATACGAAAAAGCCCTCCGGAATCGCCACACACAAATAAATCGCCCTGCTTAGTTAAATATATTGAACGCAACGCTTCTGAAGTAAACTTATCCATTTCCATCCAATGCAGACCGCCATCATCGGTTGTAATGAAAGTTCCATTTTCACCCACAGCAAAACCAACTTGTGAACTAAAGAAGACAATATCCAACAAACGGTAACGTGGCAATAAAAAATTATTACCGTTTCGGACACAATGCCAATTTAAGCCAAAATCGCTGCTGTTCCATATACTACCACTATATCCACAAGTCCATACATTTCCATCAGGATAAGCATGAATGGCTGTAAAGTCATCGTTTTTTACAACTTGAGGTATCCAATTTTGTCCTCCATTGTTTGTTCTAAAAATGGTGCTATTACCGGCCATATACCCAATATTTTCAGAAACCATTTCTATATCATTCAGTTCGTAACTCAATGAATCAAAAGCCGAATAAGAACCAGCAGAATCAAAACGAGTGAAAAAGCCGGTAACAAAACTTATTCCGCCGATAGCAAGCCCTTGTTTAGCATTAAGCATACAGACATCTTTATAGGGCAAATAAGCTATTTGATATAATTCCCATGATTGCCCAAGATCGTTTGACCTAAGCAGTTTACCATCAAATCCTATGGCAAACAATTTACCATCAGGTGAAGCACAAATGCCATATAGACCTTTGGGTGCATCAACAATATGTTGCATCTGCCAATGTTGTCCGCCGTCTATGGTTCGCAAAATGGTACTATGGTCAAATCTTGATCCGCCAACAACAAAGCCAACGGTGTCATTCAAAAAAAAGATCCGATTGAAACGATCTTGTCCACTTCCGGTTTCAATTCGTTGCACCAATTGCCAATGAACCTTGTCTTTGCGGCAACCATACATGAGCATGGCAAGGCAAAAAATTAGCATGATTTGATTTCGCTGCATTGGTTACAAAAATAAATCGCGCAGCTGGGTTCGCGCAGCGTTGTAAAACATGTATCTTTAAATCCAATTTAAAAGCTTTAAAAATGAGATACGTCTTCACAATATTAATGCTATTTGCAACCCTTGCTTCGTGCAAAAAAGACAAAGGAGAAAACCAAAACTTAGACCCTAAAAACCAACGAAAATATGATCTAATGACTAACGAAATTGGATCTTGGTGGATATATGGCGGCTCGGACAGCAGTGTATCACGGCGTATAGCCACCGGGCGCGACTCAACGATTAAAGGCTTTTTTTTCAGCTACTATGAACGGAAAGACACGACTTCAGCTACAGGCTTTGTAACTCCGGAATATTTCGGGAAAAACAAAAACAGCTATGTAACGTTAGTAGATATGGACGGATCAATGACAAGCTACATCACCGTCATATTTTTTAAAGACAGTGTAGGAATTGGAGAAGAATGGACAAACCAAGATAAATACACTTACCAAATCTTCAACTTTGACATCAAGATCAACAGTAAAATTGTAGATACCGGAGGTATAATGACCATTAACGGACATACTTATACCGGCATTTACCATACACTAAATTCGGTTCAAGGCAAACTGTCTTTTTCTACTGATTACAGTGATTTAGGCACCATCAAAGTTTGGTTTGTAAAAGGTATAGGTATCATTAAGCAAGACATGAATATTAGCATAGCCGGTGTTTATTCTAAAATATACCGCGATTCGCTGCTGGCTTATCATTTAGTGCAATAGATCGCTTTTTCGACTTATTAGCTTTATCCAATAAATACCATTTTTATTTGCTGCAATTTTGTGGCATCACAGCTTTTCTATTTATACTAAAATGAGCCTTGAAAACTAAAATTATATTCTATGCACCAACCTACTGAATCCTCCATTTTAGAAATTGCTAAAAATTTTGTTTTACATACTTCGCAACATGTTTTTTTAACCGGCCGTGCCGGTACCGGAAAAACAACCTTTCTTCGTTTTGTAAAAGAAAATACCGCCAAAAACTTTGCCATTTTGGCCCCTACCGGCGTAGCTGCAATTAATGCTGGTGGTGTTACTATTCATTCATTTTTTCAACTACCTTTTGGTTCATTTATACCTGTTCAGGCTCGTGGATTTTCCGCCATCAGCAATGCTACTTTTGACCGATCCGCTTTATTAAGCAACCTCCGACTCAATAAGCAAAAACGCCGATTGATTGAAGAACTTGAATTATTGGTCATAGACGAAGTTTCAATGGTTCGTGCTGACCTTTTAGATGCCATGGACCATATTTTGCGACATATTCGTAGAAAACCGGAGCTGCCTTTTGGCGGTGTTCAAATGTTGTTTATAGGCGATCTTTTTCAATTACCTCCCGTTGTGAAAGATGAAGAATGGGCAATAATGAATCCATACTATCGAAGCTTATTCTTTTTTGATGCAGTCGTAATGAGTCAAGCATATTGTGTTACCATAGAATTAGACAAAATATACCGACAAAGCGATCAGCGATTTATTGAATTACTAAACCATGTAAGGAATAATATGGTAACTGAAGAAGACTTTCTGTTGTTGCAAAAACATTATGATCCGGACTTTAGACCTGATCCTGAAGAAGGTTATATTATTCTCACATCTCACAACTTTAAAGCAGACAAAATCAATCAAGAAGCTTTAAGAAGACTTCAAAATGAACCGCATCAATATTTGGGTAACCTTAGTGGTGATTTCAATGAAAATGCACTTCCGGTTGATAAAGAATTAATGCTGAAAGTAGGCACACAAATCATGTTCATTAAAAACGACAAAGGAGAAAACAGGCGTTATTACAATGGAAAAATAGGGACTATTTCTCGCATTCATGGAGAAGATATCAACATTAAATTTCCAAATGATCCAGAAGAATTAAAGTTAGAAAAAGAAACTTGGAAAAACATCCGTTACCAATATAACGAGTTGGCAGACACGATTGAGGAGCAAGTGTTAGGTTCATACACCCAATACCCTATTCGTTTGGCTTGGGCAGTTACTATTCACAAAAGTCAAGGGCTTACATTTGAACGAGCTATTGTTGATGCCGGACAATCTTTTGCACCCGGACAAGTGTATGTGGCATTGAGCAGACTTACCTCTTTAAGCGGTTTGGTATTAGCATCTCCTATTACTTCAGCAGCTATTCACACAGAACATCGAATAACCGATTTCATCAATAATAAGACCAGCACAGAGGCACTTATTCCTATACTAAAAGAAGCACAACAACACTATCTAACCAACAAACTATTTGCAGCCTTTAATTGGGACAGGCTTTTACTTTATTACAAAGAACACTTTGACAACTATGGAAGCATTCGTTTGCCGCATCATGCCGAATCGCTGAAATGGTGCATAGACATGATAGATGAAGTAGTTGTTTTGAAAGATTTTAGCGATAAATTTTTACACGAATTAAATTGGTTGTTGGCTCCCCAAAATCACGAAAATTTTCAACGATTGTTTGAACGGGTACAATCAGCAACTTCATATTTTATCAAAGCTATTACAGACAAACTGATAGCACCTTGGCAAATACATTTTGACGAAACTAAAATCAAAACTAAGACTAAAAAATATCTGAAATCATTGCAACCACTTTATACACTATTGCTTAGAAAAAAGCAGCAAATGGAGCAAGCTACTATTTTGGCAGAAGGCTTAGCTACCGGCAAAAATATCCATCATCTATTAGAACATTTTCAAAACACACACAAGAATATACCAGCTGTATTGCTATACCAAGAAGCCCCTTCGAGCTTAAAGATAAATGCGGATACAAAAGAAAACAAACCCGCCCCTGTAACTAAATTAAAACCCGAAAGCACCAAAACCATTAGCTTAAAAATGTTTTTGGAAGGCAAAGACATAGCTTCTATTGCCGCAGCACGAAATTTAGCCCTTAGCACAATTGAAGGGCATCTGCTGAATTTCATTTCTTCCGGTGAAGTATTATTAAACCAATTGGTAAGTCCGGAAAAGGAAATGGTTATTCGGGCTGCCATCAACAAAGCTCCTAATGAAAAATCTGGTGTTATCAGAGAAATAACCGGTGAAGCTTGTAGTTTTACAGAAATCAAAGCCGTGATGGCACAAGTTGAAGCTGAAAAACAAGAAACAAAAAGAGAAGTTGAAAAAACAGAACAGTAAATTTGCAGCAATAAAATAATACTTCTATGAAATCAAAGCTATTAGTGGCATCAGGCATCTTACTCCTTGCCTCTTGTGTTCGAGTAGAAAATCGTAGCCTTCAATCTTATTTGGTAGGCAATTGGCAACTGAAATCTATGGGATCTGACTTAAACGGAAATGGTTCCTTAGACAGCAACGAATTGCAAATGACCATACCTGATTCGATGGGATTATTTACCACTTTTCAAGCCGATGGAAAAGGGGTAGCTAACATTAAGATTAATAAATTCAACCTAAGTTCTGATTTTCGTTGGAAGGTTGACGAAGCAACCAAAATGGTAACAATCGTTTCAGACTCAACGCAGCTTCTTTCCGCTTTATGCACTACACAAGGGGCTTATGATATGACCTTTGCTTTGCAAAATGGATCTTCTTCTCCTATCGGGAAAACATTATTGACTTACCACAGGAAATAACCGAATACTTAAAATAATAAAGCCCCATTTAATTGTAAATGGGGCTTTATTATTTCAATTCATTTTATTGCTTTAAAATATCTCGGGAGATCACCAATTTTTGAATTTCGCTGGTGCCTTCACCAATAGTGCAAAGCTTGCTGTCTCTATAAAATTTCTCAACAGGAAAATCTTTGGTATAGCCATATCCACCAAATATTTGAACTGCATCTGTTGAAACCTGCACGGCCACTTCAGAAGCATAATATTTAGCCATGGCAGACTCCTTAGTCATAGGCACATGTCTATTTTTCATATCGGCAGCTTGATAAATAAGCAATTCTGCGACCTCAATTTTTGTAGCCATATCAGCCAATTTAAATGCAATTGCCTGAAAATTTGCAATAGGTTGGTCAAACTGATGACGCTCTTTGGCATATTGCAACGAAGCCTCATAAGCACCTTTAGCAATTCCTAAAGACAATGCAGCTATAGAAATTCTTCCACCATCCAATACTTTCATAGCTTGTTTGAAACCTTCACCGATTTCGCCCATGCGTTGAGTATCTGAAATGCGACAATTATCAAAAACCAACTCAGCTGTTTCTGATGCTCTCATTCCAAGCTTATTTTCCTTTTTCCCTGCAGAAAAACCAGGAGTACCACGTTCTACAATAAAAGCAGTTACATTATTTTTTGCACGAGGTTCTCCGGTACGTGCAAGCACAACTGCAACATTTCCGGTAATGCCATGGGTGATCCAGTTTTTTGTTCCGTTTAATACCCAATCATTGCCATCCCGAGTAGCTACGCAGCGCATGTTTCCGGCATCACTTCCGGTATTTGCTTCCGTCAACCCCCAAGCACCAATCCATTCACCAGACGCTAATTTGGGTAGGTATTTTCTTTTCTGTTCTTCACTGCCGAAATAAAGAATATGTCCGGTACAAAGTGAATTATGTGCCGCTACGGACAAACCGATTGAACCGCATACTTTAGCTATTTCGCTGACTACGGTAACATATTCAAAATAGCTAAGACCGGAACCGCCATATTCTGTCGGTACTAACACACCCATCAAGCCCAATGCACCCATTTGATGAAAGAGATCAATTGGAAATTTTTGGGACTCATCCCATTCCATCATTTGCGGACGAATATGCTTGTTGGCAAATTCTTTTATCATTCCTGCAATTTCAACCTGCGTATCTGTATGTTTGAAATCCATATCAATTGTTATTCGAGTACGAAATAGGGCGCAATTTTACGATAAATTTCTTCATTCATCAATGGCACCTGTCGAAGTTGTTCAATTTCCGAGTAACGACCCAACCCTTCTCGATACAAAATAATGTGCTGAGCCATTTTTTCACCAATATAAGGATGCGCTTTTAAGTCGTTAAAAGTGGCTGTATTAAGCTTCAAACGCTTTATAGCTAAAGGATTGATTGTGAAGCGCGTTTTCAACATGGCGAGGGTTGTGTCCGAAAATCGAAATATTTCATTGAGTTGTTCAATTTTCAAATAGCCGCCTAAAGCCTTTCTTCGCTCAATGATTTTATGTGCTAAGGTTGGCCCAATGCCATTCAAGCGTACTATGGTTGCGGAATCTGTCGTATTCAGTTCTATGTGTTCGGGCAAAGGCGCTTCTTTGGGAAAGTTAGAAAAAGAGCGTTCAAAACGATTTGATGAAGGAATGATGATATAAGGCTCTAACCTTTTGTAAACCTCCTCTTCTAATGTATAAAGTTGTTTCAAATCTTCTTTTTGGTAAAAATGTTTTCCTTTTCTCCTCCAGTTCAACAACATTCGTACTGTTTTATGCCGCAAACCCAAACGCAAAAATCCTTCGCTGTCAAGCGTATTCGGATCGAAGGTAAATAAGGTGACTTTACTTTTAAAAGAGCTATCATCAAAGATGTTTTTCGTATAGGGTTGCCCATCATTAACAGGATGTGAGTTTACATATCCTTGAAATGCTTGTTGAAGTGGTTGATCTATTTCAAATGGCTTTTCTTTTAAAACCCAGGGTAAAGCCAGATAAATGCTTATAAGTGCCACACAGATACAAAGTAGTGCGACAATGCCCCAACGCTCTTGATAGGGAAGGTTTGTATAGGAATTCCACCAACGGCGCATCAAAAATATTGCCTTAAATTAATGATATTTTTACCTGTTACAAAATTTTTGGCGAATTTGAATGAAATTTCTAAAAAAAAATAGAGGCGAGATTAGATAGTGCCTTGAGAAAAGCTTAAAGAAAAATGGCATTTCCTATGAAATGCCATTTGATCTTTTAGTTAAAGTCCACGTCCGTGGCATTGTTTATATTTTTTTCCACTTCCACAAGGGCAAGGATCATTTCGTCCAATTTTAGGTCCTGCTTGCACAGGAGTTCGTCGGGTCATTGTATCGCCCATATCATGTTCGTCGGCTGCATAATCTTGTCCGGCTTCATCAATCTCTTCTTTATTTGAGTGCATTTGACTCATGTCTGTATGTTGTGGAACTTGTTGAGCTGCTTGTGGAGGCACATCTTGAACCGGAATGCCAGCACGCACTAAGAACGAGATGATATTCCGATTGGTTTCTAACAACATTTGCTTAAACAAATTGAAGGCTTCGAATTTGTAAATCAACAACGGATCCTTTTGTTCGTAAGATGCCATTCTTACCGAAGTTCGAAGGTCATCCATAGCACGAAGGTGATCTTTCCATGCGTCATCAATCAAAGCGAGGGTCATACTCTTTTCCAACATTTGAACTACCGGCTTTGCTTCCTGCTCTACAGATTGTTGAAGGTTAGCATAAATTTGAATACCACGAATGCCATCAGTAAATGGAATCACGATATTTTCAACACGATCCCCGTTTTCTTGCAAAATCTGTTGTAAGGAAGGTAACATTTGTTCGCGCATAGAAGTCCATTTGCGCAAATAAAATTCTTTTACTTCACCGTAAAGTTTATTTCCTACGTCATTCAAATCTGCCTTATCAAAGCCGTCTTTTTGAATTTCGGTTTCAATGGCAAGATGCTTCATCACTTCAATTTTGAAGGCATCATAATCTCTATTTTCTTCAAACTGTCCGGCAATATCTGTGCAAACATCGAACATGGCATTATCAATATCAATTGCCAAACGATCTCCGAATAGTGCATGGCGGCGGCGTTTATAAATCACATCTCTTTGGGCGTTCATCACATCGTCATACTCAAGCAAATGTTTACGAGTACCGAAGTTATTTTCTTCCACTTTCTTCTGTGCCCGCTCAATGGATTTGGTAATCATACCGTGCTGAAGCATTTCGCCCTCTTTATGCCCCATCTTATCCATAAGCCCTGCAATTCGCTCTGAGCCAAAAAGGCGCATCAAATCATCTTCTAACGACACAAAGAATTGTGAACTACCGGGATCACCCTGCCGACCGGCACGACCGCGCAACTGACGATCTACACGACGGCTTTCATGTCGCTCCGTACCAATAATAGCCAATCCACCGGATTCTTTCACGCCCGCTCCCAGCTTGATATCCGTACCTCGACCGGCCATGTTTGTAGCAATCGTAACAGCACTTGCCAAACCGGCTTCAGCAACGATTTGTGCCTCTTTAGCATGTTGTTTGGCATTCAATACATTGTGTTGAATCTTTTTTTGTTGCAGCATCCGACTTAATAATTCAGATACTTCTACAGATGTAGTACCTACCAGAACCGGACGGCCGGCAGCTTGTAATTTTTCTATTTCATCAATAACTGCCTTATATTTTTCTCGCTTGGTTTTATACACCAAATCTTGCTCATCTTTACGAGCAATTGGCACATTAGTAGGAATAGTTACTACATCCAACTTATAGATTTCCCAAAATTCGCCTGCTTCTGTTTCTGCAGTTCCGGTCATTCCCGCAAGTTTGTGATACATGCGGAAATAATTTTGAAGCGTAACGGTGGCAAAAGTTTGAGTCGCCGCTTCTACTTGTACATCTTCTTTGGCTTCAATGGCTTGATGAAGCCCATCGCTATATCGTCGTCCATCTAAAATACGACCAGTTTGCTCATCTACTATTTTCACCTTTCCATCCATCACTACATACTCTACATCTTTTTCAAAAAGTGTGTAAGCCTTTAATAGTTGTTGGATTGAGTGTATTCGATCTGCTTTAATTGCATAATCTTGAAGCAGTGCATCTTTACGTTGCTGACGCTCTTCCGGTGATACTTCTAATTGATCAATCCGAGTTAGCTCTGTTGCAATATCGGGTAACACAAAAAAGTTCGGGTCTTCGCCAGATCCTGTTATGAGCGCCAAACCTTTTTCAGTTAGGTCAACGCTATTTTGCTTTTCATCAATAGTGAAATAAAGCTCGGAATCTACCTTTGGCATATTGCGTTGTTGCTCGCCAAGAAAGTGATTTTCAGCTTTCTGCAAAATTTGTTTATTACCTTCTTCGCTCAAATATTTTATGATAGCGGTGTTTTTAGGCAATCCGCGATAAGCTCGATATAGCTGTAATCCACCTGTTTCTTTATCGCCCTTTCCTTCTGCAATTAATTTTTTTGCTTCTGTAAGACTGGAATTGACAACCTTCTTTTGAATTTCAAGCAGTTGTTCTATTTTGGGTTTAAGTGCATGAAATTGTTGTTCATCACCACGTGCCACAGGGCCAGAAATAATAAGGGGCGTTCGAGCATCATCAATCAACACACTATCCACTTCATCTACCATAGCAAAATGATGTTTACGTTGCACCATTTCTTCTGTGTGTTGCACCATATTATCACGCAAATAATCGAAACCAAATTCGTTATTCGTACCGTATGTAATGTCTGCCAAATAAGCTTTTCGGCGCATAGGCGAGTTAGGCTGATGCTTGTCAATGCAATCAACAGTAAGCCCTAAAAATTCAAAAATAGGACCATTCCATTCTTGGTCACGACGAGCTAAATAATCGTTCACAGTAACCAAATGAACGCCTTGTCCTGCCAGTGCATTCAAATAGGAAGGTAAAGTGGACACAAGGGTCTTACCTTCTCCAGTAGCCATTTCTGAAATTTTGCCTTCATGCAATACGATGCCACCGATTAACTGCACATCGTAGTGAAGCATGTTCCATGTAACCGTATTACCGGCTGCTTGCCAACTGTTTCTAAAAATTGCTTGTTCATTTTCGATTCGGATATAGTCCTTTTCCAAGGCTAATTCGCGATCAAGTGCGGTAGCTGTAACGCTGAGTTCTGAATTGTCTTTGAAGCGATGTGCTGTTTCTTTGACAACTGCAAAAGCTTGAGGCATGATTTCTTTCAACACAACTTCAAGTTGCTCATCCCGTTTTTTGAGAAGTTTATCTATGTCTTCATACATAGCCTCACGAGCGTGCAAATCCTCACCGGTAAAGGCATTTGCTTCTTCGCGCTTAGCAGCAATTTGAGAATCTATATCTTTTAAAAAGTCGGCAATACGTCCTCGAAATTCTTGTGTTTTATTTCGCAGTGCATCATGTGTCAGCGACTGATATTCGGCATAAATTCGGTTGATTTCATCCACAATAGGAAGAATTCGTTTTACATCTTTATCCGATTTACTACCACCAAAAATTTTTGAAAGAAACCCAATCATTGTGTCTGTTGTTATTCGGCTATTTTAATTTGAAGCCGATAAATTGTTTAAAATAGAACTTGATGCCGTCAAATATCATGCAGCTTGCTAAATGCTGACAGGTTGACGCACAAGGGGTGTCAAAGCTACGCCAAATGGGGTATTTCACAAAGGCTAAAGGGGGGAAAACGAGGTAAAACAAAAATTTTTGGGGCAACCTCTTGCGGGGCAACAAAATTTTTATGTATTTTGGAAACCAATTCGAAAAAAATACGCTCAATTATGAAAAAAACCTTCGTCCTCATTACAGCTCTGTTGGCTTCGGTACTCTTTACTACTAAGGTATTTGCCCAAAGCGATGAGTTGATTAGAGTTTATCGCTGGTACAACCCCGAGGATAAGAATTTTGTAACCGTTGCTGAAGGAGAATATCAGGAAGGTCAGATGCTCAACTGGGGCTGGAAGAATAAGACGCTTATGTTCTTTGCTTATCGCACTCCGGGACCAGATCGCATCGGAATCAATAGCTGGTTTAATCCCGTTACAAAAGATTATGCAAGTATTGCTGATGATGAATTTACTGACGACCAAATGATTAAAATGGGTTACAAAGACAAGAAGCCTCAATTTTACGCGCTTACTCGTCGTGGACCCAACACTGTAGCCGTTTATCGTTGGAAGATTGCTAAAACCAGCGATTGGGTAACCGTTCCTGAAGAAGGTGATACAGATTCTTACATCAAAAAAGGCTATAAGCACAAAACGTTTCAATACTTTGGCATTCCTCGAAATGTAGATGCCGGTATTTACAATCAGCTATAAAAACAAAAACCATAACAGATCAAAAAAAGGGTTGCTTTTGTGCAACCCTTTTTCATTTTAAGGACTGAATTAAATTTTCCAATTCTACCCTTTTAAACTTTCCTATTTTCAGCTCAAACTTAAAGCACCTGAACGATCAAAAATTTTAAGTATTGTGTATTGGGAACATGCCATAATATAGGGTGATCTGCGGCTTGTGTTTGCCAAGTTACTTGCCTTAATTTTCGGCGTGCATCTTTTGCAGCCATATCAATTGTTTTTAGAAAAAGTTCCGGATTTACCAAATTAGTACAAGAAGCTGTCACCAAAAAACCTCCGGGGCGAGTAAGCTTGATGCCTCGTAAATTTATTTCCTTATACCCCGTGATTGCCTTCTGTATATTCTCTCTGCTTTTAGTAAATGCAGGCGGGTCAAGCATCACTACGTCAAACTTCTTCCCTTCCTTACCCCACTGCTTCAAAACATCAAAAGCATTTACTGCATTGAAAGAACAAATAGATTCAAATCCATTTAGTACCGCATTTTTCCTTGCCGTAGCAACTGCATTTTCAGATATATCGAGTCCTAAAACAGATTTTGCGCCATAGTGCGCTGCATGAATGGAAAATGTACCGGTATAGCAAAATGCTTCTAAAACATTGGCGCCAGACACAACATGTTGAATAGCTCGACGATTATCTTGCTGATCTAAAAAATATCCAGTTTTTTGTCCGTTTTCAATATCTACATGAAATTTCAGACCGTTTTCATGAAGGATAATATTCGTATCAAAAGGAGCAGATAGAAAACCTTTTTGTTGAGGCAATCCTTCTAATTCCCTTACCGGCACATCATTTCGCTCATAAATTCCTTTGGGTTGAAAAATTTTTTTTAGTGCTGAAACAATCGCCGATTTCCATTTGTCTATTCCCAATGCTAAAGTCTGAATAACAAAATAGTCGTTGAACTTATCAATAATCAAAGCAGGCAATTCGTCTGCTTCACCAAAAATCAGCCTACAATTTTCTACATAACCAATTTGCTTTCGATATTCCCAAGCAGCAGAAATACGATCGTAAAAAAATTGATCATCAATAGCTTCATCTTTTTGGCGTGAAACCAATCGAATACGAATTTGCGATGCTGGATTTATATAACCCTTCCCTACAAAGGATCCATTGTATGAATAAACTTCAACAATATCACCCGCTTCAAAACTTCCCTCATGATCGCCTAATTCGTTTGAAAAAACCCAAGGATGACCATTTACTACTCTGTCGCCTATCTTTTTGCGAAGAAAAAACTTTGCCATTCTACAAAGATAAAGTCAGACAGTTTTCTAAAGACAACAGCAGGCTTAACTTTGTCGTTATGCTACAAAAGTTGGCGATCCGCAATTACGCAATTATTGACAATCTAACTATTGAACCCAACGCTGAGTTCAATATTGTTACCGGAGAAACCGGTGCCGGAAAAAGTATCATTCTCGGTGCCTTATCCTTGATACTTGGAGAACGAGCAGACAGTAGTGTGTTGATTAACAAAAATGAAAAATGTGTGGTAGAAGCCTATTTTGATGTTGATCAGAATGTTCGATTTCAAAAAGCATTAGCAGACGAAGATATAGATTTTGAAAGCCCCTGTATCATTCGGCGAGAAATAAGCACGACAGGAAAATCTCGAGCATTTATTAATGATACACCGGTAACACTAAACATTCTTAATAAACTAACTGCCTTGTTAGTGGATTTACATCAGCAGTTTGGGCATCTGGCAATTGAGGGCGACGATTTTCAAACAAACATCGTTGATGCAATAGCAGAAAACGCTGAAGAAAGGAAAAACTATTCGCATTCTTTTCAGCAGTTTAAACAATTAGAAGCTGAACTAAAAATACGTATCACCGAACAGCAATCTTTACAAAAAGATTCAGACTACAAACAATTTCTCTTTGACGAACTCTTGCATTCAAACTTCAAAAAAAATGAAATAGAGGAAACTGAAACACATCTCAAACAAATGGCTCATGGAGAAAAATTGATTCAGGTTTTAACGCTTAGCAATGCGATGCTGGAAGATAGCGAACAACCCCTTATTTCTGAGGTTAGGAAGCTTACTCAACAATTGCAAAGCATTTCTGACATTCTTCCAGAAATTTCTCCTATAATTGAGCGTTTACATTCTGTTCATGCCGAACTAAAAGATATTCATACAGAATTAAAGAGTTTAGAAGAAAGAATAAGTATAGACCCGATACACATGCAACAACTCCAAGAAAGATTAGACTTGGGATATAGATTGCTTAAGAAACATGGTGTACAAACTACGTCTGCTCTCTTAGAAATTCAAACTGATCTTGAAAACGATTTAAGTGCTACTGAAAACTTAGACAAACTAATAGAAGAGATTAAATCAGCTAAAGAGTCAGCCTTTCTTTCTGTAAAAAAATTGGGTGAAAAGCTATCTCATAAAAGAAAAAAGGCAGTACCGTTAATTTCTAAAAAAGTTACAGAACTCTTGCATCTTGTAGGAATGCCCAATGCCTTATTTCGCATAGATGTTTCTGATGTAGAATATCCAAACGAATTTGGATTGAATAGCATTCAGTTTATGCTTGACGCAAACAAATCCGGACAATTTCAACAGGTACACAAAGCCGCGTCAGGGGGAGAAATGAGCCGAATCATGCTCTGTATCAAATCTCTCACTGCGGCAGCCATGGAGCTTCCAACGCTTATATTTGACGAAGTAGATACCGGTATTTCTGGCGAAGCAGCAAGACAAGTTGCTAATCTTTTGCAATCGCTTGGCAGCCATCACCAAATAATTTGCATTACGCATCAACCACAAGTAGCCGCCAAAGGCAGTCGTCATTTTTTTGTTTACAAAACATCGTTGAACGGCAAAGTAGTAACTCAAATACGTGTATTACAGCCAGAGGAGCGCATTACAGCCATAGCACAAATGATTGGAGGAGAAAAGCCCAGCGAAGCTGCTCTTCAAAATGCCAGAGAATTAGTTTCTTAAAAAAAGCATAAGATTACATGAAAATAGCACGCAATAAAGTCGTGCTATTTTCATGTAACTTGAGTTTATTCCTTTTCTACACCAACACACAAAGACTTTTTATAACAGCAGCCAAACGAATTGCATCATATATTCGAGCTTCTGTTGCTCCATGTTGTTTTACAGAACTTTCATGTGAGGTAACGCAGCGTTCACAGCCATTCACAGCAGAAACAACTAAGCTCATTAATTCAAAAAACTCCTTTCCTAAAACCGGATTCATCATAATGCTCATGCGCAATCCGGCCGGTTGATTTTGATAATAGTCAATACCTGACATGTAATGCCTAAAACGATAGAAGATATTGTTTACGTTCATCACAGCAGTACAGGCATGTGTTTCAGCAATTTCATTTTCTGATGCTCCTTCATTTTTTGCTAAGGCTTCAAATGTTTTCATCAACAAATCATGTTTTTGATTTACGGCAACCGAAAGAGCTAAAAGTGAAGTTTCTTTACGATTCATATTTCCGCTTCCCAGCACAGATGAGACATTTAATTTCAAATCGCGAAGCATTTTACTGTCTGCAATAGCAAGCTGCTGAAGGTTATGACTACTATGGTTTGCATCAATACCTAAATCAGAAAAAAAGGCAGACACGGTTTCATTTTGTGTTAAATCCATGATTGGAAGTTTTGGAAAAAGTTTTGGAAAAAAATCCACCCGTACAAAGGGTGGATTCATTTAGTTGAAAAGAAAAACTATAATTAGGCAGCTACTTCAGCACGTTGTTTTTGTGATAATGTTTCTTCGCCTTTTGTCCAATTACAAGGGCACAATTCATCCGTTTGTAAAGCATCAAGCACTCGCAATACCTCTGCCACATTGCGTCCTACACTCAAATCATTAATATTTACCCAGCGAACAATGCCTTCCGGATCAATAATGAAAGTAGCGCGATAAGCTATCTTTTCACCTTCATTCAGAATGCCTAATTCATCAGCCAAGCTTTTTGATGTATCTGCAATCATAGGGAATTTTAAATCACGAAGATCGCTATGGTCTTTTCTCCAAGCTAAGTGAACATATTCTGTATCGGTAGAAGCACCCAATAGCACTGTGTCGCGGTCTTGAAAGTTGGTGAAATTCTTATTGAATTCAGCAATTTCAGTTGGACAAACGAATGTAAAATCTTTTGGCCACCAAAACATCACAGCCCACTGACCTTTGATGTCTTCATTAGACAGTTGTTTAAATTCCTTTCCTTTTTCAATGGAAACAACCGCTTTTTTGTTGAACTCAGGAAAACTCATTCCTACGGTTACGAACTTGCTCATAATATGTCCTTTTTAAGTGTTTGACAGTGCAAAGGTCGTCCAGTATTTCGCTAAGAACAAGAATCCTAATCATCTTTTCCCCTATTCATTGATAGACGATTTCAATAACCCAACATTTTTTTGCTGATTGTCTTAATTGAGAAAAATTTCCGGCAGTGTGGTGGGAGTAGTGTTGTGTAGAAGTAGTTTTTGATAAGTAACATCTACAAAATGCTTTTGTAAAGGAAAAGAAGCGACAATATCCATCGCTTCTTTTTCATTGTGCGCAAGTACTACACACCATATTGTATGAAGGTTTGAAGCTACACTATATGCTAATAGTTTGCCTTCAGAAAGCAGATTAGCAATACATTTTCTTTGTGCAGACACTAACCCTTCGATATCGGTATTAGGGTCAGGCAATTCGATTTGAAACATGTAAATCATAATCGTTTTTGCCCTTATTTAAATCATCGGATTAAAGTAACATTTCCGTTTCGTTTAAATCGCTTGTTTTCTACACAGAAGCCATCTGCTTCCCAAACATAAACACCCATTGGAGCGGCATTTCCATTAATACGCCCATCCCATTGTTTGGTTACATCAGTTGTTTCAAAAACAAGTTTTCCCCAACGATCAAAAACCTTAAAATAGTTGAGCTTCATGATTTGGTGATTCAACAAACCGAATCTGTTGCTTTGCGGATTACTGCTTTCTGGTACAAAAGCATTCGGAAGATTCAGATCATTACAAGTAACACGAACCACAACGGTATCTATTGCATAGCAACCGAAATTGTTTCTTACTTCAAGATAGTATGTGAAATCATAAGGTGGATTTACAACCGGATTAGGGCTTGAAATATCATTGATAAACTGATTGGGCAACCAAGTGTAAGTAAATTGATTTCCTTCCGTAGTTCCGGGTCCTCCCAGCATAGTTTTTGCACCATCAGAAAGAATACGGTCAGCACCGGCATCTGCTTTTATTTTACTAACATCAACATACACATCTGTGTCCACCACACAACCGTTTGCATAAGGAATCACAACTCTATAGTCGGTAGCAAATTCAGGCCACACCTTCACATCAAATGAGTCGCGTTTAGGGCTTATATTATATTGAGAATTCCAACTAAAACTCAGCCCTTTTTGCGAACGAACAGATAATAGAATGGAATCGCCCTGACATATAATTGTGTCTTGACTAATGGTAAGTTGTGGAATAGGCAATACAACAATTTGCTGACATTGAACACGCATAGTTGGCAATCCCTCATCTACGGCTAAATACACATTATAGCGAGCAGGTTGCTGATAAGAATATACAGGCGGATTAGTAGCAGTAGATGAGGTTACAGAAGCTGTTGTGCATTGTGCAAATACAACGCTCGAAAGTGAATTATCTCCTACATTGGCTACAAAGCAAAAGAGATTATCTCTTTCTCTAACAATTTTTGTAATACTGTTGGGTGTATTCAACGCATTGGCAACAGTATATTCTGTACCACGAAATTGAGCAGATAGTAAGTTCGATACATCAATTCGTGTTACACTGTTTGCCAAACTGTTGGTAACATAAAAATAAAAGGCATCACAATCACGAGCAAAAGTAAGGCTTGATGGGCCTTTCATCGGGTCACCTATAAGCCCAAGAAAGCTGCCTGTGGGTATATTATTTAGTGACGTACCAAAAACAAGACGAGTAAGAAGATTGTTACCCAAATTAGTAGCAAAAGCAAACCAAAAACCGTTGTCATAAACCGGTATCATATCTGAAGGTGTGCCAAATCCAAAACTCGCACCCATATCCGTAACATTAGGTGTAATAGAAAGATTATTACCAAAATCCAAACGAATCAGTTTGTTGTCCATTTGGTTTGCCAAAAATCCTACGTAACTACCTCCTACATTTTGTATAAACAAGCCTCGTGGAGCATTTAATACACCACCCAAATTACCAAAATTTACAGAGCTGGGATTTAGGTTGGACAATGACTTTCCGAAATCAACCCGTGCTATGGTTGAATTAGTTGGTGTAGTGCCACCTATAATGAACAAAAACCAATTTCCGGTAGAGTCTTTTGTAAGAAACAATTTTGCTGCATCTTTTGGCATCGTATTGTTCATGCTTCCAATTACAGTTGTAATGGGTTTATTGCCCAAACTTCTTCCGTAGTTTAATTGCACAAGCGTGTTAGTTGCCGTGTTAGCAACAAAGCCAAAATAATTTTGACCATCGCGCTCTACCACAATTGCTCCGGGCTTAAACAAATTGGTATCAATACCTAAATTGGTTTGCACAGGTGCATTTAGCATATATCCTGAACAAAAGCCCCAATAATATGTACTGGCACTCACGTTGGGCGTAATCTTTACAGGTTGGCGAATACATACCGTATCGGGTACGTTGAATAAGTTCTGTGCTTTTATATAGTTCAGTTGCGACACTAATAGAAGTGCTACAAAAACGAGGCATTTTCTCATAAAACTGAAAAGGTCTTTCTCTTATATTCGGCTAATATAACCATAACGGTAAAACTTTTATAGCAAAGTGCTATTTTTATTTCTCACAATCAAAATGATACTATGTTATCCACTCATTTTAATCAGTTTTTTCGTAAAAAGACAAGCTTTCTTCTTATTCTGGTTGGCTCCGTATTTTCTGCCTATGCCAAAGAAGGAATGTGGCTCCCCCCTACTCTTCAACAAAGAGAAGCTGACTTAAAAGAAAATGGTTTACAAATTCCCGTTTCTAAGCTTTACAATGCTGATGGTTCCGGGCTAAATCATGCAGTTGTGCTATTTGGTAAAGGTTGCACCGGTGAGGTCATTTCAAATAAAGGGCTGGTGCTGACCAATCACCATTGCGGCTATGGAACTGTTCAAGGGCTAAGCAGCAAGGATAAAGACTATTTTGCAAATGGTTTTTTTGCTCTAAACAACAAAGATGAAGTCCCCTGTCCGGGGTTGACTGTAACGTTTATTCGTAAAATGGAAAACGTTTCTGACCTTGTTTTATTCGACATTGCCGATACTTTATCCGAATCGAAACGAGATAGTATCATTTCCAATAGAATCAAAGGATTGGAAAAGGGCTATCGGTACACCACTAAAATGGACGCTTCAATTAAGCCATTTTTTAACGGGAATCAATATTGGGTCATCATCAGCGAAACGTTTCAAGATATTCGATTAGTAGGTTTTCCACCTAATGGAATTGGTGTGTTTGGTGGTGATACCGACAATTGGATGTGGCCAAGGCATACAGGCGACTTCAGTATGTTTAGAATTTATGCCGGAAAGAATAATAAGCCTGCTCCCTTCGCGCTCAAAAATAAGCCTTATGAAACCAAAAACTTTTTCACCATCAATACAGGTGGCTATAAAGAAGGAGATTTCACAATGGTTTATGGATTTCCGGGTACTACCCAAGAATACATTTCATCGTATCAATTAAATCAAGTGTATAGTATTGTTGACCCAATTAGAATTTCTGTTCGTACAAAGAAATTAGCTGTTTGGACAAAGCACATGAATGATGACCGCGATGTATTTCTCAAATACACTTCAAAACGAGCAGGCGTTGCCAATGGCTGGAAAAAGTGGCAAGGAGAGGTGCGTGGTTTGCAACTGAATAATGTAGTCAATAAAAAAATTGAGTTTGAAAAAGAATTTCAAGCAAAAACAATGGGCAACAGTCAATTGCCTTGGGCTTCCGATGTTTTATCTCACCTCGCTGCAAACACAAGCCGAGCCGACAGTGCCTTGAAAGCAGATGTCTATATCCAAGAAGCTATTTTGGGTGTTGAAATGATAGCTCAAGCTACTTTATTGGACAAAATACTACAAGTAATGCGTTCAAAAATTTCAGTAGAGAAATTGCACGATTCATTGGATAAGCTAACTCAAAACAGTGCAAGTTTCTTTAAGAATTTTGACTTAAAAACTGATCAAGAAACTTTTGAAATTCTCTTGCCTATTTATTTCAAATCTGTGGGTCGGTGGGTGCCGCCTACACTTCAAAAAAGCTATCAACAATACAAAAAGAACATAAGTGCTTGGGCAAACGATTTATATCATACTTCTTTATTAAGAAGCGAAGAAAAGTTGCGACAGTTTGCCTCTACAGCTAAGGCAAAAGATACAATGATCCTTTTAGCTGATCCTGCACTTCAATTTTATCAAACGGTATCTCAATATAGAAAAAGTGAGCTTAGCCCAATCATCAACCGTTATAATAATGCTTTAGCTTATTACAACCGACTTTACATGAAAGCTCAAATGGTTTTCAATCCTCAAAAAATGTTTTATCCGGATGCAAATCTTACTTTGCGTTTGGCTTATGGAAAGGTTGAGGGAATGGATCCTGATGGACCTTCCGGTTATAGTTTTCAAACTACATTAGATGAAGCAATTGCCAAAAACAATCCTGATGTAGAGGAATTTCGAGTTCCTCAAAAACTTAAAGAGCTTTTTGCCAAAAAGGACTATGGGCGTTGGAATGTTGGAGGGACAGTACCCTTAGCTTTTATTGCAAGCAATCATACCAGTGGCGGGAATAGTGGTAGCCCAGTTCTGAATGCGAAAGGGGAACTAATAGGCACCAACTTCGACCGCGTGTGGGAAGGCACCATGAGTGATTATTATTTTGACCCAAAACTATGTAGGAATATCTCTTTAGACATCCGTTATACACTCTTTATTATAGAAAAATTTGGAGGTGCCGGTTGGCTGTTGAAAGAAATGAAATTGGTTAAATAAAATCAGAAATATCCAGTTTAGAGCCGGCAATCCCCAAAAGGAATGTCGGCTTATTTTATACCCACCATAGTTCTTAAAAAAACAAAAGGATGTTCTTTTCTACTGAACTATAATTTGGGAATTGCAGCTACAAGGCTTTCTGTATAAGGGTCTTTCGGATGTTGCAATACATCTAAAGAAGAACCTTTTTCTACAATTTTGCCGGTACGCATAACCATCACACTGTCACTGATGTAATAAACAACTGACAAATCGTGAGAAATAAAAAGGTATGAAAGCCCTAATTGGGATTGCAGTTCTTTCAACAAGTTTAAAATTTGAGCTTGAACACTGACATCTAATGCGGAAACACTTTCATCACAAATCAACAACTTAGGCCTCATAGCCAAGGCTCTTGCTATACCCAATCTTTGTCTTTGTCCACCGGAAAATTGATGCGGATATCGGATCAAGCTATCAGGTGGGAGTTGCACCAAAGACAACAATCTTAATGCTTCATTTTTAAGCTCATGGACAGGAACAATTTGATGAACACGCAATGGCTCCATCAACATATCGCCAACCGTCATTCGGGGATTGAGAGAAGAAAATGGATCTTGAAAAATCATTTGAATATGGCGTCGGGTTTCTCGCCACTCATCGGTTGATTGATGTGCTAGATCTTTTCCTTCAAAAAAAATTTGCCCTGAATGTAAAGGAATCAATCCCATAAGTGCCCTGCTAATCGTGCTTTTTCCGCAACCACTCTCGCCTACTAAACCCAAAACTTCACCTCGCTTCAACGAAAACGAAACATCTTCTACAGCTTTGAAATAGCTTTTTGTTCGTCCATTCCACGATTTTTCTGCCGAGAACCAAACTTTCAGATCTTTTACTTTTAATAAAGGTTCTTCACTTTCAGTATCAACCATTTTAGCTTGCAAGGTCTTAGTTGCATTTTGATTTGACCTTGTTGATGAATGTAGTATATCGGCAACGGTTGGCAGTGGTTTACCCTTGTGTTCCGGTGAAGGTCGGCAAGCTATCAATGCTTGTGTGTATGGATGAACGGGGGTCTGAAATATTTTCTTTGCAGATCCACATTCCACACATTCACCTCGAAACATAACGGCAACATTTGTAGCAATGGAGGCTGCCAAAGCTAAATCATGGGTAATAAAGATTAATGAGGCTCCAGATTGTACTTGCAAATCCTTGATCAAAGCAATAATTTCTTTCTGAACAGTTGCATCTAATGCGGTTGTAGGTTCATCGGCAATGAGCAAACTCGGATTGTTACACATAGCCATTGCAATCATCACCCGTTGTCTTTGCCCACCGGACAACTCATGCGGATAGCGATGCCACATTGCTTCAGGTATTGGCAATTGGACTTTGGTTAGCCAATCTAATGAATTTTTCTTGGCATCTTCTGCTGAAAGGCGTTTATGTTTTTGGATACTTTCAAACAATTGCTCACCAATTTTCATGACAGGGTTAAGTGCGTTCATCGGCTCTTGAAATACAATTCCAATTTCCTTACCTCGCAAAGGTTTCCAATCATTTTCTGTTTGAAGCTCAAACACCCTTTCATCGGAAGATCGAAAAAAGATATTACCTATCCATTTTGCTGATACCGGTAATAATCCAATTAAGGAAAGGGCTGTGAGTGATTTACCAGATCCGCTTTCTCCTACTATGGCTAAGGTTTCACCCTTTTTTAAGGAAAAAGAAAAATTATGAACGGACTTATTTTCTGATTTCGAAAAGCTGATAGTTAAATTTTCCACTAAAAGCCTACATTCTTGTATCATCATTTAAAACTTCAGATGGCGAACGGTCAGCCCATTATTAATTAACTGCTCTAAAGAACTAATACCAATTTTCAAGTGCATATCAACATAGTTTTTCGTTACGGATATATCTCCGGCTGCGGTTTTAATTCCTTCAGGAACCATAGGTTGATCAGACACAAGTAGTAAGGCTCCTGTGGGGATTTTATTTTTAAATCCTACCGTAAAAATGGTTGCCGTTTCCATATCTATTGCCATTGCTCGAATTTTTCTCAAATATTCCTTAAACTCCTCATCATGTTCCCAAACTCGACGATTGGTTGTATATACAGTACCAGTCCAATAATTTCTTTTATACTCTCGAATGGTAGTTGAAATTGCTTTTTGCAAAGCAAATGCAGGCAGTGCCGGCACTTCAGCAGGAAAGTAATCATTACTTGTCCCCTCGCCTCTAATGGCAGCTATGGGTAAAATCAAATCGCCTACTTTATTTTTCTTTTTCAATCCACCACACTTTCCTAAAAACAAAACAGCCTTTGGCGAAATGGCAGTTAGCAAGTCCATCATCGTAGCTGCACTGGGGCTGCCCATTCCAAAATTAATAATAGTAATCCCTTCTGCTGTGGCACATTGCATCGGTTTGTCAATGCCAACTACAGAAACCCCGTGCATTTCAGCAAAAAGAGAAACATAGTGACTAAAGTTGCAGAGTAAAATATAATCACCAAATTCACTCAGCTTTTGCCCAGTATAGCGCGGAAGCCAATTTTCAACAATTTCTTCTTTTGTTTTCATCATAGACCAAGTTAGAAAAAAGTAGCTATAATCTTCATCTTTAGCCAAGATAGCTGTTGACTATTTACCTTTACAACGAAGCAATATTTGCATGATTTCACTAAATTTTTCTGAATTACAACTTCAACTTCGACACCAAGATAATAGAACCACCGTTTTTTGTCCGGTAAGAAAAAAATGGATTGTACTTACACCAGAAGAACATGTACGGCAATATCTTTTGCAGTATTTTATATCCCAAGAAAAGTATCCTTTAGGCATGATTGCTGTTGAAAGAAAAATTTTAGTTGGAAAACAAACCAAAAGATTTGACATCGTAGTTTATAATCGTCATCATAAGCCTTGGCTGCTGGCAGAACTTAAAAATCCGGAAGTGGCGATCAATGAACAAACACTTTTTCAACTATTAAATTATCACCAAGCACTTCCATCAAACTTTTGGCTACTAAGCAACGGACATCAAACTTTTTGTACGGCTGCAACTAATAGTTTACAAGTAGTTTGGTTAGACAAATTACCGACTTATGATTTTTGAGTATTGATCATGATTTAATAAATACAGTGCCCTCTTGATGACTTTATCATACGGATTGATGACACTGTAGAAGCCTTCATCGTGAAACATAAAACGAGCTAAACGGGCTTTTAGTTGCAACTCGAAATATTCTTTACTCGCTGGCTTCTTCATAATAGTACGATATTGCTCTCGCCATTTAGGAGATAAGGTTGCAGCGTACATTTGAGATAGTTGTGCTCCATCAAAATGCTTGGCAAAATCAGTTGCAGATTGATATTGAGCTAATGATTTTTTATTCGCTAAAAAGTATTCCCAAACAAAAAGTCGTGTAGTGTCGTTAAAAATTAAATTGAAAAGAGGCACACTGAAAAATGCCGTATCACGAGGCACATAAACATCGGGAGAAATACCGCCACCGCCATATACCACTCGCTTATTTTGTGTAAAATATTTAGTTGTATCTGCTTTGGCAAAACTATCATTATCATTTCGAGAGCCATGAAATCGAGAAGATATTTCTTCTACATAGTTTTCCTTACCCTTTGCATAAGGTCTTTGAATACAGCGACCGGAAGGGGTGTAATATCTTGCAACTGTTAGTCGTAAAGCTGCTCCATTTGCCAAGTCAAATTGATCTTGCACAAGCCCCTTTCCATAGCTACGTTGTCCAACTAAAATGCCCCGATCCCAATCTTGTGTTGCCCCCGAAAGAATCTCACTGGCTGATGCACTGCTTTCATCAATTAGAATTACCAACTTACCCTTTTCAAATTCACCCTTATTTTCAGCTTTATACTCAGTTCGAGGAGAATGTTTTCCTTCTGTATAAACGATTAACTTATCACTTCCTAAAAACTCTCCGGCAATTTTGGTAGCCGCATCGAGATATCCACCAGGATTACCACGTAAATCAAGAACTAAAGATTGCATCCCTTTTTTCTTTAGGGCCGTCAATGCAGTTTTAAATTCGTCGTAAGTGGTTGCGCTAAATCTGTTTAGCTTCATGTAACCTATGTGTGATGCCTCGTCAAGCATCAAGGACACATCTAAACTATACAATGGAATAGCATCTCGTTGAATTAATAATTTTTTTTCGGCAGCATTTTCAATAGAAAGAATGGTTACAAACACTTTACTATGCATCTTGCCTCGTAGCATTTTTATGATAGTAGCACTTGAAATTTTCCTACCCGCTACTATACTGTCATCTACTTTTATCAGTTTATCACCTAAATTGATGCCTGCTCGTTGTGCCGGGCCACCATCTATTACAGAGGTAACTTGAATCGTATCGCGAACTATAGAAAATTCCACACCAATCCCTACAAAACTGCCTTCCATGTCTTCACTTATGCTTTGAAGATCGTTAGCCGAGATATAAACCGTGTGCGGATCAAGATGGCTTAAAATGCCGGCAATAGCATCATCAAATAAAAGGTTTGAGTTTACGCTATCAACGTATTTCTCGTTTATCAGATCAATGATTTGTTCCAGCCTATCATTTCTGTCAATGATAGCTTGAATATCGCGTTTGTTGCGTAGGGAGTCTCGTAAATTGAAACCCAGCACCATACCAATAATCAATAACAGGGAAAATAGTAGTGGAGTCCAAGTATTTAGTCCGCTACTTTTGCGCTCGTCCATTGTAGAAATCGGTTGCAAAGGTAGGAGTATTCATACAAAATATTGGAACAACAATCATTTCTCTATTGTTAGAATGTTAAACTCTGCTTTCTATCTTAAATTTTTAGGTTATTGAGCTTAGTAACTGCAAATTTGCTTTTCAATCTTACTTCATTATGGCTGCCTTACTACTTGTTGAAAGTGGCTCCACTAAAACTGATTGGTGTGTTGTTTCTTCCAAAGGGTCTATGAAACATCTTCAAACATCGGGTATCAATCCTTATTTGCAAACCATTGAACAAATCACGGAATTACTAAAATCGGAATTACCCGATCGAGCTGCCTTTTCAGCAGTTTCAAAAATTATCTTTTATGGTGCCGGAGCCAGCCAACCCGAACAACAAAACAAACTGAAACACATTCTCGCAGATTATTTTGACATAAGTAATACAGAAGTAAGCTGCGATATGATGGCCGCTGCTCGAGGACTTTGCGGAAATCAAAAAGGAATTGTTTGCATTTTGGGTACCGGTAGTAATAGTTGCTTTTTTGATGGTGAAATGATAAAAGATAAACACCCATCACTTGGCTACATTGCAGGCGATGAAGGAAGCGGAAACTATATGGGAAAACGAGTTCTTCAATATTATGCTTATCATACTTTTGACGATGAACTCAGACAAGCTTTTGAGTATTTATTTGGAAGCAATGTATCAAAAATTATTCTGCAACTTTACGGAAACCCTTTTCCCAATCGTTATTTAGCCGGATTTGTACAATTGCTCAAGGAAAATAGAGGCCATTATATGGTGGAGAATATCATTGAAGATTCATTAAATGATTTCTTTCATTTTCACTTGATGAAATTTCGAGAAAGCTGGAAATTACCTATTCATTTTACCGGATCCGTTGCTTATGAATTTAAGGATGTGATTGCCAATCTTTGTCATCAATATGAAATGGAATTAGGAATCATTGAAAAAAGCCCCTTAGAACGTTTAGTAAATTACCACCGAGAGTTGCTTTGATATAGAAAAACTTGAGTTGATCATTCTTTGAAAAACACACTAAAAAAACCCCGACAAAAATGCCGGGGATTTTCTTTGTTCAAAAGAGACTCCTAATCTCTCCTTAAGTTCGGGAACGGAGGGGCTACATTAGCCGGTCCATCTTCGCCTTCCATTGCGGAACGATACATTACAGTGTTTGGATCACCTTGTTGTCCGTATTGGAAGATAAAGCGATTTCTATCTATTCCATGTCTTTCCATCATATAGGAAATGATAGCATCTACACGATCCCAAGAGCGTTGTTGTTGTACTTTACTTCCTGCACCAGCTCCTATCATCACTACTTTGCAATCCGGATGTGCTTTCATCATGGCTGCAAGAGAAGCTAAGCGTGCTTGGTTGTATGGTTTAATGCGTGAAGCATTGTTGTCGAATGCAATGGTTCCAGATCCAATATTTGAACAAGGACCGCTTACCTTAGCTGTTCCACTACAATCATCCGGACAAGGACATTTACCTACTCCATCTTCATCTACCGGCTGACATTCAGTTGGTGTAATCAATTGTTTATCACGATAATCTGGCACACCATCACCATCTGTATCAAGCGGACAACCATTTACATCTACAGGTACTCCTTCAGGTGTTCCCGGGCATTGATCAAATTGATCTGTTACACCATCATGATCAGAATCAGGAAGAGTAGCGTTAACTTTCAAATGATTTGGCGCATTGAGTTCGCCGTAAACGTAATCTAAAGGATTAAGCCAGTAGAGCGGCTCTACGTTTTTACGACTGTTGCCCACATTGACATTAACACCTACCGAAAAATAATTCACCATATCATTATTCTGAGTAAATACGGGATCGCCTAAGGTTTGTTCTGCCCAACGCTGACCATCCAATAAATCATCATCATGAGGGAAAGTGATTCTATCTTCAATTGAAATATTTACCAATTTCGAAATCTTAATTTGCGCTCCAAGACCACCACTAAAGGCCCAATCTAATGTTTTGTTATGGAAAATAGTTGGGCGACGTACACCACGAAGTGTTTCCGCATCAGTTTCGTATGAATTATCCATACCTGCCTTCAACCGACGTTTGATTTCTCGACGATTAGCATGTACTTGTGGAATATCACCAACGATTTCTTGGAAATTATATCGTTTACCGTTAGCATCATAAACATTCACTTTTGTATTGTAGGCAAATGCACCCATTCCTATAAAGCCATAGAATGACAGACCGGTACGTGCTTTATGCCAACTAATATTGTTTGTGTTGAACATAAAGTCAAGACTTAACTGATGTGCTTCTGACCTAAAATTGTAATGTATAGGATCATAATCATTGTAAAACATAGCGGGCTGTCCGTCAATTTTCTCCAACAACATGGGATGGTAAGCATTGGGATTCGCCATGTTTTGAGCATGTGAATACCCATCATTATACCATGCCTTATTCCGGCTATAGTTTACAGACTCTTGCCATTGAAGCCCTTTAGCAATACCATAGATATATTGCAATCTGGTAGAAAACATATATCCCCATGATTTACGAATATGCGCATGGAAGCCATAGCCGCCACCTTCCCAAAGCATTAGTGTGGGAACATCAGCTGAGTAATTATAAAGCCCTGTTCCAACTCCTATTTCCCACATGTTGCGTGGCTTTGCCGGAAAGTTGTATTGGTAATTCAGAAACTTACGATGTTGATCCATACGAAATGCCGGAACGTAGTTCGTGTCAAGAACATTGTAGCTTCCGCCGTAGGCAATGGCGTGGTTTCCGGTCATAACCGTAGCCGTATTTACGGCTTGTTCAGTAGTAGTGGTCGTTGTAGTTGTTGTCAGTACCGGCTCTTGTGCACTTACATGAGTGGAGGAAAACAGCATACATAAACCGGCCAACAAAAGACGATTTTTGTTTTGCATAAACTTTGTTTTAGCAGATTGATGGAAAGATATAGGCATGTAGAGACATTTTCATGTTTAAGTTAAAAAAGTTCTCTATTCTCTCGCCTTATTGAAGAGTAGCATCGTTAAGATATCTACCCAGATACAGTGGATGTTAGCCTTATTAAACAGCTAACTGAAACACAAAGGTAATCGTGTTTTTTGAACTACCAAATTTTTTTTAAACTTTTTTTCTTGCTCGTCCTCATAGTGTTATTGTATCGTTATTCAATTCAATCGTTTTGGGAGCAACCATTTTAAGCTTTATGGAATATTGGCGGGTAATATGGCTGGTTGATTTTAATATGGAGTTATAGCAAAAAGAACCGCTTCAGTTTGTGAAGCGGCTCTTTCAAAATAATATGCTTTAATTAGTTTCTTCTCAAATTAGGGAATGGAGGAGCCACATTTGATGGACCTTCTTCACCTGAGTTTGCTGAACGATATAATACTGCTTCTTGATTACCGGCAGCACCATATTGGAAGATGAAACGGTTGCGATCAATACCATGCTTTTCACTCATGTATTCAATCACTGCGTTTACACGATCCCAGCTACGTTGTTGTTGAACCTTGCTTGAGTTGCCTGCACCAATAATTACAACTTTACAATTTGGATTAGCAGACATTTGAGCTGCAAGATTTGCAAGTTGTGCTTGCATTCCGCCAGAGATTTTGCTGGAAGAACCAGAGAAATTCAGGCTACCTGCACCGATAGTTCCACAAGCTGGAGCAGCAGTTCCACAACCATCAGGACAAGGGCATTTACCAACACCGTCTGCATCTACAGGCTGACATTCAGTTGGCGTAATCAATTGCTTGTCTTTATAGTCAGGTACACCATCACCATCTGTATCCATTGGGCAACCATGAGAATCTACGGCTACACCTGCTGGGGTGCCTGGGCATTTGTCAAATTGATCAGCAACGCCATCGCCATCAGAATCAGCCAAAGTAGCTTCTGGCAAACGCATGTGACGAGGATCGCTCAATTCGCTGTACGCATGATCCAATGGATTAACCCACCAAAGTGGTGCAACATTCTTATGTTTGTTTCCAAGGTTGAAATTCAAACCAAGAGAGAAATAGTTCCAAACGTCTTTATCAGGAGATAGAGAACCATTGTATTGTTGCTCTTGACCATCCAACTTATCAACAAATGAGAAAGTCAGTTTTTCTTCCAATTGTAGTGAAACAACCTTTCCAAGACGGAACTGAGCACCCATACCGACAGTTGCTACCGGAATGATGTTCTTATTGTTTTTACCAGAACGAGATTCGCGACCGGGTGTACTCTCGTAAGAATCATCAAACAAGTTTTTCAAATCTTTGTTTGTTTGCTTGCGATTTGCCCAAGTCATACCGGTTGTATAACCCGTAATGCCTGAGAAATTATAAGGATTTCCATTAGCATCTAAAGCATTGATACGAGGATCATAAATCATCATACCACCGCCTAAGAAACCGTAAAGGCTTAATGAATTCTTAGCTTTATGGAAGCGTATGTTGTTCAAGGCACCAACCATTTGCAAAGACAATTCATCTATGTTCGTACGATAGTTACGATAGATTAATTGATTCTGTGGATAATACGTACTCCAAGGTTGTTCATTAGCTAAAGAAGTACGGTAGTTAAATCCTGTTGCACGAGCATGAATATATTGAGCACGTAAAGACAAGAAATAACCAAGTGATTTACGTACAGTAATACCAAAGCCCATGGCATCGGTACCCTTTTTAGCAGTAAATGGAGTTTTAGAAGTTACATCGCCAAATACATTTGACAGACCAAAATTCACCCCTACTTCCCATTGGTTGTTGGGCTTAGGCAAGAATGGAGTTTGGTGATTCATGTACTGACGATACTGAGTCATTTTCTTTTTTCCAGTGTAGAAGTTGGAATCCAAAGCATCATAGCTCTGACCACGGTAAGTCATATCGCGGCTACCCCATGTAGCAGCTGCATTTTGACTTTCCTGCGCCAAAGCCGGGTGAGCCGCAAGTACGGAGCATACACCAGCAAGCAATAGGTACTTTTTGTTGACCATAACAGATGTGTTTATTAAAAAAAAGATTTTGGCTAAATCAAATATGAGAGCAAAGGTATAGTTCGATTTTAAAAAAACAAAATAACTGCACTATTTTTTTCTTTCAAAACGCAAAATATTTCTGGATTCTTTTAAAATGAATAACAAAACATAGAAAGTTAACGACTTTTGCACTCCCGCAACGCTCACCGCAAATGGAATTAGTAAATCAAGTAATAGGCACGGAATTAAGCATTTTTGAAAAAAAATTCTCCTCTAGCGTTAAAGGAAACAATCCGCTTCTTGATCGAATCATGCAGTTTATCATTAAGCGAAAGGGTAAGCAGATGCGTCCCATGTTTGTTTTTCTAAGTGCGAAAATAGCAGGTACTATAAATGAAGAAACCTATAGAGCCGCATCTCTGATAGAGCTTTTACATACGGCTACTTTAGTGCACGACGATGTGGTTGACAATGCTATGTTGCGCAGAAATTTTTTCTCTGTCAACGCTCTTTGGAAAAATAAAATTGCCGTGCTGGTTGGCGACTACTTACTATCAAAAGGGTTACTCCTTTCTCTTCAACATCATGACTATGACATACTACAAATTACTTCGCGTGCGGTGAAAGAAATGAGTGAAGGCGAATTGCTGCAAATGGAGAAGGCTAGAAAATTGGATATCAAGGAAGAAATTTACTTTGAAATCATTCGTGCCAAAACTGCATCTCTATTATCCGCAGCCTGTTCTGCCGGTGCTTTTGCAGCTTCAAAAAATCAAGAAACTGCCGAGTTTTTCCGCCTTTTTGGAGAAAAAGCAGGAATTGCTTTTCAAATAAAAGATGACTTATTTGACTATGGTAATGACAATATTGGAAAGCCTACCGGAATTGACATAAAAGAAAAAAAGATGACCTTACCACTAATATACACCTTGCAAAATGCCTCTAAAGCCGATAAACAGCGGATTATCTACATTATTAAAAACCAAAGTACCGACCGAAAAAAAGTAAACGAAGTCATTCAATGTGTTAAAAATGCGGGTGGAATTGAATATGCAAGGGAAAAGATGGAGAGCTATCGTCAAGAGGCTATTACTTTACTACACCAATATCCTGAAAGTGAAGCCAGAAAAGGCATGGAGACTTTAGTTGATTATGTAATTGAGAGAAAATATTGATTGGAGAAAAGCTGAAAAAACATGGAAAGAGAGGAAACTCAACAACTAAACCAACAAAAAGAATCTAGTAGTTTTGGACAGATAGAAGTGCTGGGTGCTAGAGTGCACAACCTTAAAAATATAGATGTTTCAATCCCTAAAAACAAGTTAGTTGTCATAACTGGAATTAGTGGAAGTGGAAAATCCTCTCTTGCTTTTGACACCATTTTTGCTGAAGGGCAAAGGCGCTATATGGAAAGTTTTGCAGCTTATGCTCGACAATTTATGGGCGATCTCGAAAGACCGGACGTGGACAAGATTTCAGGGCTTTCACCTGTCATTTCTATTGAACAAAAAACGACAAACAGAAATCCTCGCTCAACAGTTGGAACAGTAACAGAAGTGTATGATTTTATGCGTCTTCTTTATGCTCGTGTCGGAGAAGCATATTCTTACAACACAGGCAAGAAAATGACTAAGTTTAGTGAGGAAGAAATTATTCAGCATATCCAACAAAATTTTTCCGAAAAAAAAATCATAGTACTTGCACCCGTTGTTCGTGGACGAAAAGGGCATTATCGAGAATTGTTTGAACAACTAAGAAAACAAGGTTACTTAAAAGTACGTGTAGATGGCGAGATTACGGACTTAAAGGAACGAATGCAATTAGACCGATATAAAATTCATGATATTGAATTGGTTGTAGATCGCCTAATCGTACAATCGGATGCTCGATTAAGGTTGAGTCAAAGTATTCAAAAGGCTTTACAGATAGGCAAAGCACTTGTGTTTGTCCTTGATGTTGAACAAAACACGGTTGCACAATTCAGCAGGCAATTGATGTGTACGGATACCGGTATTTCTTACGAAGAGCCTTCTCCAAATACTTTTTCATTTAACTCGCCTTATGGTGCTTGCCCTCGTTGTAAAGGACTTGGGAGCATTTATCAAGTGAACATGCAGTCTGTTTTACCCGACACACAGAAAAGCATTTCGGAAGGCGGTATTGCTCCTTTAGGAGAAGAACGTGATGCTTGGGCATTTAAGCAAGCCACCATTTTTGCCAAGAAACATAAAATATCCTTTTCTACTCCTATTCATAAATTGACTGAAAAACAACTAAATCTCCTTTTGTATGGAAATGAACAAGGAATCATAACTTATGCTGCTGAAGAAATTGATGAATATACCACCAGACTTGCCAATAGCGACTATGAAGGTGTGGTAAACATGATTTTACGCTGGTTCAATGAAACTTCTTCAGAGGCAATTCGAGATTGGGCAGAAAGCTTTATGCAACTCAACATTTGCCCAGAATGCAATGGTGCTCGTCTAAAAAAAGAAAGTTTATTTTTTAAAGTTGGTCAAAAAAACATCGCTGAATGTGCTCAATGGCCGCTTTCCGACTTATCTGCATGGTTTGCAAACCTGGAACAGCGATTAAATGACAAGCAAAACGTCATAGCAAAAGATATCTTAAAAGAAATTAGAGACAGACTACATTTTCTTTTGGATGTTGGACTGCACTATCTCAGCTTAGACAGAACAACCAGAACACTTAGTGGTGGCGAGTCTCAGCGTATTCGATTGGCTACTCAAATTGGATCTCAACTTACAGGCATTACATACATTCTTGATGAACCTTCAATTGGGCTACATCAAAGAGATAACCAAAAACTGATCAGTGCTCTAAAAAACTTGAGAGATGGTGGCAATACTGTTTTGGTTGTGGAGCACGATAAGGATATCATGTTGGCAGCCGATTATTTAATTGACGTAGGCCCCGCAGCGGGAATTCATGGTGGGCGGATAGTCAGCGAAGGAACACCTGCATTTGTTATTCAAACAAACACGAAAACAGCCGGCTATTTAAATCATCACTTTTCCATTGCTGTACCTACAGTAAGAAGAAAAGGAAATGGGCATAAAATAAAGCTGAAAGGCGCGTCCGGTAACAATCTTCAAAATGTATCCATTGAAATTCCTTTAGGAACATTTGTATGCGTTAGCGGTGTTTCCGGAAGTGGGAAAAGCACTTTGATCAATGAAACGCTTTACCCTCTTTTAGCCAAACATTGTTATCCTAACTTTAAGCAGCAACCCATGCCTTATAAAAGCATTGAGGGCTTAGAGAATTTAGATAAAGTAATTGAAATTGACCAAAGTCCAATAGGGCGCACACCGCGTAGCAATCCGGCTACTTACTGTGGCTTTTTTACTGAAATCAGACAACTTTTTGCACAAGTTCCGGAAGCTAAAATTCGAGGATATAATCCCGGTCGCTTTTCCTTCAACGTAAAAGGCGGAAGATGCGAAACATGCCATGGAGGCGGCACGCGCGTTATTGAAATGAATTTCCTTCCCGATGTGTATGTTCCTTGTGAGCATTGTAACGGACAACGATACAATCGTGAAACATTGGAAATTCGCTATAAAGGAAAATCAATTGCAGATGTGCTAAAAATGACTGTTGATGAAGCCGTAGATTTTTTTATCAATGTTCCTTACCTCCACAGAAAAATTAAAACCTTACAAGAGGTTGGACTTGGTTATGTTTCGTTAGGACAAAGTGCTGTAACCCTAAGTGGCGGCGAAGCCCAGCGGGTAAAATTAGCAACGGAACTTTCCAAACGTGATACCGGGCAAACGATATATATTCTCGATGAACCGACCACCGGACTTCATTTTGAAGACATCAATCAATTGTTGAGCGTACTGTATCGTTTGGTAGATAGAGGAAACACCGTTGTCGTGATTGAACACAATCTGGATGTCATAAAGGTGGCAGACTATGTAATAGACATGGGGCCGGAGGGTGGAAAGGGTGGTGGAAGGGTCGTGATTGAAGGCAGTCCGGAGGCTGTGTCAAACTGCAAATCCAGCCATACAGGAGCATTTCTCTTAGCTGAGCTAAATACCCATTCAAAAGTTTAATCAATTTCTAATTTAAAACAGATTGCTTGCCAATATGAATGTTGTAATTTGCCGGCATTGAATAACTATTATCCATTTTTAGTCGTAAAAAAAACACATCATGAGACCAAATATTTTGCTTGTTGAAGACGAAAAAAAGCTTGCTAATACAATCCAAACCGGATTAAGCGAACATGATTACAATGTTACTTTAGCTTACAATGGGAAAGAAGGAAAGGATCTTTTTTTAACCAATAAATTTGACATGGCAATTTTGGACATAAACTTGCCCTTTCTGAATGGTTATGAATTGTGTAAAATTATTCGGGAACGAAACAAGGTTATGCCCATTATGCTGCTTACTGCACTCAACTTTACGGAAAATAAAGTAGAAGGATTTGAACTTGGTGCAGATGACTATATTTCAAAACCTTTCGATTTTAAAGAACTACTGGTTCGCATAAAAGCCCTATTGCGCCGTGCCGAGATTGGCAAACCGTCTTCTGATGAAATTCCGGTACTAAAAATTGCTAATTTAGAACTTGATCTGAATCGTAAAGAAGCGCGTCGTGATAATCAAAAAATTACCCTAACGGCAAAAGAGTTTCAACTCCTTGAATATTTTTTACGTAACCAAGACAAGGTAGTTTCACGAGAAGAAATTTCAAAAGCAGTTTGGGAAACAGATTTTGATCCACAAACAAACGTAATTGATGTGTATGTCAATTTTCTTAGAAAGAAAATTGATAAGAATTTTACGCCTAAGCTCATCCATACACACGTAGGAATGGGCTACATTTTAAAGGATGACAGTAATTAATGCAGATAAGATATCGCATAACGTTTGCTTACAGCATCATAGTAACAGTCATTCTGTTGATGTTGTGTTCTTCCATTTACTACTTTTCAATACAAAACCGTACTAAGCAATTTTACAACCGTTTGCATCAAAAGTGCGTTAGCACAGCCGACCTGATCTGGAAATACGGAATTGATCCGGATATGGTTCAGAAAATAAACACGTCTGCTCCCAGTGCATTGTTAAACAAAGGAATATTAATTCTTGACGAACAAGACCAAGTCATTTTTAAATTTTGCGATCGTCCGGAAGATTGTATCTCACTTCCTAAAAAAACAATAGACCAAATCAGAAACAAAAAGAAGCATTTATTTAGCATTGGCGATCGAGATGTTACCGGTGTAGTATATCCGCATCAGGGCATCAATTACTTGGTGATTACAGCCGCTTATGATGGTGACAAGGCAGACTGGATACCCAAAATTCGCCTAATTCTAATCCTTAGCTTTTTTTTCAGTATTGCCATTGTAATTGTTTCGGGATATTTTTTCTCCATTGGCTTAGTCCGCTCTATCAGTGATCTCACACACAAAATCAACCAAATTTCTTCTGAAAATTTTTCACGTCGTTTAGATACCGGCAATAACAAAGATGAACTGCAGCAATTAGGCTCTACCGTTAATGATCTGTTAGACCGGCTCCAACAGTCTTTTGACATTCAAAGACGCTTTATTGATAATGCTTCACATGAGCTTTCTACACCCCTCGCTTCCATAGGCAGTCAAATAGATGTAACACTTCAGCGAGATCGAAATAAAGAAGAATACAGAAACGTACTACTCTCTATTTACGATGATACACAACGCTTAAACTTATTAGTTCGAAGCCTGCTTGAAATGGCTAAAGTAAGCGGCTCTGTACATGGTATTGAGCTTTCTCCCATTCGCATTGATGAAGTGTTGATGAGGATTCCGGCACAAATGCGAAAACTGAACTCAGCCTACGATGTACGACTTTCTTTTGGTAATCTTCCTGATGAAGAAGAAGCCCTGACGGTGTATGGAAACGAGGAATTGCTTACCTCTGCAATTAAAAACATCATTCAAAATGCTTGTAAATTTTCAGTAGATAATACCGCCCTTGTTTTGCTAAAACAAGAAAATGAGCATTTGGAAATTGTTGTGGAAGATCGAGGTCCCGGCATTTCAGAAAATGAACAAGAGTTAATTTTTCGTCCCTTCTTCAGAAGTGCTGAAACCAATAATTTCGTTAGCGGATCTGGATTAGGATTGCCATTGGCTAACCAGATTATTAAACTCTATGGTGGTTATATTTCTGTACAATCAAAAATCGGGTTTGGCAGTAAGTTTATAATCAATTTACCACCAACTACCACACTGAATACAATCAAAAATACTTAGCGACTCCATTGCAGATTATATCCAACTCCCTTAGTAAAATCTGTAAACTTTATCTTGTTCATTTGAATGACGCAAATGTTACCGAACAATGCAATAGCAAAGGGAAAGCGCGTGTAATAAGGTATAGACAGACGCATGGTCAGGTCTATTCGACTCTCCAATAATATTCCTTCAAACTGTACTCCGGAAAGGGCGGCAAGGTTTATTTCATTCGGAACAATAGAGCCGGCAATCTGTTTGTTTTTTTCAAGAATAGCATCGTGTTGGGTTCTAAATGCAGATTTATAAACCAGCAAGCCTTCATCTGGAAGAAAGGCATAGTAACAGTTAAAACAATAGGGCGATTGATTGTCAACGCACGCCAAAGTTGCTACTGTATTTTCCGAAATAAACTGTGCAATTTCTTTATTGATTTCTTCCATGATTTTTACAAGATACAAAAAGGTTTATATGCACCATTCTAAGAAATTTGCTCAATATGGTTGTGGCACTTTTTTTGTTTTACTAACTTGAGATAAAATATCATAGATGAATCTCAGTGAAACTTGGTTTATTGAAGGCTATATTGACTTCGAATTGCAGAAATATAAGCTGCTGGCTTATTTGAAGCAGGTGAATCGTTATTTCAATGAAACAAAGCTTTATCCGCAATTAGCTGATGTTATTTTCCACTACCACAATTTGTTGGCATTTCGCGATAATAAAAAGTTCTTACAAGATCAATTTCCTAAACATTTAAATCAAGTTGACATTGAAAAAGCAGAATTAGTCTATGAACAAATGTTAAACGACAGTGACTTAATGAAAGAACTTGAAACCATTACCCAATTTGGCATTGAACAAATGCAAGAAACAATCAATGCCGGTACTGAAATTTATGAATTAATTGAAAAGCAAACTATTCTTCAACCCGTTGGCATTCTTCCTTTATATAAAAATGAAGGCTACTTTTTATTACGTGACGGGCAAAATAGTGCTACCTATGCTTACAACTACTCGGTTACTTTATTTGAACATCAAAGTGCTCGCTACAAAGGAATACGAGTGAATTTTATAGAGCAATTTCCTAACAATATTGGCAATACGTACGAGCAAATAAAAAGAGAAATTGTTCGAACGATTCGCACATTACCTAATCCGGCTGTATATGCGATTGAAACTGCTCTTACTATTCCCATGCAAGAAACACTATTGCCTATTGCCAAAAGAATGTTGGTAAAAACCTTGGCACATTCCTAATTCACTGTCAACAAATTAAGCTCATTCACTTTGTCTAACTTTCAATAATCTTTTAGCACTATTTCCAATCAACCAATCCCGCTCAACAGCAATGTCCAATTGCTTTTTGCTGGGTAATAAGATAAGTCGTAAGGTGGTGTCATTGGTAACATAGCTGATAGCCCAATTAATAAAGATTACCAACTTATTTTTTACGCTCAGGATAAGCATCAAATGCAAAAACATCCATACAAGCCAAGCACCCAACCCATGAAAATGCAGTTTGGGCAGATCTACAACAGCTTTTCGTTTTCCAACCGTAGCCATTGATCCCGGATTTTTGTAGCTGAAAGTATTTGGCGTTTTATTGTTAGATTGAAAATTAAAATTTCTGGCAAGGTTTTTAGCTTGATTGATTGCCACATTTGCTAATTGAGGATGCCCCTTAGACCAGTCTGGCGTTTCCATGTAGGATATATCGCCTATTGCAAAAACATTCTTCAGTCCTTGCACCTTATGGTAGGCATCAACTGCAATTCGATTTCCTCGCACCAAAGCCTCAATAGGAATACCATTGGGTACGGCACCTGTAACCCCGGCAGTCCAAATCAAGTTATTTGTCCGAATGGTGCGACCATCTTTTGTTTTTACCAATTTGCCATCGTAGTCATCAATCAACGCATTGGTCCACACATGAACACCCATTTTCAACAAATAGTCTTGTGATTTTTGTTGCGATTCTTTAGACATAGGTGCAAGCAAAACAGGACTACCTTCTAATAAATAAACATTGAGGCGTGAAAAATCCATATCGGGATAATCCTTTGGCAAAATGTTTTTTTTCAGCTCAATCAAAGCTCCGGCAAGTTCAACTCCGGTAGGACCTCCGCCTGCAATCACCATATTCATTAATCCATCCAATTCATTGTTTTCCACGCCTAAGGCATCTTCAAAATTGAGCAGAATACGGTTTCTCAAGGCTATCGCTTCAATGGTTGCCTTCATAGGGAAAGCATATTGTTCAATATTTTTGTTGCCAAAAAAGTTGGTAACACAACCGGTGGCAATAACTAAAAAATCATAGTCAAAGCGACAAGATTTCGTCACAACTTGATTAGCCTCCAAGTCCACACGTTCAACAGTAGCAACACGCACATGGATATTTTCTTGTTTTTGAAAAATCTTTCTTAATGGAAATGATATAGAGCTAGGCTCTAAACGACCGGTTGCAACTTGATAAAACAGAGGTTGAAATTGGTGGAAATTGTATTGGTCAATAAGGGTTATATCAAAATGCGATTTTCTTAATCGTCTGGCTAATTGTAATCCGGCAAACCCTGCACCGAGCACAACTATTTTGTTCTTCATACGCTATATTTTGCAAGCCTAAAATTTTCATTAAAGGCAAAAACATAACCAAAATAGTGGGTTGAAGCAGTGCTATTGACTCCTGCTTGGTGATTATTCTTTTCGCCTTCGATCCGACTTTTCTTTTGTTTGAGTTTGGATTATTTTCCGGATCATTCGATAACCCAACTCTATTGTAGTCCATTTTACATAACCCAGTAAAACTCGTTTAGCAAAACGTTCTAAAGTTCTTTTTCCCAATTGACTTTTAGTAGGTAATAATGACATTAAGGTAGGAGCTAAAGAAAGTATAGATCCCAATAATGAATTTGATCCCGTTAAGGAAGTTAAAAGTGCAATAAGAGGAGAAGAGTCTTTTGAAGAAAATGATTCTTCTTTCGTCTTTTGGGACGATTGAAACAAATCCTTACTGCTATGTTTGGCAGTAAATTGAAGCATAAAGATTTCTCTCTTTAGCTCTTCTACATTATTCAGTTTTCGTGGGTATAATCTCATGGCAAGATGGGAATTATTTTACTTCTTTTTCGTGCTTAGATTCTTCCATTTCTTCTCTATCTTCTTCGGTGTTTCCACTTGTAAGAATGCGAATAAAAACACTGGAAAAAGCGGTTATGATTGCCTTTCTCAACCCGAACAAACAGATTAACAATATGGCATAAAAGCCAACGGTAGTCATAAATCCGGCAGTACGAGAACTAAAAACAGCGGCAAAGTATTCACCTAAGGCTATGCCTACAAAAAGTAGAATAGACAGACCTAAAAACAACCCGATAAAAACAAAAATCAAATAGCTCAGTATGTTCGATGTTTTTTCTATAAAGCCTAATTTTAAAAGGCTTAACCGCACATCTACATAATGAGCTATTTTATCCTTCCACTTGCTAATGAAGTCCATGAAGAAGAAATACTTTAAGAGTGATAAATTTCTTCTTCCAAATCATGAGGAACTTTTTTACCAAGTTTGTTTTTCAAGTCTGCAAATTTGGTTTTGATGCGTTCCATGTTTTCATGACGTTTGTCTTTGTCTGTAGCTAACAAATATCCCACAGCAGCACCTACTGCTGCGCCGATGAGAAGTGTTGCGACTGTTCTTCCTGTGTTTGCCATAAAATTTAGGTTTTAGAAAATGAATAGATATGGTTTTGAAACTGTACTTACAAAGCTAACAAATATCGCGCCTGTTATTTCTTTTGTCAGGATTTTATACCATTGTATTCACAAATGCTCATTTCATGAATCTAATTAGTAACAGCAATCTGAAACAATTTGCACTTTTGGCAGTCATTTTTTTATTGATGGCAGCACTGGGGTGGCAATTGATTCCCTATATGCCCGGCATTTTGGGTGCCGTTACATTCTATATTCTCATGAGAGAGCCATTCTTCAAACTAACGATTATTCATCGTTGGAAAAAATGGGTAACTGCATTGTTTTTCATCTTGATAGCTTTAGTTGTTTTTGTATTGCCATTAGTAGCTATTGCTCAATTGTTATTACCCAAATTGTATGTGCTGGTCAGCGATCCACAGAAGCTCAACAATGTGCTGGATGCCTTCATTCAAAAAACCGAAACCCTGATACCACAATTGAAAATAGATGACAGTCAGTTAAAAGCTTGGGGTCAAAGTGTTGCGGCTACCATTCCTACGCTGCTTACGGCAACGGCATCGGTATTAACCAATTTGGTTCTTGCATTTTTTCTGCTATACTTTATGCTAATCGAGGGTAGAAACTGGGAGCAAAGAATGCAGCGTTTTCTTCCTTTAAAGACCGGCAATATAAATTCTGTATGGGAAGCAACTCGTATCATGGTTATTTCAAACGCTGTTGGGCTACCGGTTATGGCTATCGGACAAGCTCTTATTGCATGGATTGGTTATTGGATTTTTGGAGTGGACTCTCCCATGTTATGGGCTATTGTTACGGGCATCTGCTCCATGCTACCGGTTATCGGATCGGGTATTGTGTGGCTTCCACTCAGTTTGTATGTGATGCTAAATGGGAGCATAGGCTCCGGTGTAGGTGTACTCATCTATTCGATTGCTATCACCGGTACTGCAGACAATGTTATTCGATTTACCTTACTTCGAAAATTGGGAGATGTACATCCGATCATTACTGCATTTGGAATCATTATTGGCGTACCGATGTTTGGCTTTATGGGCTTGATTTTCGGACCCTTGCTTATTTCTTACCTAATTCTTTTGATAAAAATTTATCGGGTAGAGTATTCATCTAACACAAACCCAATCATTGAAGAAGCTACGAATAAAGACACATCAGCATGATAATGTTTACTGATAGTATCGGTTATCAACCACGTATTGAAACACAGGCTCGGGAAGGAGATACCTTACATTTTTACGTTCTTTTATTTGGCTACGAATAAAAGTGGCAGAAATATCTAACAAAGGAGCATCAACCTGAGTCAAGTTTGCTTGGTGTGTTTCTGAAATAGCAAATCCCGGTCTTCGATAAACAATCAGTGGATATTGTTTTAATAGTTGTTCATAGTTTTTCCAACGGTGAATGTTTTGAAAACTATCAGACCCAAGAATAACCGAAAACTGTTCTAAGGGAAACTTTTCACAGAGATAAGTGAGTGTATCTATGGTGTAAGAAGGCTTTGGTAGATGAAACTCTACATTACTGGCTCTAAATTTTACATTATCACGAATAGCGAGTTCCACTAAATGCAAACGATCATACTCATTCAATAAAGTATGCTCTTCTTTCAGGGGATTATGTGGCGAAACAACAAACCAAACCTTATCAATTTCCGTATTTTCAACAATATGATTTGCGACAATTAAATGACCAATATGGATAGGATTGAAACTGCCGAAATACAAGCCAATATGCATGGGCGCAAATGTAGGAAAATCAAGATGGTAGCAGCCAGAAGAAAAATGGGTTGTTTAAAAATTTATTAACCTAAATCGTTGCAGCCAATGTTGATAATTTATTGTTTTGAATGCTCTTCATTTTTTTATTTCGACTACTGGCACAATCTAAACTGATAATTTCCCATTTTCCTATCTTTACGAAAAGGACTATCTATGTGGCAACAGATTCTCACTTATTTCTACATTCGAAAAAGAAAAGCAGGTGAACCAACCAACATAAACATCAAGTTTATGCACGGTATGAATCGAATTTCATTATTTATTTTTTTATTGGGCATAATAGTTATGGTGATTCGACTGATTCGCGGATGATTATCCTTTTTTTGCCAAGTTGATCATTTCTTGTGCTGCCGTAGCAGAAGCAGGACTATCCCCTAAAAGATGCCACAACGCATCATAATCTTTTTGTAAAACAATTTGTCTTTCAGCATCATTCAACAAAGCTGATAATTCTCTAAACAAAAGTTTTTCATTCAAATTGTTTTGGATTAATTCAGAAATGGCCGGTTTATCTAAAATCAGGTTTACCAAAGAAATGTACTTTACCTTTATTAACTTTTTAGCCAACCAATAAGAAATGGGGTTTCCTTTATAACACACTACTTGAGGCACTCCAATTAAGGCTGTTTCTAAAGTCGCTGTTCCACTGGTTACTAAAGCTGCCTTTGCTTGCATCAAGAGTTCGTAAGTTTGATTTTTCACTAACAAAACATTAGCAGATCCGATTAATGAAAGATAAGCCTCATCAGGAATGGATGGAGCTTGAGCAATTACAAACTGATAATTCGGGAAGCGAGATACCATCTTTAACATTTCGGGCAATTTCACCCTTATTTCTTGTTTTCTGCTGCCCGGCAAAAGTGCGATTATAGGTTTGTTGCTAAAAGGTTTAAGATTTGATTGTTGTAACTTTTGTTGCTGTACCACTTCCACCAAGGGATGCCCCACATAGGAAACCGAGAAATTCCACTTAGCATAAAATTGTTTTTCAAAAGGCAGAATCACCAACATTCTATCCACATCACGCATAATCTGATGTACTCTACTTTCTTTCCATGCCCATATTTGTGGTGAAATGTAGTAGGCAATTTTTATTCTTTGCTTTTTAGCCCAAGCCGCTATGCGCATATTAAAGCCCGGATAGTCTATCAGCACTAAAACATCGGGATGAAATTCTAAAATGTCTTGTTTGCAAAATTTGATGTTCGATAAAATTGTTTTAAGGTGCATGATCACTTCTACAAAACCCATGAAGGCAAGATCACGATAATGTTTCACTAAGGTTGCCCCGGCAGACTCCATCCTATCGCCGCCCCAGCAGCGTATTTCAGCTTGTTCATCTTGCTGACGAATGGCTTTTATCAAATTGCTGCCATGAAGATCGCCGCTTGCTTCTCCCGCAATAATGTAATACTTCATTGTTCTTCTAAAATATTTTTCTGAAGCGATTCTTTTAAAAATATGGGTTGCAATTTCTTTGTTATGCCATTAGTTCCTACTGTTTATTCTGCTTGCTTCTGCTTCTTCCAAGCAGGTAAATACAAACTAAAAACAGCACCTGCGGTGTGCATTCTTACGTTGCTTTTTCCGGGGTTTACACTCACGTCGTTTATGTTGTAACGATAAAAAAAACCAACCAACCATTTTGGGCGAAATTGATACTTTATATCCATGTAAACTGCCGGGGCAAAGCCGGAAAGCTCTGTTCTGTCGTCTCTATAATTCTTACTCGGTGTCATGCCTACATAATTGGCATAGTGAAAATTTGTTTCAGCTTGTTGTTGTCCATTAATAAAATCTTGTGACTTCCCTTTTGTTTGAGCATACATCAAAAACCCATAGCTCATTCCTAATGATGTTCGCAGTGCTTTCCCATCGGCTAATTCAATTACGTAAGAAAGTTGCAAAGGCAAGGCTATATAATGTAAATTGATTAAGCCGTTTGCAAGCGTAGTATAAGAAGCACTGTCAAAAAGGGATTGACCATTAAAGTGCATTTGTTGCCACTCGTAACTCAATCCAAATTTTACACTAAATGATTTGCTGACCGGAATATAATAATTGCATCCGCCCGAAATGGAAGGAGTTGGAAAAAACTGTGCGTTTGTAAAGCGAACAGTGGGGATGACAATACCTGTTCTTACAAAAGGCTCTATGGATCGCTCTTGAGCCACAGCACGGTCGTAAGCGTGAAAAAAAAGGAGAACAAGAAGGGAAAATAACAGCTTGTACACTGTTCAAAAATACATTGAAAGCAATTACAATTTTGTGTAAAAAAAAGCCGCTCTGATAATTTCAGAAGCGGCTGTTCATTTATTTTGGATTAAGTTATTTGGTCAATGTAATTTTTTGAGTACCGATATTTCCGGCCTCATCACGAATAACAATGAAATAATTCCCTGAAGCAAAATTAGACAAATTCAATATTTTATGGGAACCATTGTGCAGTTCATCATAATAAAGTCCTTGTCCGGTTGCGCTGAAAATATCTATTCTTACCGTTGTGTTTTTTGTACCCCAATCTAAATTCACCAAGCCGGTAGTTGGATTCGGATAAATTTTCACCTGACTTAAATCATACGTTGCAATATCCAACAGTGATACGGTTAGGATATTTGAAGGGGCAGAATAACAACCATTATTGTCTTGAACAGCATAGTATAAACCGGCTTGCGTAGGGTGATAAGTAGAAGAAGTTGCACCGGGTATTTTTCCTGCAGGTCCAAACCATTGAAGCTTAGTAGTAACATTACTTACCAGCATGTTTCCGATAAAAGAAATGACAGGAGCAGGAGGCGTGGAATTGCGAATCATTACTAAGGGTGCAGAAAATGCTGTATCAGCGGTATAGCAAAGCGTATCCGTAGCGGCTGAACGAAGTGTTACGATATCACCATTTAGCAAAGTGTTGGAACTGAATATACTTCCGGCAGCTACATTCAAACCATTTACAAACCAAGTAAGATTAGGAGCAGCACCATGTTTAGTAACCATTGCCTTAAACTCAATTAAAGAATCAAGGCAGCCCGGATTACTTCCTTTAGTTATTGCAATTTGAACATTAGGTGTGTCTGAAGGAATAACATAGACTGTAATAGGAGTTGAAGTATCTGAGAGATTAAGAACACAAGGATCTGTTACGGTTGAAGCCACCTGCACAACAGCATTGTTGGTTAAAGTAGCAGAAGTAAAAGTAGCATTGGTAGCACCTGGAATAGTGGCACTATTCACTAACCATTGATAGTTAATATTTGTTCCACCATTGGTAACGGTAGCTGTAAAAGTCAATGGTTTACCTGAGCAAGTAGGATTTTTTCCATTTGTCAAAGCCACCGTAATTTGCTGCATGTTATACAAATACTGTATAGTAATTGGTGATGCCGTAATGGTATCCGGGGATGCGCAAGTTGAATTTGATTTGAGGAAAACTGTAACCACATCATTGTTTCCAAATGTTGCACTATATGCGTTGCTATTTGTGCCTACGGTAGCATTGTTTACCTTCCAAGTATAAGTGGGTGCTGCTCCTCCGTTTACCGGTGTTGCTGTAAACGTTAGGGTTTGGTTAGGGCATCCGGGGTTTGTGCCGGAGGTTAACGCAATAGATACACCGGCAGGAACAGATGCTGCACGACTTACCGTAAATGGAAGTGAATTGGCACTATCATTTCCACAAGCTCCTACAAAGAACATTTTCACAGTTATCACATCGTTGTTTGCCAAAGTAGATGAATTGTAAGTGGCAGCAGTGATTCCGGTATATCCGCCATTTACAAACCATTTGTAGCCAGTAGCCGTAATTCCGGCAGCCGGCGTAGCGGTAAATGCTAAAGGAGAATTGATGCAAGATGGATTTCCATAACCCGGATTAAGGGCAATGGAAACAGAACCCGTAGTTGGTCCACCACCCCGAATGATAATAGCATAGTCTTCTGCCTGTCCATAAGAAATTTGACCGCAAGCTGTAACCGTTGATACAACAGAACGATCAGAAATAACTCGCATTCTGAGCGGCACACAACTAATCAAGCCTGGTACAGTGGCTGTAGTAGGAACCGAATATTGAAAACTGTGTGTTTCGTTAAACTGTGTTCCATCGTGTGAATAAATTAATTCAGAAGATTGAAAAATACCATCGTTATTATAGTCAACATATACTCTTACTTTTTCAGGTTGAAGCCCTGTTTTTATAGAATAGTTGTATATCTGACCGGCAGTTAAATCAACCAAATGTTTGCAAGAATTATCAATATAGTAGCGGTTACTGTCACCGGCATAACCATCACTGGAAATATCCATAAATATTTGACTTGCGTTAGAAATGGTAACATTATGTACACCGGAATTAGATCCACTAATTGTAGTGTTATTAACTGTAGGCAAACAAGCCACTGTAACCGGAGTGGCAAGCATAGGGACTGAAGCTTGCGAACTGATTAATCCACTTCTACCGGGATAATTAACCAAGGCATTCATGATGCGTGTTCTTTGTCCGGCGGTAAATCTGTCTTGACAATTGGAATAGTCCATAAAATTATGCACTACGGTTCCAAAAGCATTTCCTGTACAGGGGTTTGTTCCGGTAGGGCAATTGAACTGAGATCGCTTATGGGGGTCTGTATCGCAAACTTTATCGCCATCGGTATTACAGTTATTGTTTACAGGACAAGTAGTTCCGTTAATGTCGCCTTCAAAAGTGTGATATAGACTAAAAGCATGACCGACTTCATGTGGCAAGGTAATTTGTCCGGCTTGTGCTTGTGTAGCCAGCATGATTGTTCCATCAATATCAGCACTTGCACCGGCAAAATAGGCATACCCGGCTGTGAAGGTTCCGAATGTTCCGTCGTTGCTATCAATTTTGTTAACCACCCATACGTTATAATACTCGGTATTAGGCCAACGGCTTAAGGCTTTTACTGCTGAATCTTGTGCGCCATTTGTACCATTATGAGCAATTCCATATTGAACATATCCGGGCAAAGCACTTCCATTGACACGGTTTATTCCATTGGAGGGAGTACACCAAGGTGTCCGTTTTGCCAATACAAATTGAAGCGGAATATACGTACCCCCCGTGGTTGCACTTGGATAAGATGCCCAAGTAGCAGCATAGGTTTGATTGAGGTAATTGACCATGCCAATCAATTGAGCGTCCGTTGGGTTATAAATTGTACCCACAGCACCACCGGTATTTATAACATGAACTACCACCGGTATTTGATAAGCTACCCCTGTGCCGGTGGTAACTATCAAATTATTACTGTTTGACTGTAACATAGCAGCCAGTTGACTATTGAACTGCTGAGTTTTTTGTGCGTATGTAGGATCGTGCTGCATCATTTGTTGATGCGCTTTATCAAAACCGCAATATTGTGCTCGTGCCACGTGGAGCAAAGCAAAACAGGCCATTAAAAGGAGCGTAGCTTTACGTATCATGCTTTAGATTGGTTATATTTATTCCGATAAGTTGATTGCAATGGGTAAAAGTAAAATATTCATTGAAAAAAGTAGAAACGTTTTTTTTCTAAACTAAAGACAAGTTTTTAGTTAAAAAAGTTTGCTGAATGAGAAAGTATGAGGCAAACTTCCTTTTCTTACATTAAATCCTATCTTTGCCCACTTCAAAAAATAAATTTCACGAATTAGTTAACAATCAAAACACCTATGCAATTAAAGGGATTGGTAAAGTTTTTTACCGCTGCGCTCATCCTAATTTCTCTGTACCAGCTTTCGTTTACATTTATTGTACACAACGTTGAAGATAAGGCTCGAAAGCAAGCACGTCGCGAAGCTCTTTTGGCTGAACCCGGAGCAAAGGGGCAGGAGTTGGATAAGTTAGTTGATAACCGTTTCGAGCGGATCACCGACAGCATGCAAGGAGTAACCGTTTTTTCTGTTCCTCTGTTGAAAAAATACACTTTTCAAGCTGCGAAAGAACAAGAATTGAATTTAGGTCTTGACCTTCAGGGGGGGATGAATGTAACCCTTGAGGTTAGCTTAGACGAGTTGGTACGCTCTATGAGTAATAACCCCAAAGACCCCACACTGAATAAAGCTATTGCCGACGCTGATCAAGCTAAGGTAAATAGTCAAGCAGATTTTGTTACACTCTTTGGTGAAGCCTTTACAAAAGCAAATCCAAATGCCAAGCTTGCTTATCTTTTTACCAAGCCTGCAGAAAAAGATATCACACTACAATCTACCAATGATCAGGTGTTGTCGAAAATTCGTTCTGAGGCAAAACAAGCTATCAAGCGCACCTACAACGTTCTCTTAACTCGTATTGACAAGTTTGGCGTTGTGAACCCTAATATGAATTTGGATGAAAACAAAGGCATTATTACAGTTGAGCTTGCCGGTGTTCGTAATCCTGAGCGTGTTCGTAATTACCTTCAAGCTACTGCTAAACTTCAGTTTTTTGAAACTTACACAAACCAAGAAATTTATGCTACTCTGTTAGATGCAGAAACATCACTTTCTAAATATCTATCCGGCACCAAAACAGGTGATACTTCTCAAAAAGCAACAGAAAAAAAAGTTGCCGGGACAACCGACTCTACAACACGAGCCGCCGACACCGGAAGCCTTGCTTCTTTGATGGGTGGCTCTGCTAAAACAACTGAAACAAAAGGTGCCAGTGCAGACTCAAACACAGCAGCCTTAGAAAAAGCGCATAAGGAATTTCCTATTCGTTCCATTCTATACATTCCTGAAGAATTAGCAAGCAACCCAAGCCCTGTTGTAGGATATGTATCGCGCAAGGATACTGCCATGCTGAACGAATATTTGAACATTGGTGTAGTGCGTAATAAATTTCCTAACAATGTGAAATTTTTGTATGGTGCCGAAGACCGCGAAAGCCGTCGTAATCCTAACGCCCCCCTTCGTCTTTATGCTATCAAAACTGCCTCCGGTAATAATGAGAGCAAGCTTGAGGGCGACCATGTAACACAAGCTCGTATGGACTACAATCCACTGACTGGTCAACCTGAAGTATCTATGGAAATGGACGCTGCGGGTGCTCGTATTTGGAAAAAAATGACCGGCGACAACAAGGGACGTTATGTAGCTGTAGTACTAGATGATAAAGTATATTCTTCACCCATTGTAAACGATGAAATTGGAGGTGGTCGTACTTCCATTTCCGGTGGCTTCACTTCAGAAGAAGCAACCGATCTTGCCAATATTTTGAAATCCGGTAAATTGCCCGCACCGGCTCGTATTGTACAAGAGCAAGTAGTAGGACCAACCCTTGGAGCAGAATCCATTGCAGCCGGCTTCAATGCCATTATCCTTTCTTTCGTTGCCATCTTTGTGTTGATGTTGATTTACTACAACACCAGTGGTTGGGTTGCCAACGTTTCTCTTACTCTAAACTTATTGTTTACGGTTGGTATTCTTGCTTCGCTTCATGCTACCCTTACTCTACCCGGCATTGCAGGATTGGTTTTGGGTATCGGTATGGCGGTGGATGCACACGTACTAATTTTTGAACGAATTAAGGAAGAATTGGTACACGGCAAAAACCACCAACAAGCTATTATAGACGGTTACAAACGATCGTATGCACCGGTGCTTGATGGCCACATCGCTCAGTTGATTACAGCTTCTATTCTCTTCATTTTTGGATTAGGACCTGTTCTTGGCTTTGCCACTACCCAAATTTTAAGTATTTCTATCTCCTTATTCTGTGGTATCCTTGTTTCTCGTTTAATGAAGGACATGTACACCACCAATACACGCCACTTCAAATACTTTACCGTTATTTCCAAAGCAGTATTCCAGAAAGCCAACTTCGACTTTATGCGAATTCGCAAAGTGTCTTATATCATTGCAGCCATTGTGGTATTGGGCGGCGTTGCTTCCTTGTTTCATGGCTTTGATTATGGTGTAGAATTTGCCGGCGGACGTAGCTATACTATCAAGTTTGATCAGAAGTTTGAGGTGTCTCAAATCCGTGAAAAATTACACAACTACTTCGGTGAATATCCTATTGTAAAAACCATCGGTACCAACAACCAAATCAATATTACTACCGCTTATTTAATAACCAAACAAGGTCAGGATATAGAGCAACAAGTAATGGGGAAATTGTATGAAGGTTTGACCAAAGAAGGTTTTGTGCCTACCTCTGTTTCTCAACCAGAATTTGCAGGTAAGTATGTTCAAAGCTCTCAAACCGTTTTACCAACCATTTCTGATGATTTGATTAATGGTGCTAAATGGGCTACCATTATTTCCTTAATTGCCATCTCTATCTACATTTTAGTTCGTTTCCGCAAATGGCAATATTCACTGGGAACATTTGTGTCGCTCATTTTCAACATTTGTGCTACACTTGCCGTATTTTCTTTCTTCCGCGAAAAAGTACCGTTTGCACTTGAAATTGACCAACATTTCATTGCAGCCATCCTTACAGTAATCGGTTTCTCCATGAACGATACCATCATCGTGTTTGACCGCGTACGTGAATATTTCCGCAAGACACCAAACAGCGATAAAAAAGCTACGGTTAATAAAGCCATCAATGATACCTTACCTCGTACCGTGATGACTTCTTTAACAGTATTCTTAGTGGTGTTGATCCTCTTTATTGTAGGAGGCGAAGTAACTCGCGGATTTGCCTTTGCTATGCTTATCGGTATTGTTACCGGTACATTCTCTTCTATCTTTGTTGCCGGCCCAGTGTTGGTAGATATGGATAAAACAGACAAACTACACGTAGAAATAGATCATGAATCTCGTATTCAAGAATTGAAAAAAATGGCGTAATCCTACGTCAAAATAAAGGTGAAAATCCTGTGTCATAAAAGACACAGGATTTTTTTTGCGCTTCAAAAAACGAATATATATGGAATATCAACGCTACTATACATCTATTTGTTTTAAACCCTAACTCCGCTCGGTTAGGTAGTTTATTTTTAGATTTTGAAGAGGTCTGTATTTTTGGTTGTGATTTCAGATAGTTTCCATTGGTTGTTGATGTTGAGTTTGTAGATGGGCTTACTGAGTTTAATGATGTCTTTGGGCGAATAATTGCTTAGCTTTTTGATGTCCTTGAGCCTGATATATAGTTTATGGTAGGCAATCATAGCAATGAAATTGGCAGTGAGCCATCCCTCAAGCATGTATCGGTTTTGCATGTACAACAGGTCGGCTTTGAGGAAGTTCTTGTAAGCATCGAAAATGGTTTCTATCTCGTTTCGCTGCTTGTATGCCTGATAGATTGATTTCTTCGGGTGTTTTTTCTGATTTTATGTCATAAGTAAAAGTCAGCGTGCCGAAGACGTTAAGTTTTTGGGTAAATTTTTCTTTGGTATATATTTCGGGAAGTGAAGTGATGCGTTCGACATAATCAGCTTCTTCTTTTGCCCGCAAGCCTTCATCTAAAAAGATAATAAAGCAGCCCTCTTCGACTTTGTATTTGTAATACCAGATAATGCATTTCTGATAAAAAAAATACAACAGTTTGCTCTTGAAATTTGCTTCCTGCAATGGCTTATTGTTTATGAGCTTATTGCTTCTTTGCAGGGGAATGATGTATTGTAGATTTGGGCTTTCATCATGACTCGTTTATTTGTCGTGTCGCTGTCTTACCCCAACTTGCAGCTATCCACTTTCAAAGATTCTGTTTACAGGCGTTTGCAAATTTTTGAGTTCAGTTTTGTGTACTACAAATTTAATTTTGGTATAGGGTTTTGGTTTTGTAATTTTTAGGGCATGGTGTATTTTCTTTAGGTCTTCGGTGGGTTCGCTGCATT
>JAFDXO010000054.1 GCA_018267925.1 Bacteroidota bacterium | reverse complement strand
TAAGGATATCATATTTAGGAGATTGAAAAAATTTATCGTGTTGGCGCAATTCGATCGAAGCTTAAATATAAGGTATAAAGAAGGTAACGCTTTTGTGAATGCGCAACCTTTTAGTAACCCTATCATTTATGAAGATTCTAATGATGGAGATCTAATATTTAGAGGTTTCTTTCCCTTTCAATACGTGCAGCTAAAGCATTGTTTACTAGTTTTCAAGGCACATGTTATTGCTCGCGAGGGTGGCTATAATTACACAATTTCAGACTTTGAGGTAGTTGAGTTTATACATGCTCCAAAAACTAAGAGTAAAGGAAGCGGAACTTATTGGGGATATGGAGTTAGTACCTCCAAAAATACAACCTCCTTTAGCGATGGATATATACGTACTGTCCCCTTAGAGAAATTCATGCTAAATCTAGATTATGCCATAACAAGTGACAAAGTCTTCAATGACGGTCGAAAAGAAATAATTGAATTAATGGAACATACAGTTGCTAATGACTTAGATTAATATATTATTTTTCAAAAACAATATTGTAAATTAGAACAACAAATGTTACTTTATGAAACAATAGCAGAATTCAAGCAGCAAATGCAACGCTTTGTAAACGTATTAATTTGTTAGGAGAGATGCAGTTGTTGTTCTTCTTCTTGGACGGTTGCTTAGTAAGTTTTAGTCCGAGCGTAGCAACCAGATAATGCGTCTAATAAATGCCGGATGCTTAGACTTGGGTGAAAAGGTTTATAGGCTCTTTATTGGCGAATAGTTGTGCTGTAACTGCCTTGTATCGGTCGAGTGGCTTGGCCATTTAGGTGCTATTTCGTTTTAGTTCACAACAAATGATACTTTTATGTACGCCCAGAATTTTAGCGATCACCATTTGGTTATGACCTGCTGTTTTTAACGCTTCAATTAGGTACCTTTACTCAAGACTAAGATGAGTGAATTTTGATGTCATAAGCAGCAGAAAGTATAAGTTACTGTGATGAATTTGGTACAGGAATATAGGAGCCCTGCAAAAAACTAAAGCAGGAAAATATATTATTATAATTATTTAATTATTTTTATTACTGATTAAAGAATGTTTTATAGAAGAAAAATAATACTAGCTTTAATGCAACTGTTTAATGGGCAATTGGATAAAATCCGCCTGCAGAAGTTGTTGTTCCTTTTTACCAACAAACAAAGCAAAGCCGAGTATGATTTTATTCCTTACAAATTCGGTTGCTACTCCTACTCTGCTAATGCCGATATGACGGCAATGGTAAAAAGGGGCTTTTTGTATGAAGATGAAAAATCCTTTGTAAAGAAAGACAATACCGACTACCTGAAACAACTGAAACCTGCCGACCTTAAACTTTTGCAGGAAGTAAAAGTCAATTACGGAAAAATGAGCACAAATGCCTTGATGAAACACACTTACATCAACTTTCCGTTTTATGCCATTAAAAGTGAAGTTGCCGAGAGTATTTTGAGCCAAGAGGAATTGGAAAAAGTTACTAAAGCCAAACCGAAAGGAAACACAACGGTATTGTTTACCATCGGCTACGAAGGTATTTCGTTGGAAGAATATTTGGTTCGTTTGCTAAAAAATGATGTAAACGTCTTGGTAGATGTTCGCAACAATCCGGTGAGCATGAAATACGGCTTTAGCAAAGGCCAATTAAAAAAATATTGTGCCAGTTTGGGTATTGAATATGTGCATATTCCCGAAGTTGGCATACAAAGCGAGCAACGCCAGGAATTAAACACACAAAGTGATTACGATAAATTGTTTGCCGTTTACCGCAAAAACAATTTGAGTAAAACATCATCTTACCAAAACGAGATATTGAAACTTCTGAAACAACACAAACGCATTGCGTTAACTTGTTTTGAAGCCAATATTTGCCAGTGCCATCGCAAACATTTAGCGGAAGCCATAGAACAACTACCCGGATTTAATTATGAAGTAAAACACATCTAATCTATGGCGTTAACGAAAGTATTAATCACTGTAAAAACCTATCCGACTCTTTCCGCCAAGTACGATGAATTGGTTTGCACAGCAGGTTTTAGGGAAGATGGCACATGGATAAGACTTTATCCTGTTCCATTTCGCAAAAAATCTTACAACGAGCAGTATAAAAAATACGATTGGATTGAAGTTGATTTGGTAAAGAACAGCAGCGATTTCCGCCCTGATAGTTTCAGACCAAAAAGCATTGACAGCGAAATAAAGGTAGTAGGGCATATTGACACCAACAACAATTGGGAAGAACGTAAGAAAGTTTGTTTAGGGAAAATCTATTACAACCTCACCGAACTGATTGCAGAAGCAAAAGACAAAAATACCTGCACTTCATTAGCCGTTTTCAAACCGACAGAAATTATAGATTTTTACGCAGAACCCGTTGAACGAAATTGGGATAAAGACAAATTAGCCAAACTGAACCAACTCAACCTGTTTGAAACAACCAAGGAGGGAAAATTTGAAGTGGTGCAAAAGCTGCCATACAAATTCAAATTTCATTTCAAAGACAATCAGGGAACAGAAAGCCGTATGATGATTGAAGATTGGGAAACAGGACAACTATATTGGAACTGCCTTGCCCGACACGAAGGAGACGAACAGAAAGCCATTGCAGATGTTCGCAAAAAATATTTTGACGACTTTGCCAAAACCAAAGACCTTTATTTTTTCTTAGGCACAACTGCACAATTTCACAACGTAGCTCCAAATCCGTTCATCATTATCGGGACATTTCAACCGAAAATAGAACTACAAGGAAAACTATTTTAGTCCATACATAAAGCACATACCATACCAAGACACACAAGCCGGCCCCAAACCAAAACACAGTAAAGAGTGTGCTTTAATACCATTTAGACACCTAAAATTCGCAATTTTTGTATAGGCTTCGTCCGGTGATTGATTGGATAATTTGTGGTGTCATGTCTTTGATAATTTTGCCTACGGCAATTCCGAGATTTTCCAAGGT
>JAFDXO010000053.1 GCA_018267925.1 Bacteroidota bacterium | reverse complement strand
TGGTTTGTAAAGGTTGAAAAAAATGCAGATTGATTCATGAAGCCTAAAGATACAACTAAAAGAACCTTTTGTCAAGTAAAAAGCCACCCAAAAGTTCCTAAAAACGGAATTTTTGTTATTTTTTTGAAAAAATGCGTATTTCTACGCATGAGTATGTCGTAGGCTTATGCTAAACATTGTGCTGCCCTAAGGATCTTTTTTATGAACATAAATCAGTTAGTAGCCATTCAGTTGAGCGTGCTGCAGCTCGAAAAAACCGGACACTTGAGGCACTTGCCCACGACACCGGCATCGGTTTGGCATCTATGAGCCGGCTGGAAAATGGAAAGAAGGAAATAACCATATCTAAGCCGAAAGCCTGAATGTGTCTATTACCGTCTTTTTTGAAGGCATTAATCAGGTCTGAAATTTCTTTACTTTACATGTTGAGTATGGTATATTGAACATAAATTCAGCTTTGCAAGATGCTATTCAAAAAGAGATAGTTTTTAGGCATAATTCTGACGTATTTAGAAGCCGAAAAGAAATGATACGGTTACCACTTTATTCCGCTCTTTATAGCGAGATTTTTTTTATGGGGAATAAATATTTGGCTACCTTGCAACTATGTACGTGAAGCGTTCTTCATCATTTTGGACAATTGTTTTATTCCTATTGGGAACAATTGGGTTCTGCTTTTCATGCAAAAAATCACATCATCATATTAATCCGGATTCTTTGATAGGAAGCTGGCAGGAAATAGAATTGCGTGGCAGCAAATCGCCAACTACCTATTTTATTAAGTTTGAAAATAGCGGTAAGTTTCAAATGACCATTACTCAAAATTTTAGTGGTCTTGATACTGGAGTAGTTTGTATAGCTCATCCAAAAGCTTATATCAAAGGGAACTTTTCTGCTAAACACCGCACTATTAATTTTGAAGGTAATTACTATGACAGTACTTATCATGCTATTACGCCAAACTGTAAAAATCAAACCATCTACAACGAAAAATTTATCTCTGTTTTAGCAGGAAATACCTTAACTCTTAATGCAAATGCAGCAGATGAAACAGATAAAATTCATCTTTACAAGCAATAAATTTTCCTATTTCTAAAGCAATGCAGGCACGGGATCGAGCGTAGTTTCAACTTTATTCACTCTCTTTTTTTTCTTGAAAAAATGAAATGGATTTTGTTGTCGGTGAATGAATACATGATGTTAGAACACAAAAAAACCGACAAACATTTTGTTGTCGGTTTTCGCAATATTGACAGTGTTGATTTATTTTAAAAATTTAGCAAAACCGATTCCATTATCACTGCTCACACGAATTAAGTATTGACCCGAACTTAATTGTTCGGTGGAAATGTGCGGATTGTTGTTTTGTGAAATTAATAAACTACCCTTCACATCGAAAACTTCAATTTGATAATCTTGCCAAGCGGATGGAATAGAAATAGAAGCTTTGCCATTGAGGACGGGATTCGGATATACGCTTAGCATAGTGATTGAACGATTAAGGTCTGCAATACCCAAAGCCGGACGATAATGATCACGGAAACGAACGGTGGTAATGGTTTCTGTTGATCCAACAAGAGTGGTTGTAACCCACAAAGCAGGGTAGTGTTCCCCGTTTAATAACCACTTATACTCAACTGATTTTCGTGGAATACCAAAAGAGGTGCCGCTAAAAGATATAGAATCCACTTCATTTATTACGGATCGAATTCGAATACAATTTACTGGACTGGTGAAATGTGGAGTCATAATAGTACCCCAACCATCTACGGTAGAAACACGATTACCAGCTTGAGAAAAAGCTCCTACAGATGCCAAACTATAACTTAACTTAAAAGTAGAACTGTCATGATTTCCAAACTGCAAAGGGAAGAAATACCACTCATCTGGGTCGCTATAATTTGCAGCAGTAGGAAGCCCTGAGATGTTGGCCCCAAATGCTTCGGCTATAAAACGAGAAGGGTTTGTCTTTTTAGCAAAAAAGGTATAGAGATCTTTCACCGAAATAGGCAATATACCTCCCATACCCGGTAGTGAATCAGCAACCTTGTAACCATAAGCACTGGTTGAGATAGTAAGGGCATACACCGGATTGACTTGCATGGCTGTTTTGTAGGCATCCACAGCCTGACTGATGGGCACTAAGGTGGAAAAATCCCAAGCAATGTTTGCACCTGTGTTAGATAGGTTAATATTACTACCTAAAGCGGTTACATTACTATATCGTAAAGTGTCGCCGGCAACAGGCATATCAGCAGCGGTAATTGATATTTGAGCAGATAATTGTGTGGTAATTGCTCCACAAACCAAAAGTGTAATGAGCTTTCGCATAGTTGTGTTTTAAAGCTATAAAGCTAAAAAAAAGATTAATGGCAACAAACTAAAGCTGAAAAAACATAGTATAGTTATGGGTAGGAATGTTGTTTTCTCTTTTGAACTAACTCATAAAATTGTAAACGGCTTGTTAACCGCTTGCAAAGTCGCCGTTAACGGGTATGTAGTTTCTTGCCACATCCGAGCCGCCGTTCAATCTTTGCATCGTCAAACAAAACAAATGACAATCACCAAAATCAAAAAAACTTTTTAAACAAAAACCAAAACACCAAAAACAAAACCTCATGAAATAAGATCATCATCGCAACAGCAGCCATCATCGGATTCGCAACAGCAGCCAACGCACAAGCACCCAGTACAGCCAACGCATCGGGAACAGCTAC
>JAFDXO010000052.1 GCA_018267925.1 Bacteroidota bacterium | reverse complement strand
TGGTGTAGAAAGCAGCACACAACAAATCAAAGTACGCTCCAACAAAGCATTTGGCGTAACCGTAAAAACCAGCACAGCCAACTTTAACGTAACCAACGGCGGTGTTACTACAGCTTCATCTATGCCTGCCTCTGTTCTTGGATTAATTGTTACCAACAATAGCACAGGCGGTAACTTAGGAACCGGTTTTTCTGCATCAGCATACAACGCTTTAAGTGCAACTGCTGCCAACCTGATTACCGGAGCTACTTATGGCGGCAACCAAAACTTTACCGTGAAATATAAAGCAACACCCGGCTTTGCTTACCCTGCCGGCGTATATTCTACCGATGTAGTTTATACTGCTACACAGCAATAAACCATCACATTCAAAATAAAAACTCGCCCCACATTCAAAATAATAACTTGCCCCACATTCAAAATAATAACTTGCCCCCCGCTTTAGCGGGGGGTATTTTTTTGTGAAAAATCAGTCAACAGCTAATTTGGTAACAAGGACATTATTTGAAGTTCGAAGTCTTATCCAATACATACCTTTTGCAAAAGCAGAAAGGTCAATATTTTCATCGGTGGTGAATCCATTTTCCTTTTTCCAAAGGACTTGTCCTTGCAGATTTAAGAATTCAGCACTTTGCAATTGTGAAAGTGTAGATTCGGGTAATTGAAGATGAGCAACTTGATGAGCCGGATTAGGAAAGATGGTAAAACTGGATGTGAGTCCAATATTTGGAATGGACAAAGAAGAGCAGTTTGAAGTCCCCCAAATACAATCAGCAAAAATTGGAAAGTCTATAAATGGATTTCGATTTTGTTGATTAGCGTAAGCTGCATCATTTCTATCTTTTTCTTTTTTGCTTACCGGATCTAAATGATGCCATGCAAGTAACAGTTGAATTGCCCAAGGCTGTAGATTAATTCCCGAAGCCATTTCCCAACTACTGAAGTTATTGCTGTCAGCGAGATAACGTGTTACGATATAAAAATAGCTTCGAGCAATGTCGCCTTTAAAGCTATCAATTGGTTCAAAGCAATTGGTTGCCGGTGCGCCGGTTGCAATATTATTTCCAATTTTTGTTCCATTGGTAAAAGTTTGAGTGGCGGTACCTACGGTTCCATAGGGCATATTGCTACGTTGTCCGTTAATATAATAGTCAGTTGGATAGGCTATCCATAGATCGGAATACATGGGATACTTAGAACCGAATTTACTTTGAGGCCAGATATGCTCGCGATTGTAGCAAGAGTTTTCGTGGCTGGCTCCATTACCGCATTGGTTTGAGCCTAAAATATAATAATAGGCAGCAGTGCCGTTAGGGTTATCTGAATAAATATCCCAAACTTTGTTTGTTCCGGGATGAACGTCTGTTGTATAATAAGCATTCCATAACCCAGGCGTATAAGTTAGCTGGGTTGCATTTTTAATAATATTGTAAAGAGCTAAACGTAAAGGATTTCCATTTAATCCTAATGCACTATTGTAATAACCTTGAGGTTGGGCAAAGGCGAAATGATTAGTAAGTAGAGCAAGGGCAAACCAAATCTTTCTCAATTCAAAAACTTTTTTCAAAGTTAATCTCATTGTAATGATGTTTGATAAGGAAATTAAGCCCTTTTCAATCATTATCTTTGCGGCATGCAATTGCTTGATGGCATAGCCGTATCCAATCAGATCAAACTCGAACTCAAGAATGAACTAATCGAATGGAAAGCCCAAGGAGGAAAAGTGCCTCATTTGGCTGCTATTTTGGTTGGTAATAATCCGGCCAGTGAAGCTTATGTTGGGAATAAAGTGAAAACATGTGCCGAACTTGGATTTGAGTCAACATTACTTCGATTTGATACTACTATAACTGAATTTGAATTATTATCAGAAGTAGAGAAATTGAATTTGGATGATAGAGTTGATGGTATATTAGTTCAGCTCCCACTTCCGTCGCATATTTCAGAAGATGCAGTTATCAATGCCATAAATCCGGACAAAGATGTAGATGGTTTTCACCCAATTTCTCAAGGAAGAATGATTTTGGGTCAACCTGGTTTTTTACCGGCAACACCTTATGGGATTTTATTGATGTTAGATCATTATCAGATAGATATTACGGGCAAACATTGTGTGGTTGTTGGTCGAAGCAATATTGTGGGTAAACCGATGTCTGTGTTGTTGAGTAGAAACGCCAATCCCGGGAATGCAACCGTTACGATATGCCATTCTAAAACGGCTGATTTAAAAGCTTATACCTTACAAGCTGATGTGCTCATAGCAGCAATAGGTCGTGCAAGATTTATTACAGAGCCTATGGTGAAAGCCGGAGCTATTGTGATTGATGTAGGAATCAATCGGGTAGCGGATACGTCAAAGAAAAGCGGATTTCGTTTAGTTGGTGATGTAGATTTTGAAAGTGTGGCATCTAAATGCAGTTTCATTACACCTGTACCAAAAGGAGTAGGCCCGATGACGATTTGCGGGCTAATGCGCAACACATTGAATGCGGCGAAACTTAAAAAGGTGAATTAAGACGCTTTATGGTAGTGGCTTTTCAGCATACACCATTAAATATTTCCACAAGTTTCTTTTTACAGTAATGTATTGAAGCTTTGCCGTATCTACATTTCGTTTGCCAAATTCGGAGGTGTTTTTATGAAAAAAATTATAGACTTTGGAAGGTAAAACGCCTAAAATATAGGCTCTATACAAACGTTTAATAGATTTCATCACCTCTTTAGTTTTGTTTTGAAAATCTAACTGAATGAAACCTGCATCGGTAAGTTGACTGGAAAAATCTTCTTGAGTTGCATAGTCGTCAATAGCCCAACCATTTGCCCAAGCTTTTATTTCAGCTGCATCTTTACCAAGAAGATTTGGTTGTTTGAAAAAGTCAAATAAAATTAATCGCCCGCCCGGCTTTAATATGCGCATAGCCTCTCGTAAAAAATCAGCTTTGTTGTTTGCGTGGCAAATGGTTTCAATTGCCCATACAACAGAAAAACTATCGGATGGGAAATGGGTAGCCGTAAAGTCTTGAACAGAAAAATGTGTTAGGGAATCTACACCTTCCTGAGTAGCATAAAGTTTTGCTTGCTGGATTTGTTTCTCACTAAGCGAAACGCCATAAACTTGACACCCCAATGTTTTTGCTAACCAGACAGTAGAGCCACCCACCCCGCAACCCGCATCCAGCACAGAGTCTAATTGAGAGATATGGGCACGCTCTGCCAGTTTTTTATTAGAATTGATTAAGGCTTCGTGAAAATTTTGGGTAGTAGCATCCCAATAGCCATAGTGTAAAGACTTACTTTGATCTAAATTCCAAAATAGTTTATAGTGAATTTCACTGAGATCGTAATAACGAGCAATATCTTTCTTGCTAAACAAAGGTGTATTTTTTTATGGAGGTCGAAAATAAGACAATGAATGAAATGGATATTAGATGAATAAACTAATTTCGCGCCCATGTCGGAAAATAAGGTGTTGCCAGTGATGGAGCATTTTTATACACTGCAAGGAGAAGGATTTTTTTCCGGTCACGCTGCTTATTTTATTCGTTTGGGTGGTTGTGATGTGGGGTGTGTTTGGTGCGATGTGAAAGAAAGTTGGGAAGCAGATAATCATCCTAAAATGACTATTGAGCAGATCGTTTCCTCGGCTAAAAAATATCAAGGACGTATTGCTGTTATAACGGGTGGTGAACCCTATATACATGATATTTCTGCCTTGATTTTTGAGCTACACGAAGCAGGCTTTCGTGTTCATATTGAAACGTCTGGCTCTCATCCGCCATCGGGAAAAGCTGATTGGATCACGCTTTCACCCAAAAAGTTTAAAGCACCATTGCCCACTTCTTTAAGCATAACCAACGAACTAAAAGTAGTTATCTATCATTCATCAGACTTGGTATGGGCGGAGCAATTTGCAGCCTTAGTATCTGAACAGTGCAAGTTGTTTTTGCAACCAGAATGGAGTAAGCGAGAAAAAATGACACCCTTAATTATTGACTACATTCAGCAACATCCACAATGGCAATTATCTTTACAAACCCATAAGTACATTAATATTCCATAAGTATGACCACACTTCAAGCAGTGATTCTCGGTATTGTAGAAGGACTTACCGAATTTCTACCAATATCTTCAACGGGACACATGATTATCGCCAGCTCATTGATGGGTATAGCTTCGGATAACTTTGTTAAGTTGTTTACTATAGCCATACAATTGGGTACCATACTTTCTGTTGTTGTATTGTATTTCAAACGTTTTTTTCGGACGATTGATTTTTACCTGAAATTGGTTGTAGCCTTTATTCCGGCAGCTATTTTTGGTGTTTTATTGAGTGATAAAATAGACGCTCTCTTAGAAAGCCCACAAACAGTTGCTATTTCATTATTAATAGGAGGAATTGTACTCTTGTTCATTGATCGCATATTCAACAAAGGAGAAGAGGACAATGCGGATAAGGTAAAATATCCCAGTGCTTTTGTGATTGGATTGTTTCAATGTTTAGCAATGATTCCGGGTGTGTCGCGTTCTGCTGCCACGATAATTGGTGGAATGCAACAAAAGCTAACTCGAAAGGCAGCGGCTGAATTTTCTTTTTTTCTTGCTGTGCCCACCATGTTTGCAGCAACAGCCAAAAAATTATTAGATTTCTATAAAGAGGGTCATACCATTACGCCCGAAGAAGGAAAACTATTAGCAATAGGCAATTTGGTAGGTTTTGTAGTCGCAATTATAGCTATTAAGTCCTTTATTAGTTTCGTAACCAAACATGGATTTAAGGCTTTTGGAATTTACAGAATAATTGTGGGTGCAGTGATTCTTGCTTTGTTGTGGAGTGGTCATTCTCTACATATCATCTAAGCCTCTTCGGGTTTCCAATGTTCAAACAATAAATTTAAGTAATGATTTTCCTCAGAGGTAATCACTTTGTCTGCTTGAGTTAGTTTTACGGCAAAGGCAATTAAATTATTACGTTCTGCCTCTGTTGCATCATCATAAAAGTCGTCCATCATTTTTAGAAAATGTTGTTCCCATTCTGTGGGTCGAAGATTGCTGATGATAGCCATTTCTCGGTCTAAATTGACATGAAAAGGAAACTCATGTACTAAATAGTCGCGAATCACTTTGTCTTCTTCAGCATTTACGCGAAAATCAACTGCCGATAAAATCATGAGTAAGTGATATCCGGCAACGGTCTTGTTCAGTCTGTTGTTGGGCATAAAGTTTTGAATGGGTGAGTTATTAAGTTTGTGAGGCGAGTAAAAGGTCTAAATCTGTATATTTTAGGTTAAAACGCTTGGCTATGGGGGCATTTGTAACGCAACCTTTATATAAATAAACCCCGTTTCTTATGCCTGCTTTGGCTTGTATCAATCCTTCCATTCCGCCCATGTCTGCAACTTGTAGCATGATAGGCATGAGCACATTGCTGATGGCGCGTGATGCAGTTCTTGATACTCCGGATGCGATGTTGGGAACACAATAGTGAATAACATCATAGCGTTTGAAAATTGGATTTTCATGTGAGGTAACACGTGAAGTTTCAAAACATCCGCCTCGATCAATACTAACATCTACAATTACCGAGCCTGCTTTCATATTGCTCACCATTTCTTCCGTTACTACTACCGGTGTAATACCCTTCATTGGCTTGAGTGCGCCTACGGCTACATCGGCAGTTGCTAAGGCATCAGCTAAAGTTACCGGATCTATAACGGACGTAAAACAACGCCTGCCAATATTGTTTTGTAACCGCATCAATCGGTAAATGGAGTTGTCGAAAATTTTTACGGATGCACCTAATCCTAAGGCGGTGCGTGCTGCAAATTCGCCTACCACGCCTGCGCCAATTATCAATACTTTAGCAGAAGGAACACCGGAAATTCCACCTAACAAGATTCCTTTCCCGTTATGCACATTACTGAGGTATTTAGCTGCAGTTAGAATGGCAGAACTACCGGCAATTTCACTCATAGAGCGGACTATGGGGTATGTGCCGGCATCATCTTTAATTGATTCAAAAGCTATGGCAATAATTTTTTTGTGCATCAATTGCTCCATCATCGCGGCTTTTAAAAAAGGAAGATGAATAGGAGAAATAATGACCTGATTGGCTTGTAATAAACCCAATTCTTCATCAGAAACCGGAGCAGATTTCATGATAGTAGTAGCTTTGTACAGTTCCGCTTTGTCATAAACAATTCTAGCACCAGCCTCACTATAATCACTGTCAAAATAGAAAGAACCCTCACCGGCATTGTGTTCAACAGCCACTTCATGACCGTTGTTTATTAATACAGACACGGCTTCAGGTGTAAGTGCAATTCTATTTTCTTGAAACGCAGTCTCCTTGGGAATCCCAATAAAAAGTTGCTTTTTTTTGGGTAAAATCTCTAAAGTTTCCTCCAGTGGAATATACGAAAAGGATGGAGAAATATACGGTCGCTTACTCATCTGATCACGCAATTGTCAATCGCATGAAAAATACAAAACCTTGTTGGATTAAAGAAATCCCATGTTGCAATTTTGCTAAATGCAGAAAAATCAACTGAATATTGTAAGGTTTAGTCTTAGGGTTGTTCGGTTATGGTTATTTTTGTTTTCCCTCGAAATCGAAGCATATGATCAGGCAATCGCAACAACAAAGACTTTTACAAAAGTTGTCGCCACAGCAAATTCAATTAATGAAGCTGCTGCAAATCCCTACTGTCAATCTCGAAGAGCGGATCAAAGAAGAAATTGAAGAAAATCCGGCTCTCGAATATGCAGATGAAACAGAAACGGATAAAGATGAGTTTAACTTAGATCAAACGGACAACGATCAGGATGAATCATCCACAGATGAAGAAGTGGAATTGACGGATGACACTGCAGATAAAGTAGAGTTAGATGACTTTTTGCGTGCCGAAGATGAAGGTGATTATGGCTACGATAGTGACTATTATCAAGGCGACCAAGAAGAGAAAAGCACACCGGTACGTGTAGAAACCAGTTTCCATGAATATTTATTAGGGCAATTGAGTTTATTGGAATTGAATGAGCAACAAGAAAGAGTTGCGGAACAAATCATTGGTAGCATTGATGATGATGGATATTTACGACGTGAACCAAACGCTTTGATTGACGATCTAGCGTTTGGTCAAAATGTTCATACTACCATTGAAGAAGTACAATCATTAATCAATCAAATTCGTCAACATTTTGACCCACCGGGCGTTTGTGCTTGGTCACTTCAAGAATGTTTGATTTTACAATTAAATCGGCTACCACAAACTAAGGAAGTAAAAGATTGCATCGCCATTATTGATCAATATTTCAACGAATTTACTAAAAAGCACTATGAGAAAATTCAACGTCATTTAGGTCTGAACGATGACGATTTTAGAAAAGTTATTCATCAAATCATTAAGCTCAATCCTAAGCCAGGATCAGCTTTTGCCGTGCAGAATAAAGCAGAAACCTATGTGATCCCCGATTTCTTTGTCTTTAATAACAATGGAAAACTCGAACTTTCTTTAAACTCTAAAAATGCACCCGAACTAAGAGTCTCCGAAGGCTATCGGGAAATGATGAAGGCTTATGATCGAGGAGATAAAAAAGACAAAAAGCAAAAAGAAGCCGTATTGTTTATTAAGCAAAAACTAGATGCGGCAAAATGGTTTATAGATGCCATTAAACAAAGGCAACATACTTTGCTACAAACCATGCAAGCCATCATTGATTTTCAAACCGAATTTTTTCTTTCCGGCGACGATACTTCACTTCGCCCCATGATTTTGAAAGATATTGCCAACATCACCTATTTGGATGTATCCACCGTTTCTCGTGTAGCCAACAGCAAATTTGTGCAAACAGAGTTTGGCACCTATAAACTGAAATATTTTTTTTCCGAGTCACTACAAACAGAAAGCGGAGAAGAGGTTTCTACTCGAGAAGTAAAAAGTATCCTTACCGATATCATAAGCAAAGAAAATAAGCGCAAACCCTTTAGCGACGATAAACTGACTGATATGTTGCTGGAAAAAGGTTACAATATTGCTCGGCGTACAGTGGCTAAATATCGGGAACAACTCAATATCCCTGTAGCACGATTGAGAAAGGAATTATAACGACAATTTAATCCCACTTTTTTTATCACAAAATCAATTAGGTTGTTAAGTTTTTACGCTATGACCTAAATCAGTGGCTTTATAGAGGGGGAATCAGAGGTGAAAGCCTTACCTTTGGGCACTTTTGCAAAAAGCAAGCATTTTCACGATAATAAACACCGTCTTTACCGGCAGGAAATGAAAGATTTTAGCTACGTTTCTAATGCACATCCTTCGTACATTGAATCGCTTTATAACGACTATTTAAAGCAACCTGAATCTGTTGACCCCGAATGGAAAAAATTTTTCGAAGGGTTTGATTATGCAGTTTCACGTACCAATGGATCGGCTACCTCGACAACAGACTCTCCTGTTACAAATGATCAACTATCCAAAGAGTTTGCCGTATTTCAATTAATTAACGGCTATAAAATGCGTGGTCATCTTTTAGCTACAACCAACCCTGTTCGTCCACGTAAGAATCGCAACCCCTTGCTTGATTTGAAAGATTATGGTCTTTCAGATAGTGATTTACAAACAGCGTTTTATGCCGGACAGTTTGCCGGCTTAGGAAAGGCAAAGTTGAGTTCTATTGTTGCTCATTTGAATAAATTGTATGCCGGAGATGTGGGCATTCAATATACCTATATCAATAATCCAGAAAGATATCAGTGGGTAGAGGCAGCCTTTGAGCAAGCTATGCAAAAGCAGCTTAGCCTATCAGAAAAGCGCCGCATTCTTGAGAAGCTGAATGAAGGGGTTATTTTTGAAAAGTTCTTACACACAAAATATATCGGTCAAAAACGATTTAGCTTAGAAGGTGGAGAAGCTACCATTGCAGCCTTAGACACCATTATCAATCAATCGGCAGATGCCGGCGTACAAGAAGTAGTGATTGGAATGGCACATCGTGGACGATTAAACGTGTTGGCTAACACATTGGGCAAAACATACGAACAAATTTTTTCTGAGTTTGAAGGGAATATGCCGCCCGACACAACTATGGGTAGCGGGGATGTGAAATATCATTTGGGCTTTCATTCCAATGTCAAAACCCCTTCAGATAAAGAAATCAACGTTCAACTAACGCCTAATCCTTCACATCTGGAAGTAGTAGATCCGATAGTTTCCGGTTTTTCTCGCGCTAAAGCAGATATTCTTTATTCGAAAGAATATGATAAAGTTTTACCGATACTCATTCATGGTGATGCCGCAGTAGCAGGGCAAGGTGTTGTCTATGAACTATTGCAGATGAGCCTTTTAAAGGGTTATCACACCGGAGGTACCATCCATTTCGTAATTAATAATCAAATAGGCTTTACTACGGATTTTGATGATGCACGATCTTCTGATTACTGTACAAGTATTGCCGCTATGGTGCAAGCACCCGTGCTACATGTAAATGGAGATGATCCCGAAGCAGTCGTTAGAATGTGTGAATTGGCTGTGGCTTATCGTCAAAAGTTTAATCAAGATATTTTCATTGATATGGTGTGTTACCGTCGTCATGGACACAATGAAGGTGACGACCCAAGCTTTACACAACCCAAGTTATATGAGCTTATTAAACAACATCCCAATGTTCGAGAGGTTTACACAAATTTCTTGTTAGAACATGGCGAGCCTGACGCAAAAGATTTAGCCAAGGAGATGGAACAAGCATTTTGGAATGATCTTCAGCAACGATTAGACGAACTAAAACAAAAGCCGATACCCTATCAGCTACAAGCACCAGAGCGAGCATGGCAAACGCTTCGAAAAAGTAACGATACAGATTTTGACTCTTCGCCCAATACTGCAATTTCTAAAGAACAGGTAGAAACCCTTTTCCGTTCAATCATGTCTGTGCCGGAGGGCTTTCAACCCTTACGCAAAATCCAAAAATTGTTAGATGAAAAAGTGAAATTGTATGACGAACAAAAAATGCTGGATTGGGCAACCGGCGAGCTATTGGCTTATGCCAGCTTATTAGCCGATGGTAAAGAAGTGCGTATGAGCGGACAAGATGTGCAGCGCGGTACTTTCTCCCATCGCCATGCAATCTTGCACGATGAACAAACAAATGAAGAATACAATCGCCTAAGTCAAATTGCAAAGCTCGATAGTTTTCAGATTTACAACTCTTTGCTAAGTGAATTTGCTGTACTCGGTTTTGAATACGGATACTCTATTGCTAATCCAAACACGCTAACTATTTGGGAGGCACAGTTTGGAGACTTTGCAAACGGTGCCCAAACGGTCATTGATCAATACATCGTAAATGCCGAAACAAAGTGGAACAAAATGAGCGGATTAGTTCTCCTTTTGCCACATGGGTTTGAAGGACAAGGCCCTGAACACTCATCTGGAAGAATGGAGCGTTTTCTGCAATTAGCCGCCGAAGACAATATCGTGGTAACAAACGTAACTACTGCTGCTAATTTATTTCATTTATTCCGCCGACAACTAACATGGAGCTTCCGAAAACCATTAGTCAACTTCTCTCCCAAAGCAAATCTCAGACTGCATCGTGCTTATTCTTCAATTGATGATTTTACAAAAGGAGGGTTTCAAGAAATCATAGATGATGCTGAGATAAAAGATGCCGCCAAGGTTAAAAAAGTAATTATTTGCTCCGGTAAAATTTATTTTGATCTCACAGATCGTCAACAACAACAAGCAATCAAAGATGTTGCTGTCATTCGCTTAGAGCAAATTCACCCACTACCTAAAAAGCAATTGGCTGAACTTCGCACGAAATATAAGAAGGCACAATGGGTTTGGATTCAAGAAGAACCCCGAAATGCAGGCGCACTAAGCTTTTTGAAAATGAATTTGTTTGATGATTTTCCCATGAAAATAGTAAGCCGACCCGCAGGAGCTGCTTCTGCAACCGGTTTCAGTAAAATGCACGCTCGAGAACAACAGCAACTATTGGATGAGGTATTTGCGCTTTAGTCATTTTTGATATGGTTGATCAGGTAGATTTTTTTTGATTGAGGGAGAAAATGTGGTGACTTTTTTTCAGCAATTTGTACATTGTGTGAAGAAATCCATATTGTGTACGCAACTATTTTATTGTTCACAAAAAAAACACACAAGTCATGACAACAAAATTTATTCTGGTATCCCTGTTCAGCATCGCTACACTGGCTGCATGTGGCAATAGCGATCAATCTGACAATGGTGCAACTTCAGACACAACCGTGATTGAAAACCCAACCCAAGTACAAAAGGATTCAGCTGTATTGGTAGATGATTCGGCAACAGTTCAAACAGCCGTAGGTGTGAAAGACGAAGAAAATGCAGCAAAAAAAGATGAACAAAAAGATGCAGAAAAACTGAAAAAAGACGAAGCCGCTGCCGCTCAAAAACATTGATTTTTAGAAAGAAGTATCTAATCTTATATCAGGCAGTAAAGCAATTTACTGCCTGTTTGCATTGATTATTTACTGCTCCTTTTTATGAGTTTTTAGAAAGCACAAAAAGACTAATTGTTTTGGAAAATGAAGATGAGATTTCTTTTGGAAAAGTCACGATGAAATGATTATGATGACTTGAGTTTTAGTCCATTTTCTATCTCGACATTGGTTTATGAACGATATATTTGTTGTCATGTCAAGACTAATACACGATATGATGAACAGGGAAGTTTGGGTATCGGAATCTCCTCAGAAAATCATTTCATTAGTGCCTTCACAAACAGAACTATTGTATGATCTTGGATTAGAAGAAGAGGTTGTCGGAATTACTAAGTTTTGCGTTCATCCTTATAATTGGTGGCGACATAAAGTAAGGGTAGGTGGAACCAAACAATTAAACTTACTACAAATTGACAAACTTCAGCCCGATCTAATAATAGCCAACAAAGAAGAAAATACACAGGAACAAATAGAAGCATTAGCAACTCGATATCCGGTTTGGCTGAGTGATATCAATTCATTTGAAGATGCTTTACGTATGATTCAATCCATAGGGACATTAGTCAACCATAGCGAAGAAGCAAATGGAATAATAAAACTTATCGTAAATGGTTTTTCAAACTTGATTAAACAATTTCCGAACAAAAGGGTTGCTTATTTCATTTGGTATCAACCTTGGATGTGTGCCGGTGAAAATACTTTTATCCATCAAATGCTTGCTAAAATGGGATGGGACAATGTGATGCCCTACCCAAGCCGATATCCTGAAGTTTCATTAGAGTATATAAAATCATTGAACCCCGATCTATGTTTATTATCTTCTGAACCCTTCCCTTTTAAAGAAAAGCAAGCTGAAGAATTAAGGGCTGCTTTGCCTGAATCGAAAATCCTTTTTGTAGATGGTGAAATGTTTAGTTGGTATGGAAGCAGAATGATCAAGGCTGCTCACTATTTGGAATCTCTTTTACTCGATGTGTAGAAGTGTATCTTTAACCTCGTGTCTTTTCGCTTGTCATATCGTTGGTTTGTAGCTGGAGTTGTTCTGGTACATGTAGCATTCTTTTTGTTGGCGTGCCATTTTAAACGGATTTACATGGGTGATTCATACGAATATGTATTTATGGCACTAAACATCAAAGAATATGGGTTGTTTTATGCTTCAAATACAGCTTGGGGTATCTATCCGCTCTATTTTACTTTACGTCCGCCCGGATATAGCCTTTTCCTGCTGTTGGTCTATCTTTTTGCTGTAAATAACTGGGCGGTTTTGTTGCTGCAAAATGCACTTTCTGTTTTCAATATTTTACTGTCTCGAAAGGTACTATTGATGTCCGGTTTCGATCGAAAATATGACGGCTTGTTGCTGCTGTTTATAGGGGCATATCCCGCTCAATTTATTTTTGCCAATACACTTGCTCCTGATTTACTTCTTCAAACATTTGTCTTGTGTTATGTTTATTTCTGGATAAATATGATTCGAGAAACGAAGTCTAATTGGGCGTGGAAGATGAGCTTAGCTTTGCTGGGAGCCGTTTTTACAAAGCCGATTTTTTATTTTTTTATCCCGATTCACTTTTTAATGCTTTTGTATTTCGGGTTTAAAAAAAAGCAAAGATGCCGACTTTTATTTCCTGCCTTGATCCCTATTATAGTGGTGCTTTTGTATAACAGTTGGAATGTTCAACGAACGGGAAAATTTCATTTTACCGGAATTCAACCTTGGAATGCTATGTACTATAATGTGCGAATGTATCAGGAACAAAGATTGGGTAAGCTTTTAGCCGCACAATATATGCAACAAGAGCAGCAACGCTGGGACAGTGTGTCAACTAATTTTGCTTCATGGTATGAATATGGGAATCATCGTGCAGAAAGCTTTTTAAAAGCTCATTTCTTTTCTTATTTATGGTTTCATCTAAAATACAGTGTTCAGTTTTTTATCCATCCGGGTAAAGGTGAGATTGATTTATTTACCGGAAGGCTAACCTATGGGCAATTTTATAAGAAGGATAATAAACGAATAGTTGAAATTTTGAAATCTACGCCGGTGGCTCAATTACCGACATTTTTCAAAACTCATCTTTCAGTAGTGGTCATGTTTTTAGTTCTGTTGTTTAATTTTTTTAAGATAGTGGGGGTAGGCATCTTTCTTGTAGATATTAAGACATCGTTGGCTATAAAGGTAGCCTTGTTTTCTATTCCAATTTATCTCGCTTTGCTTACTGGTCCATTGGCTAATACACGTTACCATTTACCGGTTTCCCTATTGGTGATAGGGTGTGGTGTTTTGGGTTTTCAAAAATTAGGGCAACGAAAAAAAATATTAGGCAACCATTCATCTTAAATGACCATATTCAAAAAACACATCTCGTTCTTTTTTTCAGGAGCGATTTTAGTAATAGCAGTTTGGCTGCTTTATCCGCATTTTCAATATTATGTAGATCCGGATTCAACAGCCTATTTAACCTTGGCAAAAAGATATGTTGAAGGAGACTATGATTCGGCCATAAATGGATATTGGAGTCCATTTAGTATTTGGCTTGTTGCTTTGGGCATGAAGGCAGGCTTCAATGCCATGCCTTCGGCAGTTGTTGTTAACGCCCTTGCGGCAATCGGTTTTCTTTATTTAAGCCATCTTTTTTTTAGAAAATTATTTTTGAAAAAAATGTCGTGTTGGCTATTAGAAATGGCACTCTCCGTTTTTTTAACCTATGCTGTTTATTGGCAATTGTTTGCAGATCTATGGGGTTGTTTTTTTCTGCTTTGGGTTTTGTATGAATTGTTACGTGAAACATTTATAAAGAATAAAGTAAACTGGCTTTTGGTTGGGCTGTTAGGGGCATTAGCCTATTTGTCTAAGGCTTATTCACTTCCTTTTTTTGTTTTAGAAATCATCGTTTTTGCTTGGTTTTTTATGCGAAAAAATGATAAGCCAACTAAGGCAAGCCTAACGTTTGTTTTTGGGGTGGTTGGTACACTTTTCTTGTGCGCTTTACCTTGGTTTTTATTGCTCCATCAAAAATATGGGATATGGACAACAGGTACAGCCGGAATGTTAAATACATCTTGGTATCTGGTTGGTCATCCATATTGGAAACACAATGTGGGCGCGATTTTGCCTCCTGTATATGCAAATAGCCCTTCTTATTGGGAAGACCCTTTTAGAGCAAATGGAGCAACGCCACACTTTTGGAATTCAATGAAATTATTTACCCTTCAGATAATTCGAATAGGCTACAATTCTCTCAAGTTTTTACAAAGCATTTCAGAACTGTCTATATTTTTTTCAGTAGCAATTGTTGTGGCTTTTTTCCAAATTCGAAAAAATCTAAGCACTCTCTTTTTTGAGCCTCAACACAAATTTTTAAGTGTTAGTTTTTTATTGTTTCCCTTAGGCTATTTTCTTATCAATTTCGAAGCCCGATATCTCTGGTTTATGGTTCCTTTAGGAATGGTATTGTTGGTAAAAACCATTGAAATGATAGCTGATCGGCTAAAAATAAACATGAATGGATTGGTTGCTTTGCTGGCTTTTTCTTTTATGGCTTATCCGATTGTGGGTTTAAAAAAGATGTATGGCTTAGGGTTGGACGATCATGAAATTGCCTGTAAAATCAAGCAAGCCGGAATCAAAGGAGGTTTAACAAGCAATATACCTTATGGTGTTGAAACGCAACGCTTGATGAGAATTTCTTTTTTCGCCAACATGCCTTTTTATACTTTGCCATTTGCCGTACCGAAATCGAAATTAGTAGATGAAATGGATCGTTATGGCATTTTGTATCTTATTTCTGTGCAACCATGTTGGCCAATGGAGTCCAATTCGGGTTTTAAGAAAATTCCCGTAGATACGGCTTCAGATATTGAGTTGTGGCAAAGAGAAAATAAAGAAACTCGGTAAGAAATCCAAGGTATAACAAAAATTTCCCACAATGATTACCTTTGCACCCGAAAATTTAAAAATTATACTACATGGCTTCTACCAAAATTCAGCAACTGCTTGGCGATAAAGCGGAGTATTATCTGAATCACACTTCGAAAACTTTTGACAAATCAATGCTACACCTTCCGTCAGGAAATGCTATTGATGAAGTTTGGGCTACTTCAAATCGAAACACCCAAACCTTGCGATCTATTCATACTTTATTGAATCATGGTCGTTTGTCAGGTTCTGGTTATGTATCTATTTTGCCGGTTGACCAAGGCATAGAACATAGTGCTGGTGCTTCTTTTGCTCCTAATCCAATTTATTTTGATCCGGAGAATATTGTGAAGTTAGCTATTGAAGGAGGTTGTAATGCGGTGGCTTCTACTTATGGAGTTTTAGGTTCTGTAGCTCGTAAATATGCACACAAAATTCCGTTTATTGTAAAGGTAAATCACAACGAATTTATATCATACCCTAATCGTTTCGATCAGATCATGTTTGGCAATATCAGAGATGCATGGAACATGGGAGCAGTAGCCGTTGGTGCTACTATTTATTTTGGTTCGGAAGAAAGCACACGCCAAATTGTTGAAATTGCCAAAGCATTTGAATATGCTCATGAATTAGGCATGGCAACAGTTCTTTGGTGCTATTTGCGTAATAGTGGTTTCAAAAAGGATGGTGTGGATTACCACGCTGCTGCGGATCTTACCGGACAAGCCAACCATCTTGGTGTTACTATCCAAGCTGATATCATTAAGCAAAAATTACCAACAAACAATGGTGGTTATTTGGCATTGAATTACGGAAAAACGCACAAGAAAGTTTATGAAGAATTGACGACCGAACATCCTATTGACTTGTGTCGTTATCAGGTTGCAAATTGTTATATGGGTCGTGTAGGATTAATTAATTCAGGCGGAGAAAGTAAAGGGGCAAGTGATATGGCGGAAGCTGTGATGACTGCAGTAGTAAATAAGCGTGCAGGCGGCATGGGCTTGATCAGTGGTCGTAAGGCATTCCAAAAACCAATGAAAGAAGGCGTTGAATTGTTGACCACGATTCAGGATGTTTATTTGGATAAGGGAGTTACGATTGCTTAAGAAATGAAGCATTTATGAAGTAGAGCCTGTCATTGAAAAATGGCAGGCTTTTTGTTTTTTTTGACATTTTGATAACGTTTCATTAAGTTTGAAAAAAAGATTCCCAATGAAAAAAATTTTTTCTCTCTCATTTATGGCTTTGATAGCCGGATCTGCTTGGGCGCAATCAAGCGTTAGTACCAACGGAAGTAAATACTCTGTTTTGGAAGATGTTACCGGTGCATGGTGTCAGTTTTGCCCTGATGGAACTGTTTATCAAGGAAATGTGATGGCTGCTAATCCTAAAGTGATAGGTGTTGCATTGCATAATAGTGATAAGATGAGCTTTGCTGATGGTAATTCCATCATGGCAAGCCCGAATTTAGTTTGTGGTTATCCGGGTGGATTGATTGATCGTAAGAATTTTCCAACCAACTATGGTGGATCGGGTTGTACGGTAAATACATCTGTAAATAGAAGTTATTGGTCTCAACTTACCAGCCAACAAACTAGTGCTACGCCTACATGGGATATTAAAATGAATCACGGCTATAATGCTACCACTCGTCAAATGAAAGTGATGGTTATAGCAAAATCGTTAGTTGCGCAAACCGGTAGTTTTAATATCAATGCTTGGATAATCGAAGACCATGTTGTAGGTCCAAACATAACGGGATACAATCAAGTTAACTATTACAACACTCAGTCCGGTCACACTTATTACAATGCCGGAAATCCAGTAGTTGGATTCGATCATCGTCATGTTGAACGGGCATATTTAGGCGGTGTAGAGGGCACAGCGGGTGTAATTGCCAACAACCCGGGAGCTAATCAAACGTACACTTACACCTATACCTACACACTGCCGGCTAAATTTGATTCAGTTACTACGGGAGCTCCAACAGTTAACACAGCCAATATTTATATTGTAGGTATGGTGATGGTTAAAAACACAGATAAAATGCAACGCGAAATACTGAATGCAATTGAAGCAAAATTGACTGTCGGCACATTAGGCGTTGCTGATTTGCCGGCAATTCATGGCTTGGAATTATATCCTAATCCGGCTAAAAACATGATTACAGTTCGAGGAATTTTAGATCAAGCCAATCAAACTGTAAAAGTGAACATAATCAATAGTATTGGACAATTGGTGAATAGCTATGCGTATCATTCTAACGGCAGCATTTTTGGAGAAACCATCAATACTGAATCATACGTCAATGGTGTGTATCGCATGATAATCGTTACAGAAGACGGCAGAAGCACTTCTGAATCGTTTGTAATTGCAAAATAGAAATTAAAAGTATTGTCGTTTTGCCCTTTTGTCTTAAATGCGGATAAAAGAACGAATCAATAAACAAATTTTTATAAAAACCTAATGCCTCAACCAAAAAGTTGGGGCATTTTTCATTTCTGTCTATATCAAATGAAGTTGTATCATTTGAATGTTTGCTTTGTTTTCTGTTATTATGTGATGCGAAAAATTACCCCATTTCAGGGGATAAATAGGGGTGTTTTTTTGCTTAGACGAAAAAAAAGTCAAAAATTGTTTTGTGTTTTAATTTGCAATTAATATTTTGTCCTTTCGTTTTGTTAAATAGTTGTTATTGAGTATCCAAAAATAGAATTGATATGAAGAGTTTAATCCCATTCAAATCCAATACCAGCCCAAAGTTTGCGCTGTCTGCACATCTAATTCGATCGTTGAAATCAAGGAATTTAGTTCGTGCTGCATTAACTTTTTCAATGCTGTTTTTTGGGCTTTCGGCAGAAGCACAATTTGTCAATATTCCGGTAACAGGCTATAATGCCGATGTAGTTGCAAATGGAGTTGGGTCGGTTGCTTCATCCACAACAGCAACAGTAGATAACGCCCAATATACCTTAGCTGCAGCAGATTGGAATTTTAATGGAACTTGTACGGCACTAACAAACTTTATGCCAATTTCAGGTACAGTTTCAGCTAATACTTCTGTAGCAAATGGTTTGGTATATACCTTACAGTCCTATTCTGCAAACAATGCTTTGCGGATTCCGGCAACTGGAGGGGGTACAACCGGATCGGGTACATTCACCTTAGCGTCTCCAACATCTGCAGCAAATTTGTATTTGCTTTATACGGCAGGCAATGGTCCAACTACGGTAAACGTTACCGTAACTTTTACGGACGCTTCCACACAAATTTTTACTGGATTGACATTACTGGATTGGTTTACAAATACCAATCCGGCTATTGGTAATATTGGTCGTTTGGATAGGACTTCAACACCGGCCTGTGCAACCACGAGTACAGGAGGCCCTTATCTTTTTGATTTGCCATTAGCTTTAAGTAGTACAAATTATACAAAGCAAGTTCAATCTATAACCATAGATAAAACAAATGCTGCAGGTACTGTATCATTTTTTGCAGTTGGTTCGCAAGCCCCTTGTGCAATTCCGGTTCAGGGCACAGCACCTAATCTTACACCCATTTCTACAAGTCAAATTAATGGTTCTTTTACTGCATCTGTAAGTTCGCCTACCGGATATTTGATTGTTCGTTACCCTGCAGGAGCCACCCCGTCTCATCCGGTAAATGGTATATCTTATACAGTTAATCAATCTATTGGAGCCGGAGGAATAGTTGTTCAAAATAGTGCATCAACTACTTTTAATGCTACTGGATTAGCAAGCAATACAGCGTATGATTTTTATATGTACCCCTATAATTCTGGAGTTACTTGTGGCGGTCCAATGTATAATACTTCAGGTTCCTTTATGGGAAGTCAAATTACGAATAGCTGTGTTTCCTCTATTTCAGGTGTAATTGCTATTGGTCCGGGGCTTCCTAATACACCCGCAGGTGGTTACACAAGCATCACAAATGCCCTGACGGATATTAACGCAAATGGTTTAAATGGAGCAACAACATTAGAGCTACAAACAGGTTATACTTCTGCTTATGCAACAACTAATGAAACTTTTCCAATATCTTTCAGTAGTAATGCTTGTATTACGACAGCAAAATCGCTTACTATTCGTCCTGCATCGGGCGTTTCAACTGCCATCGCCCTGACGAGCTCTGCAGCTGTTGCTACAATTATTATGAATGGTGCCACAAATATCACCTTTGATGGAAGACCCGGTGGATCCGGTACTTCCTCTATGCTGACAATTCAAAACTCGAATGTGGCCAGTGCTGCAATTCAGTTTATTAATGATGCAAACAATAATACAGTTCGATATTGTACCGTGCAAAGTGTAGAAAATACGGCAACTAATGGAACTATTGTGTTTGCAGGTGGTATAATTTCAGGCAATAGTAATAATCTGATAGATAATTGCACTATATCGGATGGCGCAACTAATCCTGTAAATGGAATTTATTCTGCCGGTAGTTCAGCTACGGTAGCCAATACCGCCAACACTATTTCTAACTGTAATATCTCTAACTATTTCAGTGCAACTTTGGCAACAAGCGGTATTTTACTTTCAGCTACGGGTAATCATGCTTGGATAATTAGTGGAAACAGATTTTATCAAACATCAACAAGAGTTTATACAACAGCTAATACACATAATGGAATCTCTATTTTGTCGGGTAGTGGATACACTATTTCTAACAATATTATTGGTTATGCAAACAATGCGGGAACCGGAACAACCAACATGATTGGTAATTCGGTAACACTTGCAGGTTTCCCAACTGCCTATACAACAACCGGTACTGCTAATGCAACGAGGTTTGTTGGTATAAATGCTTCATTTACCGCCGGTGGTACTGTTTCTAATATCCAAAATAATACGATAGCTGGTATGGCATTGTTTACTTCAAGCGGTGCCAATACAGCTAACGGTGCATGGTGTGGAATTAATATTATTTCCGGCAATGTAAATATTGGCTCAGTTACTGGAAACACGATTGGTGCAACCAGTGGAGCCGGTTCAGTATATGTTGCGACCACGGTCACGGGAGGAACGGCTGTTGGTATTTATACGACTTCAGCAAATACTGTTACGATTCAAAATAACTCGATTGGTGCAATTGATGCCATGGGAACTACTGCTACATTAAGCGGAGGTGTTACCGGAATTGATATTGCGGGAGTGGGTAACTTCACTATTGCCAATAATAATATTGGTAATGCTTCTGTTGATAATATTCGAACTGGGTATTCTGCAACGGGTACAAGTTTGTCAAATACCGGAACGCTAGCTTCAACAACTGGTGCTACTGCAGCATTGCTTGGTATTCGTTCGGCAGCAACCGGTAGTTCACTTTCTATTACAAACAATTTACTTCGTGGTTGGGTTGCATCCGGCACTGCATCAACTGTTACCGGAATCACAAGTTCTGGAACAATGACAGGTACTAACCCTTCTGCAGTTATTAATAATAATAATTTAGGTAATTCTACTACAGGTTGGATGAAGTATATGTTTGCTAATTCAGGAGCATTAATTGGTATCAGCTTGACCAATACGGTGGCTACCACCCATTCAGTTAGTAGTAATGATATTACCGGTATTCAATACATGGTTGCTGGTTCAAATGCGAATACTTACATTACTTTAACGGGCGCAACCGCAGCAAACAATTTAGCTACCATAAGCAATAATACCTTTACCAATCTCAATGTAAATACTACGGGTTCGGTAACTTTTATCAACCATAGCTATTCAGTTGCAGCAACCGGTACACAAACTATCAATGGAAACCAAATAGTTACTGCTTTTAATAAAGGCGGTATAGGTAATACGGTTACTTGTATGACTTCTTCAAGTTCGTCTGCTACCGGAGCAATTTGTAATCATACGAATAATAATTTCTCAAACATTACAGTTACAGGTGCTACTGCTATAACCGGTATCACCAACACTGATGGTGCTTCAAGCGGTGCTACACGAACTGTTACCGGAAATACTTTCAGAAATTGGACTGGCGGCTCAAGTGCTATTTCACTTATGTCCTATTCCTATTTAGGAGGCACATCAAGTATTTCGTCAAATACAATTTATAATATTACAGGACAAAATACTATTTCCGGTTTAACAATAAATTCCTCTGGAAGCTTTGCTAATCCTTTAAATATTTCAAACAATAGTATTGGATTACTTACATCATCAGGTACTGGCGGTAATGTTACAGGTCTTACTTGTTCTAACACTTCACCAATTGTCAATATCTTTAATAATACAATAGACAGCCTTTCTTCTTCTGGTGCCTCAAGTACAGTATTGGGCTTGGCAGTAACCGGAGCCACCCTTACTAATGTATATTCTGACACGGTTTATGCACTGTATGGATCTGGAACTACTTCGCCTATCATACAAGGTATATTGATTTCTGGTGGTACCAATGTAAATGTGTATAAAAATAAAGTTTATAATCTTTTTGAAAGCGGTGCTATTTCTACAACTTCTCCTGCTGTAAGCGGATTATTAATATCTGCTGGCACGAATGTTACAGCTTACAATAACCTAATTGGTGACCTTCGTACACCTGCGGCCAGCTTGACCGATGCTATTCGTGGAATTAATATTACTTCATCAAGTGCTAGTGCAAACTATAATATCTACTACAACACAGTTTATCTCAATGCAAGCTCAACCGGTGCCAACTTTGGTGCCACGGGTTTATATCATGCAGCAAATGCAACCGCTACAACAGCAAAATTAGACTTGCGAGATAATATCATCACAAATAATTCAACTGCTTCAGGCACAGGATTAGTTGTGGCGTTTCGCCGTAGTGCAGGTACAGCAGGCACTCTATCCAACTATGCTTCAACCTCAAACAATAATTTATTTTTTGCAGGCACTCCCGGAGCCTCTAATTTGATTTACGCTGACGGAACATCAACTGCGCAAACCATTGCCGCATATAGAAACGGTGTCTTTACTGCAGGAACACTTGCCCCACGCGATGTGAATAGTGTAAGCGAAAATCCGAGCTTCCTTTCTACATTGGGCAGCTCTGCAAATTTCTTGCATATTAATCCAGCAGTCCCAACTCAAATCGAAAGTGGCGGTTCACCAATAGCTGGAATCACTACCGACTATGATGGAAATATTAGAAATGCTAACAAGCCAGATATTGGAGCCAATGAATTTAATGGTATTGTAGGTGGAGACGTTACACCGCCAACTATCACCTATTTACCGCTAAATAATTCTATAGTTCAACCTACTTTGGCAGTATCTAATATTGTCATTACAGATCCAAGTGGTGTGAATAGTGCATCTGGAACCAAGCCTCGTTTTTACTATAAAAAAGTAGGAGATGCAAATGCTTGGGTGGATAACACGAATGCTACCAATGGATGGAAATATGTAGAAGCATCTAACACTTCATCGCCTTTTACATTCACCGTGGACTATTCTCTGCTGAATGGTGGAACAGGTGTTATTGTAACAGATACAATTCAGTATTTTATTACGGCACAGGACTCCGCCACTATCCCTAATGTTGGAATTAATGCGGGTCTTTTTGCTGCTTTGCCTACAAGTGTTGCACTTACAACTGGAGCTTTCCCAATTTCTGGAACCATAAATCGCTATGTGATTTTCCCCAATATATCCGGCACGAAAACCATTTGTGCAACAGGTTGTGATTTTACTTCTTTGACCAACACAGGCGGTGCTTTTAATGTAGTTAATAATTCGATGGTTACTAGCAATGTTACGCTTCAGATTGCCGGTGATTTAACTGCGGAAACCGGTACGGTAGCCCTAAACGAATTTAATGCTCCATATACGCTTACCATTTTGCCTACAGGTGCAGCCAGAACAATTTCGGGTAGCAGCACTTCTGCACTAATTAAACTAAATGGTGCAGACCGAGTTACGATAGATGGCTCATTAAGCGGTGGTACTGATCAAAGTCTAATAATTAATAATACAAATACGGCTTCACCAAGTGGAATCTGGCTTTCCAGCCTTGGAGTTGGTGCGGGTGCTATAAAAAATACAATTAAAAATTGCAAAATAACTGTAGCAGCAAATGCCTCAACAGCAGGTTATGGTATCTGTCTTTCTGGCTCAACTTTAGGTAGTGCCGGTGCCGATAATGATTCAAATACGATTCAAAACAACACTATTACCAATCCGGTGATTGGCATTTATGCTAATGGTACGGCGAGTGTTAGTACCGGCGGATTAGACAATGTAAACATCATAGGTGATACGATTAATATAGCTAACACAAGTTCAGTTACAACTTATGCTATTCAAGTTGGAAACTCATTAGGCTGCTTAGTTTCTCAAAATACAATGAGTGTAGCGTCAGCTGTAAGCGGTCAACCAGTTGGTATTTCCATAGAAACAGGTTATGTGTCTTCTTCTGTTACACGAAATAATATCACAGCAGTTACGACTTCTTCAACTGGAGGATACGCTGGACGAGGTATTACAATAGGTACAGGTACAGCTACCAGTAACTTAACCGTTGCTAACAACTTTATTAGCGGTATTAATGGCAGCAACTATTCCAGTTTTAGTAATTCATCTTCAATGGGAATAGGTGTTGGTGTACTTGGTTCGTCTATTACGACCACAGCCGGAGGAATCAACCTTTGGTACAACAGCGTAAATATGTATGGAGATTACACATATACCTCAGCTTGTTCAACCGCAGCAGTATATGTTGGTAGTGCTACATCTGCATTGGATGTTCGGAATAATATTTTTGTCAATTCTATGAACAACACCTCTAATGCCGGCTCTAGAAACTATTCTATTTATTCTGCTGCAACCAACACTGTTTTTAGTCAAATAGATTACAACGATTATTTTGTTTCAGGGTCACAAGGTGTGTTAGGCTATATTGGTAGTGAACGTACTGATATGGCTGGTATGAAAAATGGATTTGGCAGCAATAATAATTCATTAAGTGCCGACCCTCAATTCACTTCTTCTAGTAACTTGCATATTCCTAACGGCACCATTAGTCGTCTTGAGTCGGCAGGTACCGTTATACCATCTGTAACAATTGATATTGATGGACAAACACGCCCTGGCCCTGCAGGCTCTGTAAATGGTGGTGGAACTGCCCCAGACATCGGTGCGGATGAATTTGACGGTACGCCTTTGGTACCGAATGATATGAAGGCAACTGCCTTTGTTGCTCCTACTAATGGCGGCTCTGTAGCAACCAGTGCAAGTTTTTCACCTCAAGCAACTTTCACCAATTCCGGCATCAATGCTCAGGCGAATATTCCTGTCCGCTACCGGATTATCAACTCTTCGAATTTGGTAGTTTACAATCAAACGATGAGTATTTCTACTCTGGCTTCGGGCGCAAGTACAACTATAACATTCCCTTCAACATCTATTGCTATTGCTGGAAATTATACCATCAAAGCAAGTGCTGAATTGTCAGGTGATCAAATGATTTCTAATGATACCATTACCGGGTCTCTTGTCGTTATGGCTCCACTTTGTGGCACATATAATGTTGGTATCTCTCAGGCTGCTCCATTTAATAACTTGACAAATGCTACTACGGCACTCTCTAATCTTGGTATTAGTTGTCCAGTTACATTTGTATTGACAGATAATTCTTATAGCGTTGGTGAAACATTCCCTTTAACTATTAATGCGCCCGGAAGCAGCAGCACAAACACTGTATTGATAAAACCCGCTACAGGTGTAAATCCGGTAATAAGTGGTTCTGTGGCAAGTGGTGCTTTGTTAAAAATTATTGGAAGCTACATTACCTTAGATGGTTCCAATAGCGGAGGCACTTCAAGAAATATGTCGTTTGTCAATTCCAATACCTCTAGTCCTACCGGTATTTGGATTTCCAGTACAGGTGCAGGTACAATTAAAAATACTATTAAGAATTGCAACATCAGCACCGCTTCTAATGCGTCAGGTTCTATGGGTATCGCTATTGCCGGTAGCACTTTGGCTTTAGCTGGAGCAGACAATGACAGTGTTACAATTCAAAATGACTCCATTTCAAAAGCATACTATGGAATTATAGCAAACGGTACAGCCGTCACTACTGCAGGTGGGTTAGATGGGTTGACAATTATTAACAATATTGTTGGTCCGGCTACAAGTGGAAGTGATAATATTGGTGCCAGTGGAATTTGGGTTGGAAATTCACTGGGCGTTACCATTAATAATAATGTAGTGCGAAATGTAAATGCTGCCGGTTCAACAACGGGTGGACTTACTATAAACAGTGGTGTGAATGGTGGAACTGTATCGCAAAATGTCATCACAAACGTAAATTCAACGGCAAGTACTTCTGGCACGAATTCGGTTCATGGTATCTATCTCGGAAACAACGTAATTAATTTAATGGTTGCCAACAATCGAATAGATTCTGTCATTAGTAGTACAACAAGCGGTTATGGCGCACGTGCATTAATTGTCAATACAGCAAATGCTGCAAATCTTAATATAATCAATAATATGATTGAGAATGTTTGGTGCTATGTAGATGTCTCTGCGGTTTACTGGCCAATCGGTATTGATATTGATGGAAGTTCTGGCGGCATAAATCTCTATAATAACTCTGTTAATTTGTTTGCTTCAAAAACAGGATATTCTACAGGGGCAACAGCATCTGCAGCATTATATGTTAATACATCGGGTACTGCTCTGGATATTCGGAATAATGTTTTTAGTAATTCGTACGACAATACCAGCTCAACTTCGGATAAGTCTTACGCATTATATTCTACCGCAGCAGCATCTAATTTTTCTAATATTGACTATAATCAATATTGGGTATCCGGTTCAGCAGGAGTACTTGCTTATTTCGGCGGTTCTGATCAAGTAAATATGTCTGCTTTGCGTACCGTAACAACCATGAATAAATCATCTGACAGTGGTGCAGTAGCATTTTTAGCTCCGTGGAATCTTCATATAGATGGTACTGATCCAAATGCTTGGAATACTTTTGGAAGAGGAATTGCCTTAGTTGGACTATCAACTGATATTGACGGTGATCCGCGAAGCACAACAGTAGGAATCCCTACAACTATGGGCGCAGACCAAATTGCTGTTCCATCTTCTATTCCTGCAGATGCAGTTATGACACCCGCAATTCCCGTAGCGGGAACACCAACAATCTTTACTTCTGCAGGTAGAAAAATTGCAGAAATTAACTGGACTGGTTCTGCACCAACGAGTATTTCTGCTAAATACTATCCGGGTGTACCTCCGCCGGGTGCAACAAATACACCTAATATAAATAGTTACTTTGATATTCCAGCTACTCCGGCAACAGGATACAATTATACAATAAAAATGTATTACACGGATGCAGAAAAGAACGCAATAGCAGATTCATTATTAAGCACAATTAAGCGTGACGGTACTAATCCTTGGAATTTTGTTGGAGGTATGGGTACGAATAGTAGTGATGCTAATGGTAAATATATCGTTGCTAATAACTTAACTGGATTCTCTCAGTTTTCGATTACAGGCACCCAGTGTCCAACATTAATTTCTGGAGTAACGACTCCTTTAATACCAACGCTTTGTGGTTCTGGAAATGATTCTGTTACAGCATCAGGATACTCAACTGGCGGAGGTGTTACTTATCAATGGCAAAGTTCTTCAGATAGTTTTGTTTCAAATATAGTTGATCTTTCCGGTGTAACTATTGTACCTACAATTAGCACAGGTAATTTATCTACGACAACCTATTATCGCTTAAAAACTATCTGTGCAATTTCAGGAACTTCTGTTTATTCAACAGTTGCTAAAATCACAGTTAATTCCTTAATCGCTAACGATTCAATTTCAGCAAGCCAAACCATCTGTTCAGGTAATACACCAGCCGCCTTAACCGGCAGTACCCCGACGGGTGGTAACGGAAGCTTCACTTACCAATGGCAGAGCAGCACAACGAGTGCAACCGGTGGCTTTAGCAACATAAGTGGAGCCAGCAACACGGGTTATACCCCTGGATCCTTAACAAGCACCACTTATTATCGTAGATATGTGATGTCTGGTGGTTGTACCGATACAGCAACAGCCTTGACCATTACAGTTAATCCGACAATAGCGAACAACACGGTATCAGCAAGCCAAACCATCTGTTCAGGTAACACACCAGCCGCCTTAACCGGCAGTACCCCGACGGGTGGTAATGGTAGCTTCACTTACCAATGGCAGAGCAGCACAACGAGTGCAACCGGTGGCTTTAGCAACATAAGCGGCGCCAGCAACACGGGTTATACCCCTGGAGCCTTAACAAGCACCACTTATTATCGTAGATATGTGATGTCTGGTGGTTGTACCGATACAGCAACATCAATTAAGATTACGGTTAATACAGGTGCTAGTATATCTACCAATCCGCCTGCTACATATTCAATTTGTGCTACAAACACAATTTTACTTTCTGTAGTAGCTACAAATGGATTAAGCTATCAATGGTACAAAGGGGTCAATCCATTAAGTAATGGAGGCAATATTTCAGGGGCTACTTCTGCCAACTTGCAAATTGCAAATACTGCGCTTAGTGATGCCGGCACTTATAATGTGGTAGTTACATCAGCAGCAGGTTGTAACAATGCAACCAGTACGAATTCAGTTGTTTCGATTAATTCTTTAGGTAATGTTCTAGCCTCAACAGGGTCAAGCAATACTTATATACAAGCGGATGGCATAACAAATACATTTACGGATGCTTCTTGTGATCCAATTGTAAAAATTCAAGACGCAGCTGGAGGTAATGTTTTAGGAAGTGTGACCGCATCTGTAACTGTAACGGGCAGTGTTCAAACAGCGCCTAATGGACAAAAGTATTTACAGCGTTACTTTATTGTAACTCCTACGAATAATGGTTCTGCAACGGTAACCTTGTACGCACTGCAATCTGAGTTTACGGCCTATAATGCAGCACCGGGTACATTCCCTCAAATGCCAATTTTGGGTAGTAATAGTGATCCCAATATTGCTAATATTCGGGTTACTAAATATAGTGGCAGTCCGTTTGTTGGAGGTGGAAATGCCGTTTTGATTACTCCTACATCCGTAGTTTGGAATGCAACTTCAAATTGGTGGGAAATAACCTTCCCGGTTACTAGTTTCAGCTCATTCTACATTCATACCGGAGTAGTTGGTCCTTTAGAAATCACATTGCGCAATATTAATGCGGTGAATGTGGGTAATCGCAATAGAGTGGACTGGAACACTTCTTCTGAAACGGATGCAGATCATTTTGAAGTAGAGAGAAGTGTAGATGGTACTAACTTTAGTTACCTTACTTCTATTAAAGCAAAAGGGCAACCATCTTCATATAGCTATTGGGATGAAAAACCTTATGAAGGCGTTAATTACTATCGTTTAAAAATTGTTTCTCAATCAGGTCGCTTTGAGTATAGTGCAACGGTAAATGCCAATGTGAGATCAGGCATGTTTGCTGTTCAAGCATTCCCTAATCCAGTAAGTGATCAATTGACCATTAAAGTAGAAGGTTCTATTGGCAACAATGCACATGTCATTGTAACCGACATGACAGGAAAGTTGATTTCACGCACAGAAGTGAAAGAAAAACTGACTTTGATAGATATGTCTTTAATGGCGCAAGGTGTTTATTTTGTCAAGTATCATGACGATGAACATAACGCAACAATAAAGGTTAATAAACAATAGTTTGTAGTAATAATAAGAATAGTGGCTGTTCCTTTGTGGGCAGCCACTATTTTTTTTAGACAATGAGCTGAAAAAATTGCAACCTTTTCTGAAAGGATACAATCTAGTAATTAACCCCTAATTTTATTCCCACATTTAAAAATATTTACCCACAATGATTCCCGTAGTTAACCTGGCCGATTTTACCAGCGGTGATTCTGCTCGAAAACAAAATTTCATTAATCAACTGGGCAAGGCTTATGAAGAAGTTGGTTTTGTTGCTGTTAAAAATCATGGAATATCCGATGATCTCATTGCAGATTTATACGCTTATGTCCAACAATTTTTTGCTTTACCTCAAGCATCAAAAAAAAGTTATGAAATTCCTGAATTGGCAGGTCAGCGAGGTTATACATCATTTGGACGAGAACATGCCAAAGGCTATGATGCCCCGGATTTAAAAGAGTTTTTTCAGTTTGGTCAAATTGTAGAAGACGATGACGCTGAAAGAGAAGTATATCCCTCGAATGTTATAGTTAGGGAAGTGCCAAAGTTCTCTTCTACTTTAGAAAAAGCATTTAAAGGTTTTGAAGAGTCAGGTATTCAATTATTGCGAGCTATTGCCCTTTATTTAGGGCTTCAAGAAAATTATTTTGATGCACATGTTCAAAAAGGAAACTCAATTTTGCGTGCTATCCATTATCCGCCAATCACTCAAGAGCCTAAATCATCAATTCGTGCAGAACAACACGAAGACATTAATCTGATTACTCTTTTGGTAGGTGCTTCTGCTGATGGTTTGCAAATTCTAACAAAGCAAAATGAATGGGTAGGAGTTACGTCACTACCTGAACAAATTGTTGTCAATGTTGGCGACATGTTGCAACGACTAACCAATAACCGTTTGAAATCAACTACACATCGTGTTGTGAATCCGCCACGAGAAAAGTGGGATACCTCTCGCTTCTCTATTCCTTTTTTCCTTCACCCTAAAAGCGAAATGAGCTTAGCTTGTTTAGGTAGTTGTATTGATAGCGAGCATCCTAAAATGTATGAAGATTATACAGCTGGAGAATATTTGGATGAACGTTTAAGAGAAATAGGTTTAAAGAAATAACAAGCACATGCGAAATAAATCGGGTCGTCAAATTCATAATGACTCCATCAGTCTAAATAAGTATATTAGTGATACTGGATTTTGTAGCCGGCGAGAAGCTGACGATTATATTGCACAAGGTCGTGTTACCATTAACCATGAATTATCTGAAATGGGCAACCGTGTTTTTGAAGGCGATGTAGTTGAAATTGATGGAGAGCCTATAAAGAAAAAAGTAAAGACCATTTACCTTGCTTGCCATAAACCTCGCGGAATCACCAGTACAACCGATCAAAAAGATAAGACTAATATTATTGATTTTATTGGTCATAAACAAAGGATTTTCCCTATTGGGCGGTTAGATAAGGAGTCTGAAGGTCTGATTTTCTTAACCAATGATGGCAATATCGTCAACAAAATTTTACGTGCAGGCAACAATCATGAAAAGGAATATCTCGTAACCGTTGATAAACCAATTACTCCGGAATTTGTACGCCAAATGAGTGAAGGAGTAAGAATTATTGGAGCAAAAACAAAGCCCTGTAAAGTTGTAGAAGAAGGGAAACAAGTTTTTCGAATAACCTTGACACAAGGACTAAACCGTCAAATTCGTCGAATGTGTGACGCATTAGACTATAAGGTAAAAAAACTTTTAAGAGTAAGAATCATGAATGTGCATTTAGGTAAATTGCCTGAAGGACATTGGCGCTACCTTACCGATGAAGAAGTGGCGATGATTAATAGAATGGTGACAGAAAGCAGTAAAACACAAGAAGCTTCTCGAATAAAAGCAAGCAAAAATCCGATTTCAAAAGATATTGAGAAGCAAAAAACTGATTCCAAAATTATGGTGAAGGACAGTTCATCCGCGAAACCCAAAAAACCAGCATCATTTAAGGAATATAGAAAAAGGAAAAATAAATAGCCAATATTTTGAACGGAGTGTACAAATACTCTTATTTTTCTCTTTTGCAATTTCAAGCGATAATATTACCTTTGCGCCCAAATTGGAAGAAAGTATTTTTTTATCCGAAACGTTTTCTGCTGAATGGAGGTAGTTTTAACTTGGAAAAATAATCTGCTTTTAACCTTTAATAGACTTTAAAACTTTTGACTTTTTAATTGATACTATGCCAAACGTTGGTAAAATCAAACAAATCATCGGTCCTGTAGTGGACGTTCATTTCAGCAGCGAAAATAAGTTACCTGAAATTTATAGCGCACTTGAACTGACCCGCGAAAATGGTGACAAATTAGTACTGGAAGTGCAACAACACTTAGGTGAAGATAGTGTACGGACAGTAGCCATGGATGGAACAGAAGGATTAGTGCGCGGGATGAATGTAACAGATACAGGAAAGCCAATTGCCATGCCTATCGGTGAGCAAATACATGGCCGTCTATTCAATGTTACAGGTGATGCAATTGATGGATTGCCACAGCCTAATAAAGCAAACGGTCGCCCTATTCATGCGAAGCCTCCTTTGTTTGAAAGCCTTTCTACTGCAACTGAAGTACTTTTCACCGGTATTAAGGTAATTGACTTGATTGAGCCTTATGCAAAAGGAGGTAAAATTGGTTTGTTTGGTGGTGCCGGTGTTGGAAAAACTGTATTAATCCAAGAGCTGATTAACAATATCGCTAAAGCTTATTCCGGTTTATCTGTTTTTGCCGGTGTGGGTGAGCGTACTCGTGAGGGTAATGACCTGATGCGTGAAATGATCGAAGCTGGTATTGTAAAATACGGTGAAAAATTTAAACATAGCATGGAAGAAGGTGGTTGGGATCTTTCTTCTGTAAACCAAGAAGAACTCAAAGATTCCAAAGCAACCTTTGTATTCGGACAAATGAACGAACCTCCCGGAGCACGTGCTCGTGTGGCATTGTCTGGATTGACTATTGCAGAATATTTTAGAGATGGTGATGGAACTGGAAAAGGTAAGGATATCCTATTCTTTGTGGACAATATCTTCCGCTTTACTCAAGCAGGGTCAGAAGTGTCGGCACTTTTAGGACGTATGCCGTCTGCCGTAGGATACCAACCTACCTTGGCAACTGAAATGGGCTTGATGCAAGAAAGAATTACCTCTACTAAAAATGGTTCGATCACTTCCGTACAAGCCGTTTATGTACCTGCGGATGACTTGACCGATCCGGCTCCTGCTACAACCTTTGCGCACCTTGATGCTACAACCGTATTGAGTCGTAAAATTGCTGACTTAGGAATCTATCCTGCGGTAGATCCATTGGATTCCACTTCTCGAATCCTTACAGCAAATATTGTGGGCGATGCGCATTATGATTGTGCTAACCGCGTGAAATCTATCCTTCAGCGTTACAAGGAATTGCAAGATATCATTGCCATCTTAGGTATGGACGAGCTTTCTGAAGAAGATAAAATGACGGTTCAACGTGCTCGTAAAGTTCAACGTTTCTTGTCGCAGCCATTTCATGTTGCCGAGCAATTTACCGGTCTTAAAGGTGTGCTCGTGCCAATTGAAGAAACGATTCGTGGCTTCAATATGATTATGGATGGTGAAGTAGATGAGTATCCTGAAGCGGCCTTTAACCTTGTAGGATCTATTGAAGATGCCATTGCAAAAGGTAAAAAGTTGATGGAGCAAGCAAAGAACTAATTTTTTTAAGAAGACATTCAAAAGCTAAAAAAGTAGGAAAGATGCACTTTCCATTTGGCTTTTGAATGTTTCATTTCTACAATAAAGATGCAATTAGAAATATTATCGCCCGAGCATAAAGTATTTACCGGCAATGTGTATGGTGTACAGTTGCCCGGAATTCAGGGCTCATTTGAAATTCTCGAAAACCATGCACCCATGGTAGCAGCTTTGGGAAAGGGAAAAATGAAAGTGATCAAAGACAAAAATACTTCTGAAAGCTACGAAATTTCAGGAGGATTTGTGGAAGTGCTGAACAACAAAACCAGCGTGTTGATTGAAGGAGCAACAGCACTGGACTAAATGCCATAAAAATATTTTCTTTACAGCCGTTGCCGAAGTTTTTACTTCGGCAACGTGTATTTTAAAAAGACGATAAAATATCTGGATGAATCCATAGGGGCTATTTTCAAAGCCTTTTATCCTTCAAAAACACAAACAATTCGGATGTTTTTTCTTCCTTTGGCAACCATACTTTTTAATTAGGATTTACCCAATTGGCAAATGCTTAATGGGGGGTATTCTGCCAGCAACTATCTTTGCCCTCGAAACCTTTTTTAGAATGTTCAATAGATATTGGCGCACTTATCCGTGGTTTTTTCAACTAATTCAATTTATCATTCTCATTGCGGTTCTCGCATCGTTTTTTGTATTAGCTATGACACCCTTAGTTTTGAAGTGGTTTCAGGTTTCGCCAGAAAGTATTCAAGCGATCAATGAACATAGCCCAATGAAGGTTATTGATTCTGCTATGGCAATTCAATTTTTGTCAGCAGTTGGAATATTCTTATTACCGGCTCTCTTGTTTGCTTATTTTACACATCCAAACCCCAAAGAATATTTAGGATTAAGAAAACCCGGAAAGCCAATTCATTGGCTATTGGCTCCCTTATTGGTATGGAGTGCAACACCTTTGTTTTTGCAAATTGCCGAGTGGGTAAGTTTGATTGATTTTGGCTCAGCCGTCAAACAAGCGCAAGATGAAAATGATCGCATCATGAAAGGGTTGTTAAGTGGCACTTCTTTCCTTCAAATATCCATTTCCTTATTGGTGCTTGCTATTTTGCCGGGCGTGAGTGAGGAGCTTTTTTTTCGAGGATTATTGATGCGTTTTGCAGCAAGAGGTAAAGCTAAATCTATTTGGTTTCCTTTAGTCGTTTCTGCCATTTTGTTTGCTGCAATGCACAGTAATCCCGTTGGATTGCTTTCCATTTTTCTTGCCGGATTGCTTTTGGGGGGTATTTATTATCTCACCGGTTCGTTGTGGTGTGGAATGTTGGCACATGCTTGTTACAATGGTTTTCAGATTGTATTAAGTTATGGTGCTAAAAACAATCATACCCTTCAATCGTTGCAGGAAAATAACCATGTACCTATTATTTGGGTGTTAATAGGCTCTCTGTTATTCGTGTTGAGTTTTTATATGTTATGGAAAAATAGAACTCCACTACCGGAAAATTGGAGTGCAGATTTTTCAAAAGAAGAATTAGAACAAGCAGCTAACCATCAATCATAATTTAACTTATGGCTCTTCATTGGCCGACTTTTTTCACAAGGCTTGGTAGTGCAATCGTTTTTTCCATCATTATGATGGTCGGTTTACTATGGAATGTTTGGGCTTTTTTTGCTTTGATAGCGATCATTCAAGTGCTTTGTGTTCGCGAATATTTTGGGCTAATGCAAAAAATGTTTCCTGAAATTATCATACCTCGAAATATCGTATGGGGAGTTCAAACTTTTGGTTTGTTGCTGCTTCTGCTGATTACCCTTGGGGGTCATTTTGGGGTGGGTATTCTTTTTTTTCCAGCATTACTATTGCTATCCGGCTTGTTGCATAAATCCGGCTCGGTTCATTTGTTCATGATGCTGACCGGCTGTATAGTGTATGTTATCTTTCCTTTGAGCTTGTTGCTTATGCTACGGTTAATCAGCATCATGATTCCTTTAGCTTTAGTGCTAATGATTTGGATGAATGATACAATGGCTTATCTGGTAGGGTCCTTTATAGGAAAAACTCCTTTTTCAAAAATATCACCGAAGAAAACTTGGGAAGGCACCGTAGGCGGGGCATTACTTACTTTGATAGGTGCCGCTATTTGGGGCTATTTCTCGCCTTATTATCACCTGGTTGATTGGATAGTTTTAGGGCTTTGTGCATCAATTGCAGGCACTGCCGGAGATTTGTTTGAATCAAAACTTAAACGCATTGCCAATGTAAAAGATAGTGGAAGCATAATGCCCGGGCATGGTGGAGCACTCGATCGTTTTGACTCATTGCTTTTAGCTACACCTTTCGCTTTTTCTTATGCAGCAGTATTTATGCCAAAGCTTTCGCTCCTTATTTTTTAGACGTACTTTCGCAATCTTAACACATACTCTTAACTAATGCGCATTCATCGGGAAGGCTACCGTTATATTCTTATCGCAACTATTCTTTGGGGGCTTATTGCCTATGGAATGTATCACTTTCTGTTTCAATTCAGTATTTTGTTTTGGTTTGTTCAGTTAGTCTGCTTTCTACTTTGGTTTTGGGTACTTTGGTTTTTTCGATTACCTAATCGCAATTTAACCTTTGGGGAAAATGTAGTGATTTCGCCTGCTGATGGGAAAGTTGTAGTGATTGAAGAAACGTATGAACCGGAATATTTTAAAGAAAAGCGGTTGCAAATTTCTGTATTCATGTCGCCATTAAATGTACATGTAAACAGAAGCCCTATCAATGGAGCGGTAAAATATATGCAATATCATCCCGGAAAATATTTAGTAGCATGGCATCCAAAATCATCAACAGAAAATGAACGAACTACAATGGTCGTGGGAAATAATAAGCTTGAATTATTAGTAAGACAAATTGCCGGAGCTTTGGCTCGTAGAATATGCTATTATGTGAAAGAAGGAGATGAGGTAAAGCAAAATGATGAGTTTGGTTTTATCCGTTTTGGCTCTCGGGTTGACCTTTATTTGCCACTTAACACTAAAGTAGATGTTAAAATTGGAGAGGTTGTAAAAGGAGGTGTAACAAAAATTGCTCATTTAGATTAACTATTGTACTTTTACTACTTAAATTGCTCTAAAATGAAAAAACTTAGTTTATTCCTCGCTGCCCTAATGATAACAGGTGTTTCTTTTGCTTGTGATGGCAAAAAAGAAGCAAAGGCATGTTGCAAAAAGGGTGAGAAAAAAGAAGCTTGCTGCAAGAAAGGCGACAAAAATTGTAACCATTCTGAAGCAAAAAAAGAAGATAAAAAAACAGACGAGAAAAAATCTTAGTTCAACTGACTTAAGTCTTGAGAACACAAATTCCCGATGCTTTTACAAGTATCGGGTTTCTTTTTTTAGGATAAAAGACCAATGATTTCGTTCGCTATATTAGGTACACGTGCATCCAGCCAGGTATATTCAGGATATTTTCTAAACCAAGTAAGTTGTCGCTTCGCATAGTTTCTGGAATGTTGCTTAATCATTGCCACAGCTTCATTTAAGCTACATTTTTTATCAAGAAAATCAAATAACTCGGTATAGCCAACAGTTTGAAGGTTCTTCAATTGCCGGTAGGGGAGTAAGCTTTTTACTTCATCTAATAATCCAGCTTCCATCATGGCATCAACTCTAAGGTTGATTCGGTCATACAGAATATTTCGAGGTAGATTTAATGCCACTTTTACAATGCGGAATGGACGATTTTTTTTCTTACCCGTATGATAGTTGAGAATGCTTTGACCTGTTGACCGCTTAAAACTAAGTGCTCGTAAAAGCCGCGCCGGATTGGCAATCTCTCCCTTTTCATAAAAAATAGGGTCTTCATTTTTTATCATTTCCTGAAGCCAAGCAAGCCCGTATTTTTCATAACTTTCATTTACTCTATGGCTGATTATTTTATCCACTTTGGGCATTTCATCCAATCCTTCCGTTAATGCTTTTATATAAAGCCCTGTGCCACCACATACCACAGCAAAATTGCTACTGATGAATATTTCATCCAGTTTTTGTAAAGCATAAGACTCAAAATCGGATGCGGTAATTGATTTTGTTACAGGAAATTCATTCACGAAAAAATGACGAACCTGTTGTAGTTCAATGGCAGTTGGCATCGCTGTTCCAATTGACATGCCTTGGTAGCATTGACGACTGTCGGCAGAAATAATATCGGCGGATAATTGCTTGGCAACTTCTAAAGAAATCGCAGTTTTACCAACTGCAGTTGGGCCTGCAAGGACAAGAACCGTTTTCACTTTTGTGAGCTTATTCATCGTAGCTTTCCTCGCTGCCGAAACTTTCAGTTTGACTGCTTTCATCGTTTTCTTCCTCACCTTCGCTACCATATCCTTCCTGCATTTCATCTGAGCCTAAGTCATACTTTTCTTCAATATCCAAAAGGAAGTCTTTTGCCATTCCTTTAGCTCCATATTGAGTCGGTGCTATCCCTTCTTTTCGTAACAAATAAGGATAGGTACGGCGAGGGTCTTCTTCTTTGCTGACTCCAATTAGCTCAATCAAAAAAATCCAATTTTTTGCCGGATCATATTCATACACAAATTTCTGATCAGGCTTTGTTACGAGTGCGCTCACCGGCGTACGCATCATGGATAAAGAAGGCGCATCTTTCTTATTGGTCAAAACTTCGGAATTAATTTCTCGATTTCTTTGCCAGCGATCGTTACTTTCAAAAAATGAAGCACTATGCTTTCCGTCAAACTCGTAAGCCTGTATAATTATTTTATGAAACTCTAAAAAGCTTTGCCCCGACTTGATTTCAATGTCGCGATAAATCTGATCGTCTTCCTCCCAATAAACTCTGAAACGTAAAATAGGCATAATGAAACTTAGCTCGTAAAAATAATGGAAATTATTTGCCGATAAAATGCTTCGCTTCTTGAATGAAAATTCACGCCACGCAATTCTTTCACCTATCTTTGCGCTCTTGCTAAAAAGAGGTTGCTTAAAACGGCACTTTTTTTAATAAAAGTTTACTCCCAATGAAAAAAATTCTAGTAACCGGTGGTTGTGGATATATCGGTGGTCACACGATTGTTGATCTTGTCAATAATGGCTTTGATGTAATTTCTATTGATGACCTATCACGAGGCTCACTGAGAATGAATAATGGGATAGAGAAGGTTTTGGGTAAGCCCATCAAAAACTACCGTGTCAATCTTTGTAATTTAGAAGATGCTCAGGCGGTGTTTATAGAAAACCCTGACATTATTGGTATCATCCATTTTGCCGCTTTCAAATCTGTACCTGAATCGGTTGAACAACCCTTGCGATATTATCGTAACAATATTGACTCATTGGTAAACATTCTGCAGTGTGCCAAAGAATATGGGGTCAGGCATTTTGTGTTTTCATCGTCTTGCTCTGTTTATGGTAATGCGAAACAATTGCCTGTTGAAGAAACGGCTCCACTTCAAGAACCGGAAAGCCCTTATGCACGCACCAAGCAAATGGGTGAAGATATTTGTCGAGACATAACGCGAGTAGATCGTGATTTTAATGCTATGCTTTTGCGATATTTCAATCCGGTGGGTGCTCATGATTCCGTACTAATTGGAGAGTTGCAAGAAAAACCTGAAAACTTAGTTCCGGTTATTACACAAACTGCAATCGGTAAGCGAAAAGAAATGCACGTTTTTGGGTATGATTATGAAACTCGCGATGGATCCTGTGTGCGCGATTATATCCATGTAATGGACATAGCTAATGCACATACGCGTGCCCTGCAATACATGATCGAAGGAAGAAATAGAGAACGTTGTGAAGTTTTCAATCTGGGAACGGGAAATGGGGTAACTGTTTTGGAATTGATAAAAGCATTTGAAGAAGTTTCAGGTCAAAAACTAAATTATCAATTAGGCGATCGTCGTCCCGGTGATGTAATAGAAGTATATGCCAACAACAACAAAGCTCGTGCATTGCTGGGTTGGGAAACAAAATACAATCTCCACCAAATGATGGATACGGCTTGGCGTTGGGAACAAGCACAGAAGGCAGAGGCAGAAAGGATTCAGCTGAATTAGATGCTATTCCTATCTCCCCTTATTAAAACTATTTTTTAGAGTGGGTCTTTTAAAACGTAATCCAATTTATCAATCATCTTTTTCAACTCGAGTCGGACTGGTGAGTTTGATGGTTGGTCGGTAACACTTTCTGTGGCATAGGTTAGCAAAACCATTGCTAAAAAATCTTGATCATCTTTGCCCGCATATTGTGTTCGCATTTCAGCCAATTGATTATCAGCCTGTTTTATGGCAAGTCGCACTGCTTCTTCTTCTTCCGGTTTGATGCGTATGCGATAGCTTCGTCCGGCAAGCCACACATTGATAGCCAAGAGATTATCGTGCTCCATGAGAATGTGCTGTTTTACGTTTAGTTATGGGTTGTTGTTTCTGATAGGTTTGGTTTGTGTAGTAGCTTTTTTTGAAAAAATAATAAGGTTAAAACTCCGGTAGAAATAGCTGCATCTGCAATGTTGAACACCGGCTCAAAAAATACAAAGTATCTTCCCCCTAAAAACGGAAACCATTCAGGCATTCGAGCATCTACTAAGGGAAAATAAAGCATGTCCACCACACGCCCATGAAACAATTTTCCATAGCCTTGACCCCAAGGAACTAATTGACCCAGATGAAACGAACTTTCACTAAAAATCATTCCATAAAATATACTATCAATCAAATTGCCAAGTGCTCCTGCCAGAATGAAGGAACCACAAATTATAGCACCACGAGAGTATCCTTTGACAATGATGCGCTTCAATAAGAAAAAACCAATAGTAACGGCTATTAATCGAAAAAGAGTCAGGATAAGTTTGCCGATAGATGCTTGGCTTAGTTTCATGCCAAAAGCCATTCCTTCATTTTCTATAAAATGCAATCGAAACCAAGTACCAATCACGTTTACTTCCTCGCCATAATAAAAATGAGTTTTGATGTAAAATTTAGAAGCCTGATCAATCAAGATGATGAACAGAATAATCAAAATTGCGTAACGGTATTTCACTCTTAAATAATCTGATTTTTAAAATGAAGTGCCAAAGATAGTGCCATTTTGAATTGAGCTTTAGTAACTTAGTTTTTATTCCTCATTGACACCTTATTTGATCTTAATTCTTCGTTTGTTTTTGGGCATATACAGGAAACGATAACTGCTTTGCCCATCAAGCTCTAATGCTTAAATTGAACCAAACTTTTTTTAAAGAAAAATCATGCTCAACTCAAAATATAATTCTATTGCAGGAAAAGATTCGTCAAGAATAATTGCAATTAGTGATGGTGTGTTTTCTGTTGCAATGACTTTGTTAGTATTAGAAATTAAAGTCCCTATTCAACATGCAATCACATCGGATACTGAGCTGATGGCTGCTTTATGGGCACTCAAGCCAAAATTTTTAGTTTATTTTCTTGCGTTTATGACGACCGGAATTTTCTGGACGGGACATAGTGCGCAGTACAAAAACATAGAAAAAAGCGATCGAAATTTGGGTTGGATCAACTTGATGTTTTTGTTGTCGGTAACTCTTTTGCCCTTTTCTACGGCTTTCCTGGGCGATTACACACAATTTAAATTTCCGTTGTTGATTTATTGGTTCAATATTTTTTTGATGGGATTGATGTTGTATGTTAATTGGTGGTATGCCTATAAACATGGATTTATAAACGAACAAACTCGAGATATAGTAGATAAGCCCATTCGCCACAGAATCATCATAGCACAATCTTTATACTTTCTGGGTGCCTTATTTTGCTTTGTTAGCACTTATTTAAGTATATCGTTTATTATATTGATACAGCTTAATTATGCCTTTGCATTTATATCGGGGAGGGAAAAATAGGGAAATGAGTGAGAAGAATAAAGCAATCAGAAAATGAATGAGGATAGCTGTTTGAATATCCGTATTTTGCTTCTAGTTATTTTAGTCATTAAACATTTTTTATGTCCTATATCTTAGCCGCAACCGATTTTTCTGATGTTGCCAACAATTCACTCTCTTTTGCATGTCAGCTTGGTGCTGATCTTAATTTGAAAGTAGTCGTGTTTCACACCTTCATAATCCCGGTTACCTTCAGTGATGCGCCTATGCCTATAATGCCATTAGATGAAGCTAAAGAAATTGCGGAAGGTAGAATGGCAAAGATTTTCGACCAATTTCGTAAAGACCATCCAAAGACCATCCTTGAGTCAAAAATTATGTTTGGTGATTTGATGGACTGCATTGATGAATATGCGGAAAAGGAAGCACCTATGTTTGTTGTTTTAGGTAACAGTGGTTTGGGTGGAGCAGCATTGTGGTTGGGCAGTAATGTGCTTTCTGCCCTGCGACATTCAGATTTTATGGTGTTGGCTATCCCGCCCAATTTTGACTATAAAAAGCCCGAAAAACTATGCTTTGCTTGCGATTTTAAGCATATTGCCAACCATCTGAACACAGATTTGTTCGTAAAGTTGATAGACTATACACATGCACAACTTCATGTACTGAATATAGAGAAGGGTCAAAAAGACACTACCTATGATGAAATGTTGGAAAAGTCTGATTTACACTTGGCACTACGCACGCTCAATCCTGTTTATCATTATGTTGAAAAGGAGAATGTGGAGGAAGGTATTGAAGATTTTTTGAACGATCATCAAATGGATTGGCTCATCATTGTGCCCCATAAGTATTCATTTTTTGAAAACATTTTTCATAAAAGCCGCACCAAAGCAATAATGCAAAAAGTAGCACTACCCCTGTTAGCTATTCACGAAAAATAGTTGCTTTTCAGACGTTGAATGACGGCAGCTTTTGTTTTGACCGCAATGTTTTATGCTAACTTCGCATGAGGTAGTGTATATGGCATCAAAGAAAGAATCATCTCGCAAAATTCAGGCAACAAAAAAGGGCAAAAGGGATATAGAAAATCAGAACATAGTTCAGGCTCAAACGCTTGAAACATCTATGGGAAATAATAAGCCTTTTTCAAACGAAGATATTTTGATTAAGGGTGCAAGAATGCACAACTTAAAAAACGTGGATGTTGCCATTCCTCGTAATAAATTGGTTGTGGTTACGGGCGTTTCCGGCAGTGGAAAATCTTCTCTGACTATGGATACGCTTTTTGCAGAAGGTCAACGCCGATATGCAGAAAGTTTGAGTGCCTATGCACGACAGTTTTTACTCCGAATGGATAAGCCTGATGTTGATTTTATTCATGGCATTTGCCCTGCCATAGCTATTGAACAAAAGGTAACGACCCGAACACCGCGAAGTTCCGTAGGGTCTATGACTGAGTTGTATGATTATTTACGTTTACTTTTTGCCCGAATAGGAAAAACATTTTCACCGAAAAGCGGCCAACAAGTAAAACGAGATACCGTTTCAGATGTAGTTGATTTTGTTTGCCGTTTGCCTTTAGGAACTAAGGTGCAAATAATGGTAAAAATCCAAACTAAATATGGACGTAGTTTTAAGGAAGAACTGGAAATACTGATGCACAAAGGGTTTGCACGAGTTTATTTTCAAAATGATGCCTCAATAGGCTCCATATTTAGAATTGAAGAATTGCTGGATAATGCCTCTCAATTACAAGAAATCACGGGCTATTATTTGCTGATTGACCGATTGGTAACAAAGGCATTTGATGAAGATGATGTACATCGTTTGGCAGATAGTATTCAAACCGCTTTTTTTGAAAGTGAAGGCGATTGCATGATAAAAACAAACGGAGAGAAAATGCACTCCTTCAACAGCCGCTTTGAAGCTGATGGGATACGCTTTGAAGAGCCTTCACCTAATCTATTTTCGTTCAATAATCCTTATGGAGCATGCCCGCAATGTGAAGGTTTTGGTATGGTACTGGGAATTGACGAGGCGTTGGTCATCCCTGATAATAGCCTTAGTGTTTATGAAGGTGCCATCGCTTGTTGGAAAGGAGAGAAAATGAACGAGTGGCTACGTGAATTTATACGGAGTTCGGCAGCCTTTGATTTTCCAATACATAAGCCCATAGCCTTGTTGAATGAAAGTGAAAATGATTTGCTTTGGAATGGAAATTCACGAGTTAAGGGAATCAATGATTTCTTTGAAATGGTTAGCCAAAACCTGTACAAAGTGCAATATCGCATTATGCAGTCTCGCTATCGTGGAAAAGCAACTTGCCCAACTTGCAAAGGCACACGACTCCGACCGGAAGCTCTGTACGTGAAGGTAAACGATGCTACCATAGCCAATTTGCTAACTATGCCAACTTCTGATCTATATGTTTGGTTTCAAAAATTGACTTTAAACGAGCAGGAACAAATCATTGCAAAAAGAATACTCATTGAAATCAACCAGCGACTGAAAACATTACTGGACGTAGGTTTAGGCTACCTTACCTTAAACCGAGCAGCCAATTCACTTTCTGGTGGAGAAAGTCAAAGAATACAATTGACTAAGTTCTTGGGAAGTAACCTAACAGACTCACTATATATTTTAGATGAACCCAGCATTGGACTACATTCTCGTGATACGGAACGCTTAATCTCTGTTTTGAAAAATTTGCGCGACTTGGGAAATACCGTAGTGGTAGTAGAGCACGATACCTTAATGATGCAAGAAGCAGATTATATCATAGATATGGGGCCGCTTGCCAGTCATTTGGGTGGCGAAGTCGTAGCAGCAGGAACTTATACCGAAATTATTAAGAACCCGAAAAGCCTTACTGGTCAATATTTGAATGGCAATCTGAAAATTGATCCACCTCCGATTTTGCGACATGCAATCGGGCATATTCGATTGGAAGGGTGCAGACAAAACAACCTTAAAAATATATCCGTCAATTTCCCGTTGGGTGTGTTGTGTGTCGTAACCGGCGTGAGTGGAAGCGGGAAAACTACCTTAGTGAAACACACGCTATATCCTGCACTGCAAAAGCATTTCGGGGAATCAGCTGAACGTGCAGGCTTATATAGTTTCTTAGGTGGCGACTTGGCTCAAATAGGTCATGTAGAAATGGTGGATCAAAATCCAATTGGAAAATCATCGCGTAGCAATCCGGTTACTTATATCAAAGCATGGGATGAAATTCGAAAGTTATTTGCTAAACAAACCATTTCAAAAATGCGTGGATTTAGTGAAGGACATTTTTCATTCAATATTGATGGTGGTCGTTGTGATACTTGTCAAGGGGAGGGCGAAGTAACTGTAGAAATGCAGTTCTTAGCAGATGTTCATTTGGTTTGTGAAAGCTGTAAGGGAAAACGGTTTAAAGAGGAAGTATTGGAGGTGACTTATCGAGGCAAGAATGTGTTTGATATATTAGAAATGAGCGTGGATGAGGCAATTGAGTTTTTTAACGATGAAAAGAAAATTGCAATTGCCTTGCAGCCGCTTAGTGCGGTAGGTTTGGGTTATGTAAAATTAGGGCAAAGCAGCAATACGCTTAGTGGCGGGGAAGCACAACGTGTAAAGCTGGCCTCCTTTCTTGGAAAGGGCAAAGTGAAAGAAAAAGTTTTGTTCATTTTTGATGAACCTACAACCGGATTACACATGCACGATATTAAAAAACTATTGGGGTCATTTGATGCGTTGGTTGAACAAGGGCATAGCATATTGGTGATAGAGCATAACACAGATGTCATTCGAAATGCAGATTGGGTAATAGATTTAGGTGCTGAGGGTGGTGCTGAAGGCGGGCAATTGCTTTATGAGGGAATTCCTACGGGCTTAAGAAAAGTTGCTGAAAGCTATACCGGAAGGTATGTTTGAATTTATTGAGATTAAGACTTACTTTGTTTGCTTTGTAAGTTGTTTCAAAAAATTAATGCTCATGAAATCAAATGCTCTCCTTTTCCTTGTTGTCATGCTCTCCTTTTTGCCTTTACTTTCGTGTAATAAATCACCTGTAAAAGGCTGTGATTCTACTTGTGAAATTCATGGCACCTGTGATTACGCTACCGGTAAATGTGATTGCAATTCAGGCTATGAAGGCACCAATTGCGAAATTGAAACTCGTGCTCGTTTTGTTGGAAACTATGCTGTAAAACAAGATAGCAGCGGCACCATTAAAACATATAATTGCATCATCAGTAGCGGCACCGGAAATCCTTATTCTATTTCAATTGCAGCACTTAATAATGCTTCCTTTCAAGCAACTGTTTCAGCAGGAAATTCTATTACAATTTCAGATTTCAATCCAGAATTTATAGAAATTCGAGGATCGGGCAATTTATCCGGCAATGTCATTTCATTAAACATCACTTTCAAGCCCAACTTTAATCCAGCCTATACACTCAATTTTACTTTAACCAAGCAGCAATAAGTACATGAAGTTCTTTCCCGTAGCCAAGATTAGAAGAATTCTGTAAATAGTTTGCTATCTTGCAACTATGTATAGGATAGGGCAAGGAATAGATTTTCATCAATTGGTTGAAGGCAGAGATTTGATTTTGGGTGGGGTAAAAATTCCTCATCATAAAGGTTGTTTAGGTCATTCTGATGCAGATGTTTTGCTACATGCCATTTGTGATGCGTTGTTAGGCTCAGTTGGGCTTGGAGATATTGGTCAACATTTTCCAGACACCGATTTGGCTTTTAAAAACATAGATAGCAAAGTTTTACTTAGGCGAAGCTATAATATGGTTAGAGAAAAGGGGTATTGGATTGTAAATATTGACAGTACACTATTGCTGCAAGCTCCGAAAATAAAACCTTATGTAGTTCAAATGCAAGAAACGATTGCCCGTATTCTTCATCTTTCGTTGGAAGATGTTTCTATCAAAGCTACAACTACGGAACAAATGAGCTTCGTAGGTCGCGAAGAAGGCGTGGTGGCATTAGCCAATGTCCTAATCCAAAAGTATTAGTGCGTTTTTAGTACTATTCTATGTTCAGTATAATGAGTAGATTAAAGTTTTATTGTACCAACAATCTGCTTACATAACTGCCGGATGATGTTGGTAGTTTCACAATATACAGTCCACAAGGAATGGATTGAGTGTTTATGCCTAAATAGTTGTCGCCCGCCCTTAATTGTATTTCATGTTTTGATACCAACCTACCTTGAATATCTGAAATAGTTAACCAACTTTTTTCATCTTGACCATACCATACATGAAGGGTACATTCTTCCTTGGCCGGATTAGGAAATAAGGTTATGGCATTGCTTTTTGAAAGAGTCGAAACATCGGTCATAGAAACGGCACGTTTTACTGCAGCCAAAGCATTTATTTTTCCCCAACCCCATATTGTGCTTCCGGGTGCTGTGATAGCTCCGGTACGGTTGTCAAGAAGGGCAGTTTGTTGTAAAATAGATTTTATCTGAGCGGGAGTAAGCGTTGGATTAGCTTCCAGCATAAGTGCTACTATCCCTGCTGCTGCCGGAGATGACATGGAAGTTCCCATCATCATAGCATAACCATATTGCCTTCCGTTCAAGGGGTCGGTATATTGATACGCTACATCACTGAAACTACTGCCACCATTAGCATAAGAGGGGTCGTAAGAGTTGATGGCTGAACCTGTAACCATGCCCGGAGCTGCAATATCGGGTTTGATTCTCCCATCTGCGGTAGGCCCGCGACTTGAAAAGCCGGCAATATTACCATTAGCAGCAGCCGTAATATAGGTTACCGTATTACCAGAAACATTCTTCATAGATGTTTTTGAAATAAATGCGCCTACGGTTAAGGCAGATTTAGTACATCCCATGTCGCCAATAGTATAATCATTGTTTCCGTACATGGCCCATGGAAATCCATTGTCAGAAAAAGAACCATAATATCCGGTTGTCTTTTGTACATATCCAGTCCACGCATGAATGGACGAGTTTGAACTTTTGATAGAAAGTAAAACAGAGTTATTGGTTCCGTTGGAAACGTCTAAAAACATTCTGGGTTTGCCATTAAAAGAAGAAATGGAAGTTGACAGAGAGGCAGTAAAGGTGTCGTTTGCACTTCCTTTCAACATAATGTTGTGCATTAAGTTGTCTAAACAAATGTACCCGGAACTGTCAATAGGAGTTGAGCCATTGTAAAGTGAGATTTGTAAACAAAATCTTTTAGTAGAATCGCCCCAAATATCCACCCAGCTTTGCTTCTTCGGGAGTGAGCTGCTGAACGTCAGAAAGGTTCGTGCTAAAGTATCCGTAGGTGAAAAAGTTTTTTGGAGATGTATGGCATTAGTTCCATTATTGCCAGCCGAAATGACAAATATTTTTCCGGCTCCTGTAAGATTATCACAAGCTTGACTGAAAAGAGACAATCCATCATGCGAACCAATGCTGGAGCCCCAACTTAAATTAGTGACAGCAGGTTTCCCAACAGAGGCAGCATAGGTATAAATATAGTTCATGGCATCTACAATAGCACTCATGCCGGTACTTGTCCAGTCTTGTCTCGAAGGTGTAATAGCAACCAATACTAAGTCGGCTGCGTCGGCTATACCTCGAAAAAATTTATTGTTTGCACTACCATAACCTGAACCCGCAGCAATGCCCGCAACATGTGCCCCATGCGATATTTGCATGTCTGTGCCGACAGCCCACATGGATGTAGAGTCTGTCCATTCATTGCCATAAGTAAAGCCCGAAGGAGGAGTGCCACTGTTTGTTTGTTCCCAAATTTTTCTAACTCTATACCGTAATCCGGTTGTGTCAAAAAGCGTAGGATGACGATAATCGAAACCGGCATCTATAATTCCTACAACCACATTTTTACCATGAAATGGAGCCGGAAGCCCGCCCAGCCCGTCTTGTACAGAGTCCACACGAGTAACTAATCGAACCTGATCTAAGTTAGGATGAATAGGTTCATCAAGTTGAACATAATCTAAAGCAGAAAGAGTACAAAACTGAGCTACATGACTAACGGGAACTTGAACAGTCCAAATATTTCCTGCTTTTGTACCTATGATACAACCTAAGTTTAGTAACTGTAGTTCATTTATGGATGAATTGACTTTTACCATCCCGCAAACTCTTATTTCTCCAATGTCTTTTCTATAAACATAGCTTTCAGGTAAACTATTTGTATGGGTTTCAATAAAGTGTAGAAAAAAATGTGTTTGTGGCGAAAGCCTTGATGGTTGGGCATTTGTAATGATTGTAGCTAAGCAAAGCATTACAAGAACAAGAATAGTACGAGTCATGTTAAAAACATTCAATCCTACAAGGTAGGTTATTTTAATTCTAATTTTTTAAATGCTGGTTAATCAATCGCAAAGACTACGTTAACGGGTTCAATTTTCTGCATTGTAATGGTTTGCCAACGCACCTTTGCATCATCATCATTGAAAACAAAATGATTGTTCATCGAAAAAGGGGAGAATAGGAAAAGACCTTTTTCATGACAAATAAAAGGCCTCGCTATCGTCGCGGGGCTTTTTTTTAAATGCCAATTGATTATTTTATTTTTTAAACGCTGGTTAATCAATCGCAAAGACTACGTTAACGGGTTCAATTTTCTGCTTTGTAATGGTTTGCCAACGCACCTTTGCCTCATCATCATTGAAAACAAAATGATTGTTCATCGAAAAAGGGGAGAATAGGAAAAGACCTTTTTTATGACAAATAAAAGGCCTCGCTATCGTCGCGGGGCTTTTTTTTTAAATGCCAATTGATTATTTTAGTCGGCGAAAATATCCGCTTATCATGTTTAGAGTTGGTTCGATTGCCTTTGTTTTTGTAGCCTTGTTGTTATTCGCAAATTGTAAAAAAGAAAGCGATAACAGTTGCCCTTTTTTAGCTCCGGGTGTAGTGTATGTTGGCATGACACAAAGCCAGACCGATACCTTTGTAATTCGTCGCTTTGAAAAAAGTTCGGGTTTTGCTAAGTTGGTTGATACCATGTTGATCACAAAAGCACATATTAATCAGGTAGGGGTGGGTAAGGATTCTTTTATGTTATTGCCGGATAATTATCCTAATTTCAATGCGCTATTTTATAGCAATAACTGGCAAATTTATTTCCCGAAAATGCATCGCACCGTTCAAATTTTTGGAGCAGTTCCTCGGTTCACGCAAAACAACCAAAACTCAAGCCAATGTCAGAGCTATGTGTCTGAGGTAACGGTGGACAATACTGTTTTTCATTTCAATTCTTGGTTCGACTCACAATATCGAATCTATGTTACAAAGTAGTATTCGATGATGGGTATATTCTTTAGAATGACTGTAAGCACCTGACTAAACAAGTGCCAGCTTCGTTGTATTTCAAACTTTAGTGTTGATGTAAAGTTGGCATCTGTTTTTGTTTTGTAACGAAAAGGATTTGGAATACAAACTGAAGCCTGTTGAACAACTTTGTACGGTTGTTAATACTCCTTTGGCGGGTAGGAATGTGTTGTCAAAAGGAATAATTCTCCGAATTTATTTTCGACTTATCAGGCGGTTTGCAGGCTGCGCCAATGCCTACATCATTTTTGTAAGTTGTTTATTTGTGTGATGTCGAGATGCTTAGGCAACCTTGAGTCACTATATGCCCTGTTCTAAAACACGAGGCAAGTTGCAGCGTGAACTTAAGCCTACTTTTTCAAGAAAATATAGTCGCATACATTTTTAAGACCTGCAGCACACCTGTTTTTTGCCTATTTTCTTGTTTGTGAAAAATTGATTGTTTTAAGTAAATTGTCGAAAGTTAGCATTTCGCTAATGTGAACCAATCTTGATATCGCAATACCGCTATTTATGAACAACATGCTCTCTGAATTTACAAACAAATATCAACTCAGCAAAACGCTGCGGTTTGAGTTGATACCGCAATTTGGAACTGAAAAAATTATTCGAACACTTTTTGAAGTGCCAGAAGAAAACCATCACGAAACGATTAAAAAGGACTTAGAACTTTCCAAGAACTACAAAAGAGTAAAGCAACTGTTTGATTGTCGTCATAGAGAAATTATTGACAATGTTTTAAGTGGATTTACATTTTCAAAAGAAGAATTAGAGTTCCTTGAAAGCAATAAGAAAGAAGAAGATGATTCAGATGATTCAGAAAATACAACTGATGGCAAAAAGAAAGACCCATTGAGCAAGCTCCGGGAAAAAATAAGCAAAGCTTTAGATGCAAAGGCTAAAGTTATGTTTGAAAGTAAGTTAATTAACGTTGAGAAAAATGCAGAAAAATCAGGTATTGAAGTATGGGTGGATTCTGTAGAGGATAAGTATTTGGATTTGGGCAACAATGAAAGAATTGACAAGATTGCCATTAAAGGAGATTTAGAGAATATGCAAGGTTTCTTTACTTATTTTAAAGGATTTAATGAAAATAGAAAAAATGTTTATTCAAAAGAAAAAATTCCAACTTCGATACCATACAGGATATTACATATTAACTTTCCTATTTTTAAAAAGAATATTGATAATTATAAAAAAATAAAGAATGACCATCCGGAATTAGAAAGTTTAATAAATAAAAAGGGGGCAAATGAAATTTTTAAATTAGATTATTTCAATCAGTGTTTAACCCAAAAGGGTATTGACTTTTATAATAAAGAAAAATTAGGTATAGTAGCAAAAGAACAAGGCAGAGAACAAGAAAAAGGAATCAATCAAATAATAAACGAATATGCTCAGCAAAAGAACAGAGAAAATAAGGAAAATGCCCAAAAAGGAGAAAAACCTAAAAAGATAAAAATTGCCACCTTTGACAAGTTGAAAAAACAAATACTCAGTATTAGCAAAACCAAATCATTTCAATTTAAAGTATTTGAGGACACCAAAGAAATAATAGAGGCCATTAACGAATGCTACAAATTTCTTAACAAATCAGAGAATGATAAGAAAAACCTAACAGATGAGATTAAAGACTTGCTAAACTCAATTTCATCTTATGACTTGGAAGAAATTTATATCAATGAAAAATTTATAAGCACCTTATCTAAAAAGTTGTTTGACTACGGCAGATACATTGAGTTTGCATTAGAAAAGTGGTATGATGATACAATCAATAAAAGCGGAAATGATAAGAGAAAGTTTCTTGCACGGAAACAATATTCCATACAGTTATTACAAGACAGTATTAATCATTATTTAAGCAACTATGAACAAAGTCAAATCCTGAAAGATAAATTCCCAGATAGCGAAAACTTAATTGTTGAGTATTTCAAGAATCCAACAATTACTGTTAAAGTAACAGACAGAGATGAAACAAAATCTGAAGAAAAAAGTCTGTATGAAGAATTAACAACGAGAAAAACAGCCATTAATTATATCTTAAATGAGAGTTACTCAAAAGACCTCAAAGAAGAAAAAGACACAGACGGTGTAAATATAAAAATATACTTGGACGCGTTGTTGGAGTTTAATTACCTATTGAGTCCTTTTTGGGTAAAAAATAATAATCTTGAAAAAGACGAGGAATTTTACAACGAAAGAAAACTCTTGCAGGAATTACTTTTTGAGACACTATTGTCCGATAAAAAATAAAAGTTGGGGTAACTTTTTATGGTTACCCCGATTTAGTGTAATTTAGGTTTTCCACAACTTCAATTACATGGATAAAAGTACGCATTTTTTCGGTCAATCC
>JAFDXO010000051.1 GCA_018267925.1 Bacteroidota bacterium | reverse complement strand
GGATTGACCGAAAAAATGCGTACTTTTATCCATGTAATTGAAGTTGTGGAAAACCTAAATTACACTAAATCGGGGTAACCATAAAAAGTTACCCCAACTTTTATTTTTTTATCGGACAATAATGAAAACGATTAGGTTTCCTTTGTCGAAAAAAGCGAAAATTCTAAAAATATTGTTACCAACTTCAACCCGAACTTCAAATAGTCCGTCAGTTCCTGTCATGTGGTCAAAATACTTTTTAGGAATTCGGTCAATTGTTCTTAATAGATTTAATGTCCATTCCATTTTTTCGTTGCACATCTTCAATTTGGTACTCGTAAAAGTCCAAAAAGTATCGTTTATATGCAATTACTTGTCTTACAGTTTTCACTTTGCAAAGTTAACTATTCAGACAACGATGTGCAAATTTTTTTATTGAGAATTTTTTAGGGGAAGTGTCGGTTTTGAATTCTGACTAACGTTTTATATTTTGTTCATTTTCAATTGTTTAATTTTCCGTTAGCACGAGAATTTATTTTCGTCCGGGAAAAATGGGGAATGACCGACAACATTATTTTCATTTTGCAGGAATCACTTATTTTTGCACACCCAAAAGAAACCTGATAGGTGGTACTTCGAAATTTTGTGTTGGCGATAATTGATTTTTTCCATCGTCCGTTTTCACGGTGGATTGATCAACAGACCTTTAGATATCTTGCTTGTGGCGGTTCTAATACCGTGTTAGATATTTTCATCTACTTTATCAGCTATCATTTCATTTTACACAAGTTACCCGTTCATGTAGCCGGCATCACTATTGCACCACACATTTTTGCCTTCATGATGTCTTTTAGTGTAAGCTTTCCCATGGGCTTTGCCTTGTCTAAATACGTTGTTTTTACAGAATCTAATTTAAAAGGCAGAATACAGCTTTTCCGTTATGCTTTATTAGTTGGCATGTGTATTTTGTTGAACTATGTGTTCTTGAAACTATTTGTTGAGTACTGTCACATTTTCCCTACACCGTCAAAGATTATCACAACGGCAATAGTAGCCGTTTTTAGCTATTTTTCTCAGCGAAATTTTACCTTTAAAGTAAAGGAAGTTTATGCTGACCATCAGGGGGTTCAGTAGTCCTATTTTATAAACAAGGCTCGTAGTTCTCCCGCTTCTTCCGGCTTCATTTTCCCACCTAAAATAAGACGCAGTTGCCTACGGCGAAGTGCGCCATCATACATTTTCTTTTCTTCTTCTGTTACCGGTACCAAATTGGGTACTTTTCTTGGTCGGCCATTCGGATCTAAAGCAACAAAAGTGAGATAGGCTTCGTTTGTCAGGTATTTATATTGAGCAGCTAAATCTTCGCCCCATACACGAAGATATATTTCCATTGAGGTGTTAAAAGCACGAGTTACTTTGCTTTCAATGGTCAGCAAATTACCAAGTTTTATGGCGTTAGCAAAGGATACATTATCTACAGAAGCCGTTACCACCGGGCAATTACAGTGTTTCATGGCTGAAATAGCAGCGGCAATGTCCATCATGTGCATCAGCCTTCCCCCCATCAGGTTGCCGAGGGTATTCGTGTCATTAGGCAGAACTAATTCGCTCATGATGTTTTCGGTATCGTGAGGGTGCTTGGTCGTAATCACAATCAATAAATTTTAAAAACGCGGCAAAGGTATGGGTGTGCGCTTTGAACACAAAAGAAAAACAGTAAAACCTTCTGCAAAATCATACAACCACAGTTTGAAATCCGACAAAAGATTGAAAAAAAATCCCGCCCTTTTATAGGCGGGATTAGTCTAAAAAAAACAATTAGAATTTATTAACTTAAGCTATCTTTTCGATTTGGCTGTAGTTCAGCTCTACCGGCGTTGCACGTCCAAATATTTTCACAACAACTTTCAGCTTTTTCTTCTCTTCATTTACTTCTTCCACAGTACCGTTAAAGTCGTTAAACGGTCCATCAATAATCTTGACGGTTTCACCAACGATATATGGTTCAGCAAAACCAATTCCTTGCTCGCTGACTTCATCCATCTTACCAAACATTTTGTTGACTTCGGACTTGCGTAGGGAGGTAGGATTGTCTTTCCCTAAAAAATGGATAACTCCCGAAACATTTTTGATGGTCTGGATCATTTCATCTGTTAGTTTGCCATCTTGAGCTTCCAACATGAGATAACCCGGAAACATGATTTTTTCGCGTGTTTGCTTTTTCCCGCTTACAACCTTATATACTTTTTCTACCGGACATAAAACTTGTAACAGTGCATTGCCCCAGCCGTATATTTTGATCTCTTTATCGAGATATTCTTTTGCTTTCTTTTCCTTTCCACTGACTACGCGCAGCACATACCATTTGGTTTCCTGCGTAGCGGAAGTTTCGCTTGTTGCTGTCATAAAATATGATTACTTGCCTAACAGATCATAAACCGTACTCAACACTTTTTCGCTGGCTATATCCATTCCGAAAACGACCAATGTGGTGATGGCTAATGCCACGAGAACGATGATGGTTGTTTGTTGCAACTCATCCCAAGAAGGCCAACTTACCTTATGAATCAGTTCATCATAAGCCTCCTGAACGTATGTTCCTATTTTTGCCATAGCTTTTACAAATAAAAAAACAAGGTACAAAAGCCGGTAATACTTGGTTTTTGTTCCTTTATTTTAGTTGCACGGGCACCCGGATTCGAACCAGGATCAAAGGTTTTGGAGACCTCTATTCTACCATTGAACTATGCCCGTAAGATTTTTTTAATTAATGCTTTTATTGCAAAAAAACCACAAACTAAAAAGCCAAAAGAAAATCTTTTGACCTTTTGCGGAGGGCAAAGATACACCAAAGTTTTAGATGAACGAACTTTTTTTTTCAACCCATGAACTACAAAAAATTGCATTGACCGGCTGTATAACTTCTCTTAATTTTGCCCTCACGTGAACCTGCAAGTGTTGTTGGGACTATATCTAAATGATAACCGCTTAAAAAAATTAGCGGGGGATCTTTCTTTGCCTCAACCCAGCCTAAGAATTCAACTTGAAAACTTACGAGGCGCAGCCATTTCTTTTATCTCTACGGCTATTTGGCAACAATGTGATGTTAATCACGTATTTATACTCGATGACAAAGAAGAAGCCGCCTATTTTCATAATGACCTTGAGCAGCTAACCCGCGCCTTAGATATTTGCTATTTCCCCGATAGTTTTAAACGCACAGGACTGTTTGCAGAACTCAATAGCAGTCATGTCATGCTTAGAACAGAAGCTCTGACAAAATTTAGTGGTGCCGAAACAAACAAAAAGGTATTAGTAACTTATCCTGAAGCCTTGTTTGAAAAAGTAGTGAATCCTACTACACTTTCCGGCAACATGATTGGCATCAAGGTGAATGAAACACTGGAAGTAGATCGGCTTTTAGAGCAATTTATAGAGCTTGGATTCAAACGAGAGGACTTTGTTTACGAACCCGGTCAATTTGCTATTCGTGGAGGCATTCTCGATATTTATTCATTCGGAAATGAGCACCCCTATCGTATAGAGCTTTTTGGAAATGAAGTAGATAGCATCCGCATCTTTAATCCTGAAACCCAACTATCTGAGCGTAAACTGCTTCAGGTAACCATCTTGCCCAATGTAGAAACTAAGTTTGATGCCAATGAGAAAATTTCCCTTCTCGATTTTTTACCCAAAAACACCATTTTTTGGGTCAAGGATTTGGCTTACACTTTTGGCAAACTGCAAAAAATGCAAGATGAACTGCCAGAAAAATTGAAAGTCGGAATAGTGTCCGTTGATAGAGAAGAAGAATGGCTGAAATCTATCACAGTAGATGATTTTGAAAACTCTTCTGCTTGGAAAAATAACTTAGCTAATCACCATCTGATTACATGGAACGATTTTCCTAAAGGCTTTTCAGCAGAAACACAAAACTTGACTTTCGCTACCGAACCTCAGCCTGCCTTCAACCGACAATTTAATTTGTTGATTGATGATTTAAAAAAACGTAGTAACCTGGGTTATGCACCTTTCATCTTTGCAGAAAACCCCAAACAATTAGAGCGGTTACGCAGTATTTTTGAAGACCTGAATGCCGAAATAAGTTTTACACCCATTCCGGTTGCCATATCACAAGGCTTTATAGACCATGAAAAAAAAATAATTGGCTATACAGATCATCAGATTTTTCAACGGTATCATAAATACAAAGTAAAGCAGGCTTACAGCAAGGGAAAAGCACTCACCATTCGGGCATTGAAAGAGCTGCAACCGGGAGACTTTGTAACACACATAGACCATGGTGTAGGCGTGTATAGCGGACTTCAAAAAATAGAAGTAAACGGAAATTTGCAAGAAGCTATTCGCATTATTTATCGCGACAATGACGTGCTTTACGTCAATATCAATTCGCTGCACAAAATCAGCAAATACACCGGTAAAGAAGGCTCACCTCCTCGAGTTAACAAGCTGGGCAGTGATGCTTGGGAAAAACTAAAAAACAAAACTAAAAAACACGTAAAAGACATAGCCGCCGATTTGATCAAACTGTATGCAAAACGGAAGGCCTCTCAAGGTTTTTCATTTTCACCGGACAGCTATTTGCAAACGGAACTGGAAGCCTCGTTTTTTTATGAAGACACGCCCGACCAAAGTAAGTCCACCGCAGATGTGAAACGCGATATGGAACAGCCCTCACCCATGGACAGATTGGTGTGTGGCGATGTGGGTTTTGGGAAAACAGAAGTAGCTATCCGTGCAGCTTTCAAGGCTGTAGGCGACAGTAAGCAAGTTGCTATTTTAGTACCTACAACCATTCTTGCATTTCAACATTACCAAACGTTTAAAGAACGGCTGAAAGACTTCCCTGCAACAGTTGATTACATCAATCGCTTTAAGTCTGCCAAGGAAAAAAAGGAAACACTCAAACGATTAGAAGAAGGGAAAATTGACATCATTATTGGCACCCACGCCATCCTCAGCAAAGAGGTGAAGTTTAAAGACATTGGGCTGTTAATTATTGACGAGGAGCAAAAATTTGGTGTAGCTGCCAAAGAAAAACTACGCACCCTTCGTGCGAATATAGATACGCTCACACTTACGGCCACACCTATTCCACGCACGTTGCAATTTTCCCTCATGAATGCACGCGACCTGAGTATTATGAACACGCCTCCACCCAACCGGCAACCGGTTCACACAGAGGTTTTGGGCTTTGATGAACAAGTAATTCGCGATGCCATTTATTACGAAACCGAGCGTGGTGGACAAGTCTATTTCATACACAATCGTGTTCAAAGCTTGCCTGATATGGTTACGCTTTTGCGCAATCTTTGCCCGGACGTTGCCATCGGCATGGCACATGGACAAATGGAAGGACACAAGTTGGAGGATGCCCTTATCAGCTTTATCGAGCAGAAATTTGATGTGCTTTGCTGCACCAATATTGTAGAAAGCGGGGTGGACATACCCAATGCCAATACCATCATCATCAATAATGCCCACCAATTTGGACTAAGTGATTTGCATCAACTTCGCGGTAGAGTAGGAAGAAGCAATAAAAAAGCCTTTTGCTATCTATTGGCTCCGTCCATGTTAACATTGCCCAACGATAGCCGAAAACGACTCCAAACCTTAGAACAGTTTAATGAACTGGGAAGCGGTTTTCAAATAGCTATGCGCGATTTAGACATTCGAGGTGCCGGCAACCTGCTGGGCGGCGAACAGAGTGGATTCATTGCTGAGATTGGATTTGAGATGTATCAAAAGATTTTAAACGAAGCCATTCGCGAATTAAAAACAACCGATTTTAAAGACGTTTTTAAAGAAGAATATGAACGAAAAAAAGATTTTGTAAACGATTGTACCATTGATACCGATCTCGAAATTCTGATCCCCGACAGCTATGTAGAAAACATAACTGAACGTCTTTCCCTTTATACTCAATTGGATGATGTATCCACCGAGGAAGAGCTAAAACTCTTTACAGAAGAACTTAAAGATCGCTTTGGACCTGTTCCTGAACAAGTTGAAAACCTTTTTATCACACTCCGTTGCCGTTGGGCTGCTCGTATTCTGGGCTTTGAAAAACTAATTTTGAAAAACGGTCAACTCCGATTATATTTTATCAGCAATCCCGATTCTCCTTATTTTGAATCAACAACTTTCAACCACATCATGCAATACATACAAAGACAAACTAATTTTGCTCGTTTAAAACAGGTTGGAAAGAATTTTATGCTCATAGCCGACAATCTGATAACGACGAAGGAAGTGTATCAATTTCTTTCAGCAATGGCTAATACAATTGAATCATAAATGTTGATTTAATCTCTATTCCCTGTTTTTGTTGTAACTTAAACCGGTGAAAGTGTAATATCATTCATTCCCCTAACGATATTTTATGGACAAGATTCGCATAGCTATTGCTGATGATCATCACTTACTGTTGGATGGGTTAAGGGCTTTGATGCAAAAGCAAAAAGAAATTGAAATTGTTGGTCTATATGATAATGGGCGTGCCTTGTATGAAGCGTTGCCAAACATTGTACCCCAAATCGCATTGGTGGATATCAATATGCCCGAAATGAATGGTGAAGAACTTACCAGAAAAATTAAAGAAAAATATCCCGCCGTCTCTGTTATTGCCTTGTCTATGTATGACGATGCCGGACACATCATGGAAATGATAGAAGCCGGCGTGTCGGGCTATATACTCAAAAATGTAACCGACAAAGAACTACTGGAAGCAGTGCGAACCGTTGCTAATGGTAGAATGTATTTTTCAAATGAAGTAGCGGATAAAATCACCGGCATTGCTTTGCAACATCAAAAGCGGACTGAAGGAATAGAAGAATTGAAGCTAACCGAACGTGAAAAGGAAATATTGAAACTGATAGCCGAAGAAATGAGCAATGCACAAATCGCCGAAACCCTTTTTATCAGCGAGCGAACCGTAGAAACTCATCGCAAAAACATGTTGCGAAAAACCAACAATAAGACTATTGTCGGACTCCTGAAATATGCTTTTGAGAACCGAATCATTTAAGCCATCTATGGCAAGACGATAAAAAATCCTCTTACCCACAAAATTGTCATTCTTTAAAAAATATTTTTTTGAATTTCTAAAAAATATTTTGTTAACTTTGATTTACCCTTTTTGACACATTAAGCTTACCACACACGCACTGAGCATAGTAGTTTTTTGAAAGTTGTATTTCATCACCTTTTAAATACATACGCTTATGTTCTCCCCTCTTTGGCATTCAAACAACAGCACCATTGCAGAAAATGCAAAAGCATGGGCGAAAGTAAGGGCACAAAACTGGCTGACCTTGTATGATGGCAG
>JAFDXO010000050.1 GCA_018267925.1 Bacteroidota bacterium | reverse complement strand
TAGCGATTTTTATTTTCAATTTAGAATCAATTTAGACAGCAAACTATTTCATAGTTTCTCAAAAAGAGGTAATTTTGCCACGGTTTTTTGTATCTTGTCCTAATTTTGCACCGCATTGACTCATACTGAAATAAATATCAATAGGTTAAATCATCTTTTGAAACTCTACGGACTTTCAAAGGACGATTTATTGCATAGTCTGAACAAAGACCGAAAAAAAGGACTTTCCGAAAACGAAGTTTTTGGACACAGCATCAAAATTAGCGTTCTCAAAAAAATAGACGAACTTTTTAAAAAAGGACTAAGCTATTACATTGACCCAAAAGATTTGAAAGAAGCCAAAGAGGAAAGTATTTTTTTTAGAAAAGATAAATTCAATGCGGAATTAAGTTTTGGTGCAAAGCAAATCGTTACACATTTTGAAGAAGAAAAAATTGCTTTTTCGGCTTTATCAAAATTAGCAGACTTTAAAACTGAACGAACTTTACCAAGTTACAAAGTAACGAACAGTCCGAAAAAAGTTGCAGAAGAAATTCGTAAAGTTTTATATCCAAAATTTACTACTGACGGTAGAGGTAAAATCTTTTTAAAATCGTTAATCGGGAAATTTGCAGAAAACAACATTGTCGTTTTTGAATTTATTGAAAATTGGAATAAAATAGAGAAAGCCAACATTAACGGTTTTTATCTTTCGCCAAACGTGATAGTTCTGAAACGACAAAAATCGTATCGCAGAGAAACATTTACGCTAATTCACGAACTTGGACATTATTTGCTAAACATAGAGGAAATTGACGAGAAAATTGGTGATGATTTTACTCATTATGAAAGTTTGGGCAAAATTGAAAAGTGGTGTAACGATTTTGCTTATTACTTTTTAGTTGGAACGTTAGATGAAACAATTTCTAAATTAGAAAAAGCATCTGCGAAAAACGACTATCATCACGAACTTATTAAGCAAATTTCAGAGCAAACAAATTTAAGTGAGTATGCACTTTTTACACGACTTAGAATTAACGACACAATTTCGTTTAATGATTATCAAACTGTAAAAGAAGATATTCTAAATCAAATCAAGGAAAGAGAAGCCGAAGAAAAAAAGAAGCGTGAAAAAGAAAAGGAAGAAGGTCGCCAATCAAATGCAAGAGCATCAAAACCAATTTTATCGCCTTTGTATGTAAATACGGTTCAATCCGCATTTATTGAAGGAATAATTGGCGAAACTGAATTTTGCAGACGACTAAATATTAAACCCGAAAAAATTGAAAATTACCTCAAATGACAATAGTAATTGATACCAGCTCACTAATGGCATTGGTTCGTTACTATTTGCCATTTGACAAAGAAGATACTTTGAAGAACTTTATCAAAAGTAAAGTTGAAAGTAAAAGTATTATTGTAATTGATAAGGTTTCTTTGGAATCTAAAAGAACCGCAAAAGGTCTTATTGTGCAAAGTTTGGATTTCATTGAAGATAAAAAGAACATCATAAAAACAGACACACTTTTGCCAACTCAAAGTTTTTTAAGAGATTTAGAAAACCGTTTTTGCTACACAGCTTTAAAGAATAAACTCAACGAAACGGAATTTGAAAACCGGAAACAGACGTTTTTAGATTCTGCCGATGCAAAATTGATTTTGTTTTGTTCCACAACAAAAAATGACGACAGTTTAAATCTTGACAAAACCATTTTAGTTACAGAAGAAACACGAACAGACAACGACAATAAGCTGTTTAAGAAACTTCCCGAAATTTGCGAATTGCTTAAAATAGAACATTGCAACTTACCGACTTTACTTGAAACACATTTCGGACTGAAACTAAGCGAATATTTGAAATAAATATAGAAAAGCCCAGCTGCCAACAGGGGTTTTGTGAAATGGGGGCGAAACGGCTAAATTCAAGGTCTGTACTCCTATCAAACATTAGTGCAAAATTGAAAGTTCCTACTTCTAATTCCCCCACTTCACAAAGCCCCGAACCGTTGGCGGTAATGGCACGAGCGACCGTGCTAACATTGGGCGACAGGTAAAAACTTGACGATTTTCTGCAATTTAACCCAACATTTTGACTAACTTTGTGCCAAAAGATTTAGCATTGAAAACTCATCATAAAATAATCAATGGCGACAGCCGACAAATGACCGAACTGCCCGACAATTCGGTACATTTGGCAATTACTTCGCCACCCTATTGGCAACTCAAAGACTACGGAACGGACAACCAAATCGGGTTTCACGACAGTTACGAAAATTACATCAACAACCTGAATTTAGTTTGGAAAGAGTGCTACCGCACTCTTCACAACGGTTGCAGGTTGTGCGTAAACATTGGCGACCAATTTGCACGTTCGGTTTATTACGGACGTTACAAAGTCATTCCAATTCGTGAAGAAATTATCAAATTCTGCGAAAACATTGGCTTTGACTATATGGGAGCAATTATTTGGCAAAAAATTACGACTTCAAACACCACAGGCGGTGGCGTTCAAATGGGTTCATATCCGTATCCGAGAAACGGAATTTTGAAATTGGACTATGAATTTATTCTTGTTTTCAAAAAATTAGGCGATGCACCAAAACCAACAAAAGAGCAAAAGGAACTTTCTAAAATGACCGCAGAAGAATGGAACACTTTTTTTGCAGGACATTGGAATTTCGCAGGTGCAAGACAAAACGGACATATTGCAATGTTTCCCGAAGAATTACCGAAGCGTTTAATCAAAATGTTTTCGTTTGTTGGCGAAACGGTGCTTGACCCATTTGCAGGAAGCGGAACAACTGCGTTGGCTGCAAAAAATCTTGACAGAAATTCGGTTGGATATGAAATCAATCCTGAATTTATTCCGTTTATTAAAGAAAAATTGGAAGTTCATCAAAAGGATTTGAACGGAACGACTTATGAATTTTTGGAACAAAAAGCAATCAAAGTAAACTTTGAAAAAGAAATTCAAAAGTTGCCTTACATTTTCAAAGACCCGCATACGCTTGACAAAAAAATTGACGTAAAAAAATTGCAATTTGGCTCTAAGATTGACAAAGACAGTTCAACCAAACGAGAAGAACTTTACACCGTTAAAGAAGTCATTAGTCCGATAAAAATTCGTTTAAGTAATGACTTAACTGTAAAACTCATCGGAGTTAAAGAAGACCCGATTATCAACGGAAAAGCAACAAAATTTATCCTTGAAAAGACAAAAGGAAAACGAGTTTTCTTGAAATACGACAATGTGAAACACGATAGCGAAAACAATTTGCTTTGCTATCTTTATTTGGAAAACAAAACATTTATCAATGCTCATTTAGTCAAAAACGGTTTAGTGCAGGTGGACAGCGATATTGATTTTAAATACAAGGACAAATTTTTAAACTTATTGCACGAACAAAATGGCTAAACAAGTAACAAAACGACATTCAAAGGAATTTGGTAAGAAAGAGAAAGTTCTCAATTATGCTACGCAAACCTATCAACTTTCAAGACCTAACAAGGTTGGTGCTGTAATGGCACTCATTCGTGAATGTCAGCCGAAAACTATTGAAGATTGGGAACAATGGTATTTTGAAAATGCCAACACAGACGGAAAAACACCGACTAAAATCACAAAAGAAAGTTTGGCGGAATTAGGCGAACGCTTGTATGAAAAAATTAGAGTAATCGTAATTCCCGAATGGACAGAAGCGTTTAACCAACTGACTTTACAAGATTGTGTTGATTATATTCACAACCTAACAATCAACAGAACTTTTGACGGTTTTATCCGTGAAAAATCTGTTATTGAAGATAATTTGGCGAAAGAATTTCCAAATGTAAAATTTGAAGAAAGCGACCCCGAACTTGACCACGCAGGTGACATTGATTATTTGGGTTGGATTGGTGACAAAGCATTTGGTATTCAAATCAAACCTGTAACAGCAAAAGCAAATTTCGGCAATTATTCAGCGACAGAAAGAATGAAAGCAAGTTTTGACGACTTTACTAAAAAGTTCGGTGGACAAGTTTTCGTTGTTTTCAGTATTGACGACAAGATTAAAAACGAAGAAGTAATTGACGAAATTGCGAAAGAAATAAAACGACTGACGAAATAGCCACATACCGCCAACATCGGGTTTGGCGATAGCAGGGCTGACGTGCTTTCCCTCATCTTTTGTTCATTGGTCATCTTTTGTTCCGGCTGAAAATTCTTTGTTCGGCTTTTGTACTTTTTCTGTACTTTTAATTCTTTATTGGGCTGACGTTCCGGGCTGAAGAATATAAATTTCCCTGCCATCGCCAAGCCCCGAACCGTTGAACCAACATTGCTTTCAGCAATGAGTTAAAGCGAGTTTCGTTAGATTTGGGGTTACAAAATTTTTAGTTATGGAAAAAAAACGCTAAC
>JAFDXO010000004.1 GCA_018267925.1 Bacteroidota bacterium | reverse complement strand
GTACTCTAAATTTGTTCTTGCCTGCAAAGTTAGCTATTTAGATAACAAAATCCAAATCTTTCGATGACTTTTGAGTTTGGGTACTGGTCGGGTAGTATTGCCACCAACGGTTGGCAGCTTTGCGATGGCGGGGCAATCGAAGCACTTCCGTTCGGCTAATGTACAAAAGTCTAATAGAAGTACAAATGTTCAATTTTGCACTTCAGCCCCGCTATTGCAAAACTGTTGTTGGCTGCCGTAATTTTTGTCAATCTACAACTTTTTTTTCTACAATAAATTTATTCCAAGTCAAAGTTGCAATAATTACAAGTGTCAAAGCAACAGCAATAGTTGGCATATTTGTCTTGGTTGCAAAATGCAAAATTGTTGGCAAGAGAACTGAATTTGTTTTGTTCATAATGAGTCCGAGCAAAAAGGAAATAATTGTCAATGCAAGAATTGCTGAAATAATTACAGCAGGCAATGGTGCATTCATATTTTGTCCTGTCATTGCTTTTAAAGGCTCTTGTAACCACGAAAAATGCCAACAAAACCAAACAAGACCAATAATAAAAGGTTGAAGCCATTTATTTGTCTTGTTTGTTGCACTTTGTAAGTAATGTCTCCACCCAAACTCTTCCCCAAAGCAGTAAATAATCTGAGTCAGTGCAAAAAGTATGTTAAAGCCAAAACTGCTTTTTGAGTTTGTCAAAATGAAAGTTGTTGCCGTAATAAAAATGATTAACAATGCTTTTAAAGGTTGTGTCCCACTAATTGAATAGTTTGTTGGTGTTGCAAAAAATTTATAGCAAATCACTCCACTAATTAATGGTCCAAAACCACAAAGAATATCTTTTATGTCAATCGAATAAAATGGAATTGGTGGAAGTTTGCTAAAAGCAAAAGTCAGTCCAAATGCAATTACAAAAAATGTGATGATGCTTAAAGCAGTTTGTTTTGTCATACGTGAAAGGTTTTGTATTATGGCAGCCAACGGTTGGCAAATTGGCGAGGGAGCGGCATTTTAGCACAAATGTTGAATAGAATTACTATCGTTCAACTTTGCACTATCGTTCAATCGAAGCCGTTCACCCGCTCTCTTGCCAATTTGTTTGTTGTGCGTTCGTTGTTTTACTTTTCGGTCTGTCCGTTATATTTTGCGTCAAAGTCCACCATCCATTCAAAGCCATATTTGTCACGGAACATTCCAAAGTAAGAACCCCAAGGACTGTCTTGAATTGGCATTTCAATGTGTCCACCTGCCGAAAGTCCTGTAAATAGTCTGTCTGCTTCTTCTTTACTTTCTGCACTAATTGAAATTTTACTTCTGTTCTCATTTTCGTTGTGCTTTCCCATACTTGAAGGTGTGTCGCTACCCATCAAAACATTATGTTTCCCAATAGGTAAAGCAATGTGCATTATTTTGTCTGCTTCGTCTTCGGGTAATGGATAATCAGGGTTCGCCATATCTTTAAAGCGACTAACCATTGCGAATTCTCCACCAAATACTGATTTGTAAAAGTTAAATGCTTCTTCTGCATTTCCGTTAAAATGAATGTAAGGATTGATTTGTGCCATAATTTTATATTTTTTTTATTCTGAAATTTCTTTTAATTTAACTAATGCTGTTGGATACGTTTTGTTGAAATAATCTTCATAGTCTTCAATAGTGTCAATATCAACTGTTAAGGTTGTTTTTGATTGACTTTCTTGAAAAGTGTAGTTTTCGTGTCCGCCTGCCCATTTTTCAACCTGTTCTCCTGTGGTTACTTCTACACCATCTTGCAAAAATCCGTAGTGAAGAATTGATACAAATTTAGCTGGTTGATTTTCTACAATTTTAGAAACCATTCCACCTTTCTTGCCATTTTCATCTACCCCAACAAAAAGAATTTTACAGTCTTTTTCCCAACTTCCTTCATAGGTAGAAGTGGGATTAAAAGCAGAAGTCCATTTTTCATAAGTGCTTTTGTCATTTAAGCCCAACATTGTTTCATAAACTTTTTGAGCTGTTGCCGTTATCTCTATTTTGAATTGTAGTTTTTTCATTTTTAAGCGTTAATTAATTTTTGTATATCAAATTTTGTCATTTGCATAAATGCTTCAATTACCTTTTGAGATTTTTCAGGATTTCCCATAAGTTCTCCTAAAATTGAGGGAACAATTTGCCAAGATACACCGAACTTGTCATCGAGCCAACCACATTGATTATACTTACCACCATCACCAAGTTTTTCCCAATAGTGGTCAATTTCTTCTTGTGTGTTGCAGGTAATTACATACGAGTTGGCTGGTGAAAACTTATATTGAGGTCCACCATTTAATGCCATAAATTTCGTGTCGTTGAGTTCAAAAACCACAACCATAGGATTTTCAGACAATATTTTTGAGTTCTTAAAAATAGCACAGTAATAGTCAGTTGCTTCTTTGGCGTTTCCATCAAACCACAAGCAAGGAAATATTTTATTTGTCATTCTGTTATTTTTTTAAATTACGAATTTAATTCTTTTTTTTATCTGTCAAAGTTTGTAGTGTGTCGCTTACAATGACGCACAACGGTTTGGGTATTGCCGAAGGCGGGGATTTTTAGCACAAAAGTTCAATCGAAGAACGAATGTTGAACCTTGCACAAATGTCCAAACGAAGCCGTTCAGCCCCGCTTTTGGCAATACCTTGTTGGCGGTTAGTGCTTTTATTGTTTAGTCATTTTTATAGTAGTTATTCATTATTTCGGGATATTTTTTGAAGTAATATTTTGTGATTAGTCTTGTTGTTAATGGAATAAAAGGTGGAATTAAAAAAAAGTAGGGCGTGATTAATGAAAATAAAAATGTAAAAATAAAAATAATAGGGATTGTCAAAGCTCTTGCTGTAATGTAGTGTACAATAACCTTGTCTATTTTGTCGCTTAGTTTATTTTTCGGATTAGAGATAATCATCCATAACCTGTAACTAAAAAAAACCGATAAGCAAATATTAATTGTATAAATCCCAAAAGGTATTTTTAAATTACTAAAATAATATTCACTTAGAAAACTGGTACTGAAAGGCATTATGATGATAGGAAGTAAAAACAACAAATTAGCCCAAAGCAAATTGTGATTAATTGATTTTACAAACTTAAACATTCTATGATGTGCCAGCCAGTATAAACCAATTACAAAAAAGCTGATTACAAAACCTATAAACTTAGGTATGAGAGCCAATAATTTATACAGCAATTCATTATCTGAAATGCCTATGGATTTAAACTCTGGAACTTTAATGTCTATTATTAATAATGTGATTGCGATTGCGAAAACTGCATCATTAAAAAAAACAACTCGTTCTAATTGAAATTCCTCACGATTATTTATTTTAACAGGCTTCTTCATTAATTTGTAAAGTAAGGTTGGCTTTTATTCTTATTCAATTTTTTATTCCAATAAATGATATAGGGTACACCAACAATTGTTGGTAAAAACCAAATAAATAGTGTTTGTATATTAAGTCCTGCAACAAAAAAAGCAGTAACAGATGCAATCAATGCTCCGTTCATTCGTCCTAAATGATTTATTAACCAAGCATTTTTCTTTTCTTTAAATACCCTGAAACTTTGGAAGTCCCTAAAAGATAAAAAAGCACCGAAACCGCCAAAAAACAAATATAATATGCTATTATCAATTTTCTGAAACATTCCAACTGCTCCAAGCACCAACATTATAATAGAAGTAACCATCATTGAACCAGAAACTAACTTGTCTTTCCAATCAGCACTGTTTTTGCTTTTGTTTTTAAATGTCAATGCTCTATTTCCTGCCAAGACCATATATATGGTAAATATTCCGATTAGAAATAAAAATAAATTTTCGTGCTTAGGCATTCTTGCTACGATAAGAGAAATAAGTGAGCTAATAATAATTGAATATGAAAATATTCTTCCTAACTTTTTATGTATAAGCCCTCCTTTTTTAATAAAAACGCTAACCATTCCTGTTATTAAGCCAAGTCCTCCAGAAAGTGCGTGAATGTAGATTAACACCTTAATTGTTTGTTCCATACTTTGTTATACTGTTTATAATTTAGTACTTTTTTCGTTTTGTTCAATTTGGACGGTGGTTCGTAGCATTACCGCCAACGGTTGGCAAATTGGCGAGGGAGCGGACTTTTAGCACCAAACTCCAAGCGAAGCATCGAACTTCAAATATAGCACAAAAGTTTCAACCGAAGCACTTCACCCGCTCTCTTGCCAATTTGTTTGTTACCTGCTGGCGTCATCATTTTTTGAATTGATACTTATTTATATTCCTTTCTTTGGCAGTACCATATTGAGGATTTCATTTCTGTTCAAGTTTTAC
>JAFDXO010000049.1 GCA_018267925.1 Bacteroidota bacterium | reverse complement strand
GGATTGACCGAAAAAATGCGTACTTTTATCCATGTAATTGAAGTTGTGGAAAACCTAAATTACACTAAATCGGGGTAACCATAAAAAGTTACCCCAACTTTTATTTTTTTATCGGACAATAATGATCATAAATATGGATAATTGGGACACTCCTGCAATCATAACTAACGCAATTATTGAATTTGATACGAAAAATATTTCAGTCAATATGCTTTCCGTTAATTTGCTCATTAAAAGCTGCCTAACCAGACACATAGAATTTAGATTTTTAAACAAAATCGACACAGTATCTATCACTCATATTCTTGGGGAAATTAATCAGTTGGAATTGTTTAGCTACTGCCTTGTTTTTTGCAATGGTGTTGAGGATGTTGAATCTTTCTTAATGCAATTACAATCACACTATAAAATGTTTAGAACGATTGTGTATAATGCAAACAGTGAACAGGTAATAGAAACTGGAAAAGGTGGATGGGGAAATATTTTCTTATTAAAAGAAAGTTTTACTGTAACTGGGTGCGGACAAATATCACCGATTTATTTTTGCAATAATATTGAACACATTACCGAATCTCAACAACACAACACCTGTCTAAACAGAAAAATAGCCATAGATGCCGAAGGCAACATAAAAAACTGCCCAAGCATGACTAAGAGCTATGGCAACATAAAAGATACCAAGCTGATAGAAGTGGTCAACAATCCGGAATTTCAGAAACTTTGGTATATTCATAAAGACAAAATATCCGTTTGTAGGGATTGTGAGTTTAGGCATATCTGTACCGATTGTCGTGCATACTTAGAAAATCCCGAAGACATATACAGCAAGCCGCTAAAATGTGGCTATAACCCTTACACAGGCGAGTGGGAGGAGTGGAGCAGTAACCCCCTCAAGCAACAAACAATGGACTATTATAAAACGAAGTGAACTTGACGAAAAATGCTTTTAACATATTAGCAACACAATTTTAACATAATTAATTTGGAAATACCCCCCCCCCCCCCCCCCATTACTTTTGTTATATGATTTAATTTCAAGGTTAGGATTTCCTAAAATCCATTTTTGAGTTATGAAAGAACAAACTAAGTTGAGTGCAAAGCTCTATGAGATGAAAGATTTTGAATTAAAATCTCTACATCTTGTCCTTGGTGGGAAACAATCACCAACAACATGGACGAATGGTGAAGATCATTGGACTACAGACTACATTAGAGATTGGTATAGTACAAGGGAAAGTGGCGATATTTCGTCTAATGATCCAAGTGATAGATCTTTGTTTCCAATTAACCAAACAGATGGACCGCCATTAGATGAAGCACTTGTTTTTTGTATCTTGTATTAATTTAGGGCAGGTCATTCATTAATTGCGAGTGACCTGTTTTTTCTTTATCTAAACACATCAATTCCATGTTAAAGACTTTATCAATAGGCAATATAATAAATGTTTTTATTGTATTAGTCTTTTTTGTAGAAACGTCCAATGCTCAAAAAGACAAAGCATATTTTTCTAATCTAAACAAAACGGATTCTCTCGCAAGTCCTTCCGTTTTAAAGAATATTCCTACACCACAAGCCCGGATAAACCATATAAACCGTGTCATTGAGGATTATTTAGCCTTAAACAAGAAAGCAAAATTAGATTGTGGGTCATCTAACATTCTAACAATTTTATCCCTCTTAGCATATCACAGTAAGGGGCTTGCTGCGGGAGTTTCAAGACAAGTTGAACTTTTGGCACTGCCTGTTGACAGTATTCTTTCAGATGGTCGTCAAGTTGTAAAACAACGATATGCCTTTATGGCAGATGTGTTTAACGAACAGATAGAAAAGCACCCATTTCGCAAGGTCATATTGCAACTACAAAGGCAGAGTGATTCTATGGTAAGGCTTGCCAAAGTCAAATTAGACTGGCAAGCAATTTTGCTTTTATCAAACCTTGCCCAAAGCGACATGGATTTTCGCGTGGTTCTACCCGAAGAAATATTTAAAGACACCCTTTATATTCCTGCTTTTCTACCGTCTAAAACACCGTCAAGGTTTTTCTTACCGGCAGGAAAATGGTTGGGTATGAAATCTATTGACTCTGCTCATTTTACCGCCATATTCGATTATATTCAGGGAAATGGCTTTCCCGGTGAATCCAAAACAGGTTGCTATTGTTATAGAATGTGGCCAATATTATTACATTCTGCGGGATTGTTAGCGGTATATGACTCTGCCTCCCGATTTGACTTTGTTCAAAAATGGAAAATCCTGATTCCAATACTTCATACTAATACAATACAGGGTGAATTTCCTACAGGCTGGTATAAATATATTTACGAAGGTGTTTTAAATGAAAGTGAAGAATATCTAGATAAAAACACAACAAACTATTTTGCAGCTTATAAAATACCTTAACCTATGGTTTGGATACAATCTTGTGATGATGATTTATCAACTAATTTGGTGATTGACTGGTTAGAATTTATAGGAAGCATATACAGCAAGCCGCTAAAATGCGGCTATAACCCTTACACAGGCGAGTGGGAGGAGTGGAGCAGTAATCCCCTCAAGCAACAAACAATGGACTATTATAAAACGAAGTGAACTTGACGAAAAATGCTTTAAACATATTGGCAACATAATTTTAACATAATTAATTTGGAAATACCCCCCCCCCATTACTTTTATTGTATGATTTAATTTCAAGGTTAGGATTTCCTAAAATCCATTTTTGAGTTATGAAAAACACTAAATTTAAGTTGTTTGAAAAACACCAACTGGAAGGTTTACATACTATTGTAGGGGGAAGTAGAGCTACATATGGTACTGGTAAAATGTCAGGACATGGAGACACATTTTATACCAAAGATGAGTATAAGCATACAACCAGAGATGTTGATAGAGATGGCGTAAAAGGTGATGTTTACTTTGCCTTTCCTGTTCCGCCTGATAATGGAGGAGACAGCTCTGACCCATATTTATACATAGGCGATTTATGGGATTATTCTGAATAATTAACCAACTTTAATTAAATATAGCTAATTGTTTTAAGACATTAAATTTAATAATTAACTATATTTATATCGTTTAATACTTATGAGAACAATAACTATTTTTTGCATTTTATTTTTGCCTAACTTTTGTGAAGCTCAAGTTAATTACATTGACTACCACCGTGACATAATAAAAGCAGAAAATTTGTTTTTAGCGGGCAAGTTTCAACAATCATTATTCTCCTATAACAATTGTTTTGCAAAATATCCTAAGGCTTTTGTTAAAGATATATTTATTGCAACTCAAATCGCCTGCCTTCAAAATGATAGTGCTATGCTCTCCTTTTTTTTAAATGAAGGTTTTAAAAAAGGGTTGCCATGGCGGATGGTTGAAAATGATTCAAACATTTCGACATATTTAAAGCAATTACCTAAGGAATTTATAATTCGTTTAAAAAATTCTTTTTTTAATGGTCGTACATTCTACCTTTCCAATATAAATTTGTCTCTACGGTACAAAATATTGATTATGAGCCAAATTGACCAATTATATCATGAATTTCCACGTGATATAAGTATTCCAATTAATAGAGACTCTCTATATGCAACAATATTAGATGCAAATATGGACTCAATTATGAATGTTATATATTTATATGGGTATCCCGGCGAACATTTAATTGGCATTAACAATAGCGAAGATGATAAAGCTGATTGTTTTCCTAATTACGAACAACAACTTGTAGAACCAACACCCATTTTTTTTTACCATAACGAATGTGCTTTTCAACAGCTTAGCAAACAACTATACCAATCAATTCTAAGTGGCGACCTACATCCAAGAGAATATGCCTTAATGTATGAATGGTCTTTTAATGAGTTTAGGTATAAAAAAGATACGACAGGCACAGAAATTGAAATGGATGGTGAAATAATAAGAATTATGCCCACAAATATACCTATAAAACCGTGTAAAACAATACAAGAAACGGAAAGATATGGGATAGATAAAAGCATACAATCCTTTAATAATGCCCCTGTAAATGATAATAAAATAAATGCTGATAGAGCGAAAATCGGGATTGCTTCAATATCACACGATCGATTAAAAAAAGATTTTGAAAAAAAATATCATGTTAAATTATTTTTTGGAATGTTTTGTGAGTTATGAATAATAAATATGTTTTCATATTATCTGCGGATAATGATGTATCAGTAGATAAAGTTATTAGTTGGATCAAGTATTATAACGTATATGACGTAGTCAGGATAAATACTAATGACAAGATAAGATTTATAGACATAACAATTGCTAATGACGGAATAAAATTCAATATCATTATAAATGATCACCTTAAAATTTCATCAAAAGACATTTATTCATATTGGTATAGGAGAGGGGAAATAAAATATGCGCCTATTCAATATTTTGGGAAACTTTATGACAATATTGATATTGGGGCGAATATAAACAAATACTACTCTTTAGAATTTGAGCACACGATTGAGGCATTAGGCAAGGCAAAGAGGCGATAACGAGTATTTCTTTGATTCAGAATGTAACTATAACCCCTTTATTGCTAAGTGGAAAGGAGAGATTAATTATAAAACCTTAGTTGAATGTGGTATAATAAGTAACCAATATCAATATCAAATAAACGACATTGAGATACAACGTATTAATACAATTCTTTGGGATTAGATGAACAAATTTCCCTTTTGTAAGCAATTAGATGCTATGGACTGTGGGCCTGCCAGTATTGAAGTTTTATGAACCTACATCGGGCGAAATTATGCATGGAAAGCAAATGCTCTGCGACCTGTCGCCCGAATGGTGGCGAAACCAAAGTGGTGTGGTTATGCAAGATGGATTTATTTTTAACGATACCATAGCGGGCAATATAGCGATGGGCGAAGCACCCCCAAACCATGAACGTTTGAAACAGGCTGTGGAAGTAGCAAACATTCGTAGTTTTATAGAATCTCTACCCATGACATACTTAACACAGATAGGGAGCGGTGGCATAGGAATCAGTGCAGGACAAAGGCAAAGACTACTTATTGCTCGTGCAGTTTATAAAAACCCGGAATATCTATTTTTTGATGAGGCTACCAGTGCTTTGGACGCTAATAATGAGAAAGAAATAAGTAACAACTTAGCTGCTTTTTTTGCCAGAAAAACCGTAGTAGTCATAGCGCATCGGCTTAGCACCGTAAAACATGCCGACCAAATTGTTGTATTGGAAGAGGGTCGGGTATTAGAAATCGGAAACCACGCTTCTTTGCTATCTGCCAAAGGACGTTATTATGAATTGGTAAAAAACCAATTGGAAATATCAGCATAAAAAATCTCCATGCAAAACCTCCCCAAAAATACAACCGAGAGTCTTTATAAAAGCCGAAGCGAAGACGCACAAGAAATATTGGGGCAAAAATTGCCTTGGATAACGCGGTGGGGCTTATTGTTGGTGCTATTATTATGTGGAATCATTCTCCTGCTTTCTTGGGGAATACAGATAAATGGCAGGTCTGCATTTCAGGTAATTTTCGACTGATGAGGGCAGACACAGCAAAGTGAATTTTTCTGTTCCCCTTCCTTTAGTCCGATCGCAATGAAACCTCATGCAAACGACCCGCTTTTCTGGCCGGAAACCATGCCGCCATCATCCCAATAAGGCAAACCGTTATAGCCACCACAGCAAAATCGCCTGCTTGCATTTGAACCGGATAAGCATCAATAATAAAAGAGCCTTGCAACTTTACCCAATGATATTTTTGTTGTCCTAAGCATATTAGCCAACCTGAAAGCAACCCTATTCCGCCGCCAAACATAGCCCAAATCACGCCTTCAAAAAGAAATACAAGTCTAATCATAAGGCTGTTGGCACCCATTGTTTTTAAAATGGCTATATCCTTTTGCTTTTCTAATACCAAAAGAGAAAGGGCACCCACCACATTGAAAGAAGCAATCAACAACACCAAAACCAAAATGCCATACACCGCCCATTTTTCTGCATTCATCACCATGTATAAGGTTTTGTTTTGTTCGTAGCGGGTAGCTATCGAAAACCGAGAACCCAACAAACCGGCAATCTTATTTTTAATACTTCTGACATTAGCCCCTTGTGCAACAGAAATTTCAAGGCTGGAATAATTTCCTTTTTGACCAAACAATTGCTGCACATCTGCCAAAGGCGCAAGGATATATTTTCCGTCAAACTCATCTTGTATTTTGAACAAGCCGGAAGGCCATAATTGCACACTTCGAAAAGCATCTTGCGGATTAACCGAAGCTTTTTCTAAAGCGGCATTTGGATAAAACGCGGTGATTCTGGCAAAAGGGTTGTTGATGTCCACTCCTAAATGTCCGGCTATTTGCACACCCAGCAAGGCCATTGGCATAGGCAAGGAGGAAACAGAATCTGCCCCTGTATAGATAAAAGGGCGAATGTTATTTACGTCTAAGAAATGAGCATCTATTCCTTTTAAGGTGGCCACTTGCTGCTCATCTCCCACCTGCACCAGCACATTGTCTTCCAAAACAGCGGTAACAAAACGAATGCCTTCTAATCGCTTAACGGCTGACAAAGTTTCCGGTGCCAGGCTAAAAAACTTTCCCTGAACAGCCGTGATTTTAAGGGGTGGATAAAATGCCCGATACAACTCTTTTATCAACCCTTCAAAACCATTGAAAATAGAGAATAAAATAATTAGTGCCCCGCTTCCCACCGCCAAAGCAATCATGCTGATGCGCGACAAGATAGGCACGACATTGGCCGACCGTTTGCCCCTAAAATATCGCCAAGCTATTTTCCACGAAAGAAACATCCTCTACAATGTGCCGTTCAATGTTGTTTTAAGAAGTTACAGATACCTTATTCAGTATCATTTGCGGGTTCTGTGCTTTGCCCGGATTGACTTTCACGTGCAGACCTTTCTTCATTTATTTGTTTAAAAAGCCCTTCCATCTTAAAAACATAGTCGAGTGTGTCATCATTAAAGAAATGCAGCTCGGGCACTCTGCGTAATTGATTCTTGAGCCTTGCACCCAACATTTTTCTAAACTCCCAACCTTTCTCTTTAATATGCTTTAAAAATTCGGACGGTTCTTTTATTTGAAACAAGCTGAGATACACTCGTGCTTCCAAAAGATCGGGAGTCATGGTAACTTTAGAAATAGAAATCATGCCCCCATCTTTTACATTATAGCCTTCGCGTTGAAAAATATCGCTCAGCTCCTCCATCACTAATTTACCAACCTGTTTTTGTCTTTTACTTTCTTCCATAAAATAAACTGCCGCACTCGTGGCATTGTGTGTAAAGGTAACGGAAAATGGTGCATCTGTTGATTGTTGTTGTTTTGTATTATTTTTGATGACTTATTTTATGAATAATGAACACTCGCATTTTGACAATAGCAGGTGGATTGCTTCTTATAGGATTGCAAGCCTGCAAAGAAATTGGCCCGGCTATAGACTTCTCCGTTCTTCGTGCGTCTGACACAAGTTATATGGAAACACCACAGGCTGCGACCCCTAAAGTGGTGTTGGTAGAAGAAGCTACGGGTGTGCAATGTGTTAATTGTCCGGATGCTGCACTGCTTTTGAAAAATTATGAAGCATCCAATCCGGGAAAAATTGTGGTGGTTGCCCTTCATGCCGGCTCACAAACTACCCCCATTAATTTACCTGATGCAAAGTCGAAATATGATTTTAGAAGTAGTGATGTTTTAGACCTTATCAATTCTTACTTTAGCGAAACGCCCCCCAAACCGGCAGCTGCATTCGATCGCGTAAAATGGGACAATTCTATATTTAGCACTAATCGTTCAGCCTGGACCGGCTACATCAACCAACGTATTGCCCTTCCTTCTTCTGTAAATGTTTCGATTTCGAGTAAATTTCAGGCAGAAAACCGCCAGGCAATCATCAAAGTAAAAATATCTTATACCCAACCCGTAACAAAGAAGCAAACCTTAAACGTTTGGCTAATGGAAGACGGCATAGTAGATGTGCAGGAATTTCCCACGTATGTTGATACAGCCTACACCTTTAATCATGTCATGCGTCAATTTCTTACCCCTGTTATTGGAGCCTCTTTATTCGACAACTTGGCTACCAAAGCTGCCGGACAGGCTTATGAACGCACCTTTATCGTTCCTATAAACAACGCTTGGAATGTTGACAACCTGAAGGTAGTTGCCTTTGTCAACAATAACGAACAAGACGACAAATCCGTTTTACAGGTTTCTGAGCAATCTGTGAAATAATCTGTAACCTAAAATACTTTTACTTTGCCTTACCTTTTGGGTAAGGCTTTTTTTATGAACAAATATTTAGTTGCCGGTTGTCTGATCTTTTGTTTAAACGCATGTAGCAATACAAACTCTGACAACACTAACTCTGAACAAACAACCGCTACTCCAACCCTCGTTCGTCCTTCCTTCGACGCGGATTCTGCCTATGCTTATATTGCCAAACAAGTAAGCTTTGGACCCCGCGTACCCTCGACTATTGCACAAAAAAATACTGCTGAATGGATGCGCCAAAAGCTGCGCCAGTTTTGTGATTCGGTATATGTGCAAGATGTGAAGGTGAAGGCGGGAAATGGCAACATGTTGCCCTGTATCAACCTGATCGGAGCTATTAACCCACACGCTACAAGGAGAATATTATTATTGGCACATTGGGATAGCCGCCCTTGGGCAGATCAAGATACCAAAGATACCGACAAGCCTATTGATGGTGCAGATGATGGTGCCAGTGGTGTTGGTGTATTGTTAGAATTGGCTCGTCAAATAAAATCAAAGCCCTTACCTAAAGATTTGGGTGTGGATATACTATTTGCTGATGTAGAAGACTATGGAAAAACAGAATGGGGCGACAACAGTTATGCTTTGGGTACACAATATTGGGCACACCATCCTCATGTTCCAAATTACAAAGCAGAGTTTGGCATTCTATTAGACATGGTGGGTGGACGAAATGCCCGATTCCCCATGGAGGGGCAAAGTGCTCGATATGCAAGCGAGGCACAACAAAAAGTTTGGCAAGCCGCCAATGCAGCCGGCTATTCTTCTTTCTTTCCCTACACACGCGGTAGCGACATTACAGACGACCATGTATTTGTCAACGAAATTCTTCACATTCCTACCATTGACATTATCAATCTGCCAAGCAATTCGCGAACTTCATTCGGCGACCACTGGCACACTCACAGCGATAATATGGAAATTATAGATAAGCAAACTTTGAAAGCCGTAGGCGAAACCCTGCTACAAGTAATCTATCAATCAGCTAACCCGGCAGCATAACTCATGGGCATGGTTTCTTAATCGGATTGTATATCCGGCACAAAAATTAAATCACATAGCACATCTCAGTCTTTCGCTGATGTGTGGCATCTTTTTTCTAATAACAGCTTTTACACTCAAAGAATTTAGACTTTCTTCTTCTAAAAAAACTTATTACATACTACATGGAGCAGTTGACTATTATTGTTGCCGACAAACTCAATCTTCCGAAAAGCAGTGTAGCAGCAGTTTTGACACTTTTAAACGAAGGTGCAACCATACCCTTTATTGCCCGCTATAGAAAAGACAAAACCGGCGCAATGGATGAAGTGCAAATTCAAAACATTCAAGACGAGGCACGGTTTCAAAAAGAGTTTTCGGAACGCAAACTGTTTATTGAAACAACCATCACCGAGCAGCAAAAAATGACCGAAGAAATTCAAGCCAAACTCAATGCTGCTACTACGTTGAATGAATTAGAAGACATCTACCTTCCTTACAAACCCAAACGAAAAACAAAAGCACAAACAGCACGAGAAAACGGACTTCAACCCTTAGCCGATTTCCTTTTATCTCAAAAATCAGGAAGCCTGACAACAGAGGCTGAAGCTTACCTCAATGATGCCGTGAAAACTATTGAGGAAGCCTTGCAAGGAGCAAGAGACATTGTATCTGAAACCATCAACGAAGATGCAGATTTCCGAAATGCTATTCGCCGATTGTTTGAACAACAAGCACAATTGCAAACCAAAGTATTGACAGACATGGAAGAAAAGGGGAGCAAGTTCAAAGATTATTTTGCGTTTTCCGAGCCTATTTCCAGCATCCCATCCCATCGCATTCTGGCGGCTATGCGTGGTTTTATGGAAGGTGTTTTGCGCCTGAGCATTTCTCCTTCTGAAGAAGAAGCTTTAGCCTTATTAGAAAGTAAAACAATCACCACTACAAACGAAACAACCGAGCACCTGAAAAAAGCCATAAAAGATGGCTATCGTCGCCTGCTTCAACCCAGCCTTGAAAGTGAATTTAGGATGGCTTTAAAAACACGAGCAGATGAAGAAGCCATCAATGTATTTGCTGAAAACCTGCGCCAACTCTTGCTTTCGGCTCCATTAGGCGGAAAAAAAATAATGGCTCTTGATCCGGGATACAGAACCGGTTGTAAGGTTGTTTGTTTAGATGAGCGTGGGGAGTTACTACAAACAGACCTAATCTTTATTCATGAAAAAAACTACAAACTCACCGATGCAGAAGCCAAAGTAAAAATGCTGGTACACCAACATTCGCTTCAAGCCATAGCGGTGGGCGATGGCACAGCCGGTAGAGAAACTGAGCAGTTTTTGAAAAGATTGCAATTAGGTTTACCTATCTTTTTGGTGAACGAAGATGGTGCCTCCATATATTCTGCTTCTGAAATTGCTCGTCAAGAATTTCCCGATCAGGATGTTACGGTACGTGGTGCCGTGAGCATTGGGCGAAGACTGATGGATCCGTTGGCTGAATTAGTAAAGATAGATCCCAAAAGTATAGGCGTTGGACAATATCAACATGATGTGAATCAAATCAGGCTAAAAGAACGACTTGATCAAACTGTTGAAAGCTGCGTAAATGCCGTGGGGGTTAACCTGAACACAGCAAGCAAACATTTATTGAGCTACGTGTCGGGAATCGGACCATCCATAGCCGAAAACATCGTTCGATATAGACACGAGCACGGTGGATTTAAAAACCGGAAACAATTACTTGAGGTTCCTCGATTAGGAGCAAAAGCTTATGAACAATGTGCCGGATTTTTGCGTGTCAAAAGCAGCGATAATCCCTTAGATGCAAGTGCCGTACATCCAGAATCTTATCCGGTTGTGCAACAAATGGCTAAAGACCTGAATGTAGAACTTTCACAACTTATAGGAAATACTCCTTTCGTCAGCCAAATTGCAGCTTCAAAATATGTTTCCGAATCTGTTGGTACTCATACAATTCAAGATATTTTACGCGAATTGAAAAAGCCCGGGTTAGACCCTCGAAGTGAAGCACAAGCTTTTGAATTTGCAGATATATACAGTATAGAGGATGTGCAAGTAGGTATGATAGTGCCGGGCGTAGTTACCAACCTGACCCGCTTTGGTGCCTTTATTGATATAGGTGTAAAACAAGACGGGCTGGTGCATGTGTCTGAAATATCTCATCAATATATTACAGACCCCAATGAAGCACTTAAACTAAATGATAAAGTGATGACCAAAGTGCTGGAAGTGGACACTGCCCGCAAACGAATATCATTGTCTATCAAACAAACGATGGAAGCACCCCAAAGAAAACAAGCAAAACGAAATGACTCCTCTAAAACAAGCCAACAACCAACAAATTTGAATGATGCTTTAGGGCTGTTGAAAGCCAAGTTTAAAAAGTAGCGTTAAGTTCTGTTTGCTTTTTTGAAGTTTAAACAGCATCCAACCTTTTCTCAAAAAAAATTTGGGTTCAGAATAAAATAACTCTCGAACTCAACCATATTCTATTCTTACATGCTAAAACCAATCAAACACATCCTTAGCCTACCTTTGCAGCATGGAAAACTTTGAAGAAAGGTGGCAAAAGGTTGAAAATTTGGTTCAAGAGCGTTTCGGGAAGAAGCCCGATATGGAGGCAATTCTTTTCCTGATAGGCATGAACGAACTGGGGCAAATGCCACCAAGAAATAAATGGACAAAAGAACAAAAGCAAGACTTAATGCACATAGCGGTTTGCAAGCTTTTAAGCAGTCGTGGGCATTATCGCTATATTGGCTCTGACCCCGAAGGCTGGCCACATTATGAAGAAGACCAACCCATAGTAACCGCCGGAATGCCGGCTCAAGAGCAGCTTTTAAAGGAATGTGTGATTGAATATTTGGGAATTGAATAGATTGGGTTTTAACCCAATCCTGGCAGTCCACAGGCTAAAGCTGGCAGTCCACAGGCTAAAGCCTGTGGTAATTCAAAGCCTGTGAAAATTGAATGAAAAACAAATTTTCAATAGGATTGGGTTTTAACCCAATCCATAAAATAAAATGAATTGTGGGTTTTAACCCAATCCATGAAATGAAATAAATTATGGGTTTTAACCCAATCCATGAAATAAATTCAGCCCAAAAACAATAATAGATATGCCCTTTATCAAAGTTTACATACATTTTGTTTGGAGTACCAAAAACAGAGTTCCCTATTTGGCAACGAAAGAATTACGCCAAAAAGTATGGAAGCACATAAAAGAAAACGGCAATGAAAAAGGCATTTTTATTGATTTTGTAAATGGCTACAATGACCATTGCCATTGCTTGGTATCTTTGGGTGCAGACCAAACCATCCAAAAAACAATACAGCTAATAAAGGGGGAATCATCATTTTGGATAAATAAGCAAGGACTCATGGCAGAGTTACCATCCTCTTCATATGGAGGCTTGCAAAAATTTGAATGGCAAGATGAATATTTTGCGGTGTCTGTTTCTGAATCAATAATTGATAAGGTAAGAAATTACATAAAGAAGCAAGAAGAACATCACAGCCAAAAAACATTCCAACAAGAATATGATGATTTTATCAGCAAATATGGATTTGAATTGCACAAAGATGAATAATTTGAAAAATCAAATTTTCAATTTAATAGTCCACAGGCTAAAGCCTGTGGCAATTCAAAGCCTGTGGCAATTCAAAGCCTGTGGCAATTCAAAGCCTGTGGCAATTCAAAGCCTGTGGCAATTCAAAGCCTATGGCAATTGAATGAAAACAAATTTTCAATTGGATTGGGTTTTAACCCAATCCATAAAATGAAATAAATTATGGGTTTTAACCCAATCCATAAAATAAATTCAGCCCAAAAACAATAATAGATATGCCCTTTATCAAAGTGTACATACATTTTGTTTGGAGCACCAAAAACAGAGTTCCCTATTTGGCAACGAAAGTATTAAACACCAAAGGCTGCTCATGTTGAGCAGCCTTTGGTGAAGAAAACGTTACATGTTTATTTGATCACAGTAAGGCGTTCAATTTGTGTATGTTCATTTGCACGAAGCAGCACATTATATATGCCAGATGCAAGTGAAGAAGTCGCAACGTTGATTTGATTTATACCGGCAGAAATTGTTTCTGATTTTTGCAATACAACTTTACCCATCGCATCCACTAAAGTAATGTTTACTGTTCCGGCAACTTGTGCTGTAAACGCAATTGTAGCGTTCTCTTTGGCAGGGTTCGGGAACAATTGAACATTACTAAAGGGTTCTGCAACTGCGGGAACATCCGTTGGCCATTGAGCGCGGATGGCTACAGACTGAAGGATTTCGTGACTATTGGGATCTTGAACAAATGAAACCAGATTTCCACCAAATGGAGATGTCCAAAAGTTATAATTTGATTGAGCAACATTTCCTTTAGCATAAGTAAATTTTTGTACAAAAGTTTGTGTTTGTCCCGCAGTGAAGTTAGACAAAACTATACCATTCCCATCAGGCAACATTTTACGCATAACGTGATAATAGTTTAATTGCCCGGTTGTGTTGTTGGGGTTTTGGTAATAGCTTTCTGCGGCAGCCATATACAATTTATAGGTATTTCCCGTTAACGAAAAATTCGGAGTAACATTTACGGTTGCAATCAGCGTATCACGCTTAATGATGTAAGTACCTGACAAAGTGATAAACGCATTTTCTACTTTAGATGATGCAATTTCAGCGGCATCGCCAGCACCACCTGCATTTCCATTTACATAGTGGTCAGGTATGCCTTGTACATTATAGAACCCACGTCGAGTATCGCCATCAGGGTTGTATGATTGATCGTTTCCGGGAGAAGGCCAGTTCATTTGGTATTTCACAATGTTAAAATGAGATATGCCATCGTTCGCACCTTGGGCTAAAATAAGTGGGTCAAAGGTTGCGTTGAAACTTGCACATGGGGCGCATGTTGAAGAAGAAAACTCTTCAAACATTCCATTACGTGGTACAGATGCCGTGGCAACAACGAAGTTTATTGTACCTTGATTGTTGGAAGTAACAGGGTCATTCACACCATTCACCTGAATGATATTTCCCGTAATAGTATGATTACCGACAGATGGGTTGACTATGTTGCTTGTAAATGTCAAAGTAGTTGAGGCAAGAGGGGCAATGTTCAAACCATTAAATGTCTGCGTTACAGGGGTTGCTGCATCTAACTGATAGCTTACCTGAAGGGAGGTAATGGGGGTAGCACCATTATTTGATACGGTTAAAGCAACTGGATAACTACCTGTTGTAGCCACAATTCGCTTAAAGTTCATCCCTACATAAGCAGCGTCTAAGGTATTAGGCATTACAAAAGATTGAACGTTGTCTATACGCAATGCACCTTGTTGAGTACAATTATTTCTAAACGCAACACGAACAGTCTGCCCGTTAAAAGCGGCTAAAGATGCACCGTGAAAGGCATATCCGGTGTTGTAGTCAGTTGCCGGAGCATCATAAATTTTAGTAGAAAAGGATGCCGGTGTTGCTCCGCCCGTTGTAGATACCCAAACTTGCACGCTATCATGAAAGGTTGGTCCTCCGCTTTCCCAATCTTCCCACTTGATAATCATCTTAGGATCATTTACGGTGAAGGAAGGCGTGACTAACCACCGATCTGCTGTGCCTGCTGGGGAGAAGTTGGACACGGTGAGCATTGCCGAATCGTTTGTTGCACGCAATCTTTTCATCCATGCCTGAGCAGTCAATACGGTAGGAATGGGTGCAGCGAAGGCATTTGGATCTACCGTATTGTTATCAACCTTAATCATGGTCCAGCCGGCCGGCATACCGGCACCATTAAAGGTTTCTAATGCTAATTGCGCATTTGCCTCAGCAACCACCAATGTAGTTGCAAGTGCTAGTAATAATTTTTTCATTTTTCGCATTTTTTGTGCAAGCTACAAAAAATGCGAAAAATGAAAAAATTATTACTGCTTTCCGCACTATCCGGTGTGTTGTGCAGCAATGTTGTAGCGCAGCCATTCACGGAAACGTTTAATTCCGGCATACCGGCAACGTGGTTGATGATCAAGAACGACAATAACGTTCCCAGCAGTAGCCTTAATGCAAAGATTGTTTCTAAGCTTACAACACAAGCTTGGATGGCCTGGCCTCGCGCTACAGGCGACTCTTGCGCTTTGACAACTTCTTGGTTTGCTACACCCGGTACAGCTGATCGCTGGCTAATTACACCCAGCTTTCAGGTAACAGATACCAACATGGTGTTGAGTTGGGAAGATTATGCTACTGATGCTGGTAATCCAGATTCAATTCAAGTGTTACTATCTCCAACTGCAGGTTCTACAACTTCTGCATTTACAACTACACTGTATAATGGTAAGGCTACACTAAACGGCTTTGGGAAAAGGGGTGTACCTCTTCGTTCTTACTTAGGGCAAACCATTCGCATTGCCTTTCGAGACAACTCAACAGACGAAACTGTGCTAATGTTGGATAATGTTGGTGCTGTTGTAGCACCTGCAGCTAATGATATGGCTGTTATGGCATTGCCGATTGTAAAATATACAGATGGTTCAGCCCTTACTATTAAGGCTACAGTACAATCGCTTGGTGCACAAAACGTTACTTCATTCCGTATGAATTATAAGGTTGGTACCGGACCGACAGTAACACAAACATTTACTAATCCGTTGTCCTACCAAGGCACCGCAACAATAGCCTTTACTACGCCAGCCTCTGTTACAGCCTCTTCAAATATTTCTGTTTGGGTAGATCAGGTAAACGGTAGTGCAGACCAAAATCCGGCAAACGACATGATGCAAAAGATGGTTTATTATATTGCTAACAAGCCACCAAAAAACGTGTTGTTAGAAGAATTTACCGGTGCTTGGTGTCAATATTGCCCTGACGGTCTTACGGTTATGAAGCAAGTGTTTGCCAATGTACCCGGCTCTATCGGAACAGCTATCCACAACCAAGATGCTATGGTAAACACAGATGCACAAGTTATAGATCAAACGTATGTAGCCGGTGATCCATCAGGTCTTATTGGCTATCCATCAGGTCTTATAGATCGCTATCAGTATGATGGACAGCCTTCTGTTGCTACTAATCGTGGAGATTGGCAGACTCTTGCGGCTCAAAGAAAAGGACATCCTGTACCCGTTAAAGTTTCTTTCGTAAGTAAAACATTTACCCCTTCCACTCGTCAATTATCTGTAACCATTAAAGCAGATTTTGTTGCTACTGTTTCAGGTGATTATCGTATTGGATTGATGGTTACAGAAGACAATGTATATAATTCAAGCAACGTAACCGGATGGAGTCAAGTAAATGCTTATAACACACAATCTAGTTCTGAATGGTATCAATTAGGAAACCCAATGATTGGTTTCAAACACCAGCACGTAGTAGAGGCGATGTTGGGTGGTTCTTGGGGCGATGCGGGCATTATCCCAACCAATGTTTCTTCTGGTCAAAGCTTTACTAAAACTTATACTTACACTATTCCGGCTACACTTACCGGACCCATATATCGTTGGAACGAGAATAACATGCACATTGTAGCTTACGTTTCAGAGTATGATGCAAACCCAGCAGCACGTCCAATATTGAATAGTGCTGAAACCCATCTTTTATGGCCTTTAAGTGTGAACAATATTGCTTCAGGCATCAATTCTACAAAGGTTTATCCTAATCCGGCAAAAGATCAGGCTACCTTATCTATCATGTTGGCTGAGCAAAGCAAAGTAACAGTGTATGTATATGATGCCATTGGTAGAATGGTATTTGAAAAACCGGCAGTTTCTTTACCTTCTGGTGAAAATAATATCAACCTTGCTACCGGCAATTTGGCTACAGGTATGTACACCATCAAAATACTAACTGAAAAAGGTTCTGCTACCGAAACACTTAGTGTGATCAAATAAGCAATCTTATTGCTAAAATGAAGAAAAAACCTCCGAAAAAATCGGAGGTTTTTTCTTAACTTAACTTACGGTATAGGCATAATAAATTGTCCTTTCAGCGAGGGGCGTTATCGCCTCGCTGTCAAAGATTGCGCCCTTTCAGGGCTAAACCGAGCTATCCGCTAACGAGGGGTGTAGCCGCATCCGGTTTGCAGCCGCATCGTAGCGAGGGGCGTTACCGCCTCGCTGTCAGAGATTGCGCCCTTTCAGGGCTAAACCGAGCTATCCGCTAACGAGAGGGTGTAGCCGCGTCGGGTTTGCAGCCGCATCGTAGCGAGGGGCGTTTCCACCTCGCTGTTGGTAGCACGCCCTTTCAGCGAGGGGCGTTACCGCCTCGCTATCAGAGATTGCGCCCTTTCAGGGCTAAACCGAGCTATCCGCTAACGAGGGGTGTAGCCGCATCCGGTTTACAGCCACATTGTAGCGAGGGGTGTTACCGCCTCGCTATTGGTAGCACGCCCTTTCAGCGAGGGGCGTTACCGCCTCGCTGTCAAAGATTGCGCCCTTTCAGGGCTTGGTTTTGTGGTTTCAAAAACCACCCATTGATTCTTTACCACAATTTCTGGCATTTCCATTAGGTTTGCCACCAAAGTTTATCGGTTTTTCATGTTGCGCATCACGCTGATTTCTATTTTTATTTATTTTCTTACCGCCCCTATTGTTTTTGCACAAAATAAAGAAGCGTATAAGCAGCCACGTATCCTCATTCTTTTAGACGGATCGAGCAGCATGGTCAACGAATGGTCTAATGCACAAACCCGATTTCAAGCTGCCGGAAACATCGTACTTCGGCTAATGGACAGTGTCTATAAACTGAACAACCAGGTAGAATTTTCGCTTCGTGTGTATGGTCATCAACACGGTGTGCCGGAAAATAATTGCTATGACACCAAACAAGAAATAACCTTCTCGCACGATAACTATACCCAAATGTCATTGCGATTGGCAAACCTGCGCCCCATGGGCGTTTCGCCCATTGCCTATTCCTTACGTGAAGCAGCAGAAAACGATTTTACCAACGACCGCGATTATGCTTATAGCCTAATTTTAGTAACCGATGGCGGCGAAAGCTGTGGTGGTAATATTTGCGAGGTGGTAAAAACTTTATTAGACAAGAAAATAGCTTTCAAACCCTATATCGTGAGTCTCGTGGACTATGCACCACTCAAAGAACAGTATAGCTGTTTAGGTCAATATCTCACCGCTATCAAACCCGAAGACATAGAAAAGGCTGTGGGCGTAATTTCCGAAGGTTATCGAAAAGTTTTTGCAGTGCCGATCATAAAATCTACATTACAAGTAACACCTATTCCCCAACCGGCAAAAATAAAAACAGTCGCTACACCGGCTATAAAGATGCCGGAGCGCGAACCCACGAAGGAAGCACCACCCAAAGAAATCAAAGTTGCAGCCATTCCTCAAACAGAGCCTAAACCCGTGGCAGAATCCAAGCCTGAACCATCATCCGAATCTTCTAAAATAAAAGTAGAAACAGCACTGCCCCAAGATCATTTTAGCAACCTTCGTCGTTTTGGATTTGAGCGTATCAACTACTCTTTATTTTGGAGTACCGTTACGCCCAAAAGAAAAATTGTTCCTGAGTTGACTCTCCCATCTAAAGAAACTGAACCGGCAGCACCTAAGCAAACAACGGCTCAGCCACCTGAACCTAAAAGCGTCAATAAACTACCGGCAAAATCAGAAATAAAAAGAGCAATCCCTGCAAACCAAACAATTCAAGCAGCAACCACCTCTATAACGCTGGAACCCGCGCCGGAAACCTCTTTGGAAGTTTATTTCACCGATGGTAAAGGAAAATTTTACAACAGCACACCACCCATGCGATTGTTAGATGTCAAAACAGGATCTGAGATTAAAAAGTTTTATCGCACCATAGATGGGAATGGGAACCCAGACCCGCAAACAGTGCCACCGGGGAAGTATATCTTGTCTATTGGCAAAACCGGTAACTATAAGACAAAAGAGATAACCATTCAAGCGGCAAACAAAAACAAAGTAACCGTTGTAGTAACAAAAGGTACGCTCATTTTTCGATATGATGATAACCCTCAACGACCGGTGAAAGAGTTTATAGCCTCTGTACGAAAAACCTTTGAAGCCCGCTCCAACATATATCAACCCTGCACAGAACAACGTGAATATGAGCCGGCAAACTATCATATAGAGATCAACACGCTGCCTATGATGGTTCGTAATATTGATTTAGATTTTGGCTGGTCATATACCATAGACATTCCAGAGCCGGGCTTTGTAAAATTTACCAACACAAATGCACTTGGCAAAGTAAGTTTGTGGGCACCCTTGGGCGATCAGTTTGCACAGTTTTATTTTACTGAGATTAACGGAAACCCCAATACCCAAACGATTCGATTGCAGCCCGGACTGTATGAAGCACATTGGCGTGACAATCAACCCAGAGGTATGCAAAATGGAGATAACATTGTAAAATTTTCCGTGAAAAGCAATGCAACAACCGAAGTAGAAATAAAATGAGCACTTTAGAAATTTTAGAAATTTCAACCCAACAGCCACTTTATACTTTGGTGCTAAAGTTTCGCAACAGATGGCTTAGACAGCCGCTAAATCTAAACTTGTATGATGAAGACCTAAGCAGTGAAACCTTACAAACTACCCTTATTGCCCTCACAAAATCTAATGAAATTGTAGGTTGTGTGATGCTTCAAATTTTAGATAGTTGCACCATAAAACTGCGCCAGATGGCTGTTTCAGAGAATTTTCAACAAAAAGGAATAGGCAAGCGATTAGTTGAAGCAGCCGAAACTAAAGCCAAAAGCATGGGTTTTACTCATCTTATTTTACACGCCCGCCTTACGGCGGTTGGGTTCTATGAAAAATTAGGGTATCACCGCATGGGTTCAGACTTTGAAGAAGTAACCATTCCACATATTGCCATGAAAAAAGAAATTCATTGATTTGTAGAATAAGAAATAAAAGAAGTCGCGTTTCTTTGTTTACTAAGGCAACAGAACTTCCCTCTGACTGGCAAAGCCTATTGCCAAATGATCATTTTTTGAAACCAGCCTCTCTTCAAATTTATGAGGATGTTAAGCTGCCTGATGTTCAGTTTTTATATGCCTTGGTCTATCAAAATGAAAAGCCCGTTGCCGCATGCTATTTTCAAGTTCTTTCTTTAAAAAAGCATTTACTGTCAAAAAGCAAAAGCAGCACAACTATTTATGGGCTTTGGCAAGCTCTTTCTTTGCTTGTTCGTCCTAAATTATTAGTGGGTGGACATTTGTTTCGACACGACATTTGTTCCTTTTACGCAATCCAAGAATTATCTCCGTTTGAGATTTTCCAAGCATATCAGTCCGCTATTCAAATTGCCCTACGGGAAAGCCGTGCTCATGCTGTATTAGTAAAGGATGTTCAACAACCCATCATGGTCTATTTTCAACATCACGCACCTCAATATTTTTTGCTTCGAAATGATATTTCGATGGAGATGAAAATAGCCCCGTCTTGGAACGCGCTGGAAGATTATGAAGCCGCTCTAAAACACAAATATGGTCAGAGATTCAGAAAAATCAGACAATCTTTAAATGGGGCAACCATCAAAGAGCTAAGTGCAGAAGAAGTCTTTGCTCATCGGGAAGTGCTTTATAGCTTATACCTACAAGTATGCGAACGGCAACCAGTACGTTTAGGACTAATCAATGCAGCATATTTACCCACACTCAAGAAAGAAAATAGCAACCTGCATATTTGGCTTGTAGAATACAATCAAAAACCAATTGCATTTTTCAGCGCGTGGAGTCAGGAAACAGTGTTAGATATGTTTTATATCGGGCTTGACTATACATGTAACGATTCACTACAATTATATTTTAATTTGCTGTTTTTCGGCCTTGAGCAAGCTATAATCTTAGGTAAGAAGAAATTAATTTTGGGCAGAACTGCACTGGAAGCTAAAGCCCGTGTTGGTTGTGAGCCGCGCTATCTTTCAACCTATTTAGTCATTAAAAATGGTGGATTACGTTGGTTAGTAAACCAAAGTTGGAATCATTTTTCCCCTGCAGAAGAAGTTTGGGAAAATCGGCATCCTTTCAAAAAGATGATTGAATAAATTTTTTGGCAGCGTACTTTTGCATTTCATCACAGCCTTATGCTCAAGGATATTCAAGTCTTAAACGAGAAAGAAACCCGTGCCGGATTTGGCGAGGGTATTTTGGAAGCCGGTCGCCGCAATGAAAATGTAGTGGCACTAACAGCCGATTTAGCGGGGTCATTAAAACTGAACGCATTTATCAAAGAATTTCCTGAACGCTTTATTCAATGCGGCATTGCAGAAGCCAACATGATGGGCGTTGCTGCGGGCATGACCATTGGTGGAAAAATTCCTTTTACCACCACCTTTGCTAATTTTTCTACTTCGCGGGTATATGACCAAATACGCCAGTCTATTGCATACAGCAACAAAAACGTAAAAATTTGTGCTTCTCATGCCGGATTAACACTGGGCGAAGACGGGGCAACCCATCAAGTTTTGGAAGACATTGGCATGATGAAAATGCTGCCGGGCATGACGGTTATTGTGCCTTGCGACTTCAATCAAACCAAAGCTGCAACCATCGCTATTGCTGAGCATGAAGGACCTGTTTACCTAAGATTCGGTCGTCCTAAATGGCCCAATTTCACCGCCGAAAATCACCCTTTTGAAATCGGTAAAGCACAAATATTAGCCGAAGGTAGCGATGTGTCCATCTTTGCTTGCGGACACATGGTGTGGTTAGCTGTAGAAGCTGCCAAAGCCTTAGCCGAAAAAGGAATCAGTGTAGAGTTAATCAATATCCACACCATAAAACCATTAGACGAAGCTGCCGTGATTGCATCTGTGAAAAAAACAGGCTGCATCGTTACTGCTGAAGAACATCAGATAAATGGCGGATTGGGCGACAGCATTGCCAACGTAGCTGCCCGCCATTGCCCTGCACCTCATGAATATGTAGCCGTCATGGATACCTTTGGCGAAAGCGGCACCCCTAAGCAACTGCTCGATAAATACGGATTGACGACCGCACACATCATAGCAGCAGCAGAAAAAGCCCTTGCACGGAAAGGAAGATAAGTTTAGTACATAATTCTGTTTATTTCAATAGAAAAAACCGATAAGGGCCTATGCACTATCGGTTTTTTTATGATAAACAAACTGTTTTTAGCGTCCAGCTTTTTCTACTTTCTGATGTTCAGCAGCCGGAGATTGATTCCACATTGAAAGGTGAGAGGAGAGCCATTGATAGACACATTTCCTTCCTCTTAATACACACTATTTTCGAGTTTGTATTGATATTGTACCGGCTGTGAAAAAATTTTGCCCGTTGTTGCTTTTACCGCAAACATAAACGACAATCTATCTTTGATTGCTTTGCGAGAATTGGTTGAAACAAAAAATCCTGCATCTGCCGTTGGAATCCAAAATCCGTTATCCGGCGGAATGGTTGAGTTTTGATAACGGATGATGCCAAACTTCAATTTGTCGGTATTGTCATAACCCAAACTTCGACTATCCCCTGAAAATTTTCCATAAGCAATACCCATTTTAACAATGCCCCCAACATATACACGATGATGGAAAGCAGGTATTCGCCCTTCAATGCTGACAGACACATTGTGAAGAAAATAACTAAACTGTTGTTTGTAATTAAAAACAATCCCTTGTTCCGGTTCATGTACCTGATGCTTAAATCCCACTTGATTCATCTGTGCATTATACTCAAGCGTTAAAAAGCTATGCTTGTTTAATGAATAAGCAATACTCGGGGAAACGTAAACACCCTCCATCAAACCAAATCGAAAATTGGATGGGCTTGCCTGAGTGGGAATCAGCTTGGTCAGTGTAATGCCATTCCCTATGCGAAAATCAAGTGAATGCCCCTTCGATAGGATAGGAAGAAAATTGCGACAAATACCAAGAGATATGAATGTTTTTTCATCGGGAAAACATTTGGTGGTTAATAATGAAGGCAGTTGTTCAATATCAAACATACACTATTAAGTTAAAATACAATTATTTTATTAAAATACGATTAAGTTGTTTTTTTGTTCCTAAAAATTTCCTACACCATAGTACCCCATGATTTATTAGTCATACGGTATAAAAAAAGTTTTTTCCTGTCTTACTTACTGACCAAAGTTTTCCTTGCGCTACTATATTCTAAGTACCTTTGCGGCGCGTTTTCAATAAACGACTTTCTTTTTTCTTTATTATTCGCAGTTATGGCAGTTCCTACCCAAGCAGTTGATGATGTTGTAATAAAATTTGCTGGCGATAGTGGTGATGGTATGCAGCTTACCGGCACACAGTTTACCAATAATACCGCATTGATCGGCAACGACCTTTCTACTTTTCCTGATTTTCCGGCCGAAATCCGCGCCCCACAAGGCACTGTACCGGGTGTGAGTGGATATCAGCTTCGATTTTCGAGTGACCGTATCTTCACGCCGGGTGATGTTTGTGATGTGTTGGTAGCCATGAATGCCGCTGCCTTAAAGGTCAATTTGAAAGCCCTTAAAAAAGGAGGAATCATCATTGCAAACACGGATGGCTTTGACAGTAAGAACTTGCGACTGGCCAATTTTCCGGAGGGTATCAATCCCTTAGAAGATGGCTCACTTACGGGCTACGAGCTGCATAAAATGGACATCACAAAGCTCACCCGTGAGGCTTTGAAAGAAATTCAGCTTGGCACAAAGGAAAAAGATCGTGCTAAAAACATGTTTGTATTGGGCTTTTTGTATTGGCTCTATCATCGCGACATGAGCAACACCATCCGCTTTTTGGAAGATAAATTTTCTAAGCGTCCCGAAATTTTAGAAAGTAACAAAAAAGCACTGCAAGCGGGCTACAACTATGGCGATACCGTAGAGGCTTTCAGCACCCGATACACCGTAGCCAAAGCAAAACTACCCGCCGGAAAATATCGGGGCATCACCGGAAACACGGCTCTGGCCTATGGTCTGATTGCCGCCGCAGAAAAATCCGGTTTGCCCTTGTTTCTGGGTACCTACCCCATCACACCCGCATCCGACATTTTACACGAGCTTTCGCGCTACAAAAACTTTGGCATTCGCACCTTTCAGGCAGAAGATGAAATTGCCGGCATTTCATCCGCCATTGGCGCATCTTTTGGTGGATCGTTAGGCGTTACCACGACCTCCGGCCCCGGCATGGCTTTGAAAACAGAAGCTATGGGACTTGCCGTTATGTTGGAAATTCCTTTGCTAATCATCAACATTCAAAGAGGCGGACCATCAACCGGATTGCCCACCAAAACAGAACAAAGCGACCTGCTACAAGCCTATTATGGAAGAAACGGAGAATGCCCCATGCCCGTGATTGCCGCACGCACTCCAAGCGATTGCTTCGATGCTACCTTCGAAGCCGTGCGAATAGCGGTACAACACATGACACCTGTGATTTTGCTCAGCGACGGATACATAGCAAATGGTGCAGAACCTTGGAAGTTTCCCACCAGTGCAGATTTAAAACCCATTGAAGTATCGTTTAAAAAGCATTTAAACGAAGATGAACCTAAATTTTTACCCTATAAACGAGATGAAAAGTTGGTGCGTCCTTGGGCTGTTCCGGGCACTCCGGGATTAGAGCATCGTGTGGGTGGATTGGAAAAAGAAGACGGTACAGGTAATGTGTCTTACGATCCCGACAACCACCAACACATGGTGAAAACCCGTGAGGCTAAGGTGGAAAAAATTGCAGACTACATCCCACTACAAGATTTAGATAGCGGACCCGAAACCGGCGATGTATTGGTATTGGGCTGGGGCAGCACTTACGGCTCCATTAAAAGTGCCGTTGCTTCCTTGCAAGCTCAAGGAAAATCAGTAGCTCATGCACATTTGCGTTATCTACGCCCGTTTCCAAGAAACCTTGCCGACTTGTTGAAGAAATATAAGCATATTTTGATACCGGAAATTAATAATGGGCAATTGATCAAAATTATTCGTAGTGAATTTTTGATTGATGCTAAAGGATTCAACAAGATTAAGGGAACACCCCTAACTCGTGCTGAATTAGTAGGTGCAATCAATGAATTGTTGTAATCCGACTTAGGTAATTAAGGACTTTAAACACCAAAAAATTTCTACTTAAAAAAACTTTTGTTCGTTGCAGTAAAAATTGGTTGATAAATACCTTATAGAAAAAGGCAGTGTTACTACGTGTACATTGATTAGAACCTTATTATTTTGGTAACTTTCACTCAACCATGAAGTTTTCATTTGCAAAGGAAAACACCGAATCGTTTTCCCTGCCTTTACTTTTCTATTTTAGTAACCAATCCATCTTTTAAACAATAAAGATCTTTAGACTCAGAACACTCGGCAATGCCATCTGCTGAAAATTCTAACCTATGACCATATTCACTCATCCAGCCTATTTGTTTTGCCGGATTGCCAACCAGTAAGGAATAAGGCAGCACTTCTTTTGTAACCACAGCACCTGCTCCAATAAAGGCATAAGCTCCTATATTGTGTCCACATACGATTGTGGCATTAGCACCAATAGATGCACCTTTACCAACATGTGTGGCTCTATATTCGTTTTTTCTCTCAATAGCACTACGCGGATTGATGACGTTTGTAAATACGCAAGATGGTCCCAAAAAAACATCATCTTCACAAACTACACCCGTATAAATAGACACATTGTTTTGTACTTTTACTCGATTCCCCAATTGGACACCCGGTGAAATAACTACATTTTGTCCAATATTGCAGCTTTCTCCAAGTACAGAATTTGGCATAATATGTGAAAAGTGCCATATTTTTGTTCCCTTTCCAATAGAGCATCCTTCATCTATAACGGCGGTTGGATGTGCATAAAATGATGATTCCATAAAATGTATCTAAAACAAACGTATTGTATTCCCAAAAAGCAACTGCTAAATTACGATTATTTACGAAAGGGAAATACCCGCAAACGTATTGCTGCACGCTTTTTTAAAGTTTTACTGGTTTTATAGGCATACCGATAGTTTTGGATATTGAAAAGCCAGCACCAACAATGCTCCATAAAACCAGAACAGGAAGAAAGAATAATACCAATCATATACCCCACAAGGAGTGATAAAATAGCCAATACCCACAATGAAATGTGTAAGTTCCAAAATAGAAGAACAAAGGCAGTAAAAACAATACCTAAAATATAGTAGGGAATAAATTTCATAGGGAATAAATAAAATAGAACCGCATAGATATGCAAGTTTATTATCAATTCCAAATTTCAAAAAGCTGTTAAAGAAAATTTAACATTGCAAAACAAGGAAAATGTTCAATTCGAAAGAGGGTCAAAGCATTGACCACCAAATGCTGCGTTGTGCCCAACTGCCCCATTTTTTAATGCTGCTCTGAATGTTTTCATACATTTCAAACTGGCTTACTTTTTTTCCTTTTTCCGGAATTTTAAAGTCTTCCGGTTTGGGTGAATTAGTTTCTACTTTAGTAGCCACCCAAGTACTATATAATCGTGGAATAGCAATTTCTAAAATCATTCCGGGCAATCCGGCAAACATTTCGGGTCCGCCACTGACCATGATTTCATCGGTGTAAAAGGCTACTACATAAACGGAGTCGAATATTTTACCGACTGCTTTTCTACACTTAAAATTGGCAATGGTTCGTACTTCGTCTAATATCTTCCAATCTATTTTTCGAATGCTGTCCTGCACTAAAAATTTTTCTTCAAACACATTTTTGGTGGCGACAACCGAGTTCTTTTGGAAATTGGTGAATACGATATTGTCAGCGGCGGGTGTATTACCAAACATCATTTTATTTGGGTTTTCCACTTCTCTTCCGGGTTTGTAAAGGCTGCCATTTCTATTAAAACTCAGGTCGAAATAACTATTCACAAACTTTGGAATTTGTGATTTCATTTTTTCAAACCAGCTTCCGCCGCTTTCGGCTGCCATATCATCTAATTGGCGATGAATATTGACCTTGCGCTCAAATTCTATTTTACCTTGTGCAGTATATTGCGCCAAAACCATAGACGGAATTCCAACATAAAGTATGATCAGAAGTGCTTTTATCATCGTTTTAGTCTTTTATTTTGATTTCACTTTCTAAATTAGGGATGCCTTTGGGTGCTTTTGTAAAATTCCAGATCAGGCTTATCATACCATAACGTTTGATGGTATTATAGTTTTGCTCGGTAACATTATTTCCGGTGGCAAACCGCTGAAACCCAATGTTTTGATTTAGAATATCATTTACATAAGCTCTTAATTCCAATTGATTGTTTTTAGCCATTTTTTTGCTCACATAGGCGTTCCAAATCACTATATCATTATTATAGTCAAATTGGGCAACTCGCTGCCGCACATACCATCGAATATCTGTTCCTACCTCAAACTTGAGCGGTAAAGTTACGTTTCCTTCAAAGCGATTTTCAAAGGTCCAATAATTGGTTGGGCCGGCATTGAGGTTTGAAGTATTTTGATTGTATGTTACTGTTGGGCGATAGCTCAAATCACACACTTTTTCTTTGTCATAGTCTATATTAAAGTAGATGGAATAAGAGTTGTTTTGATTATTATTTGGCATTCCGTTCAGGTATGATTTCATTTCAGCCATATTTGCGCTCAATCCAAGTCCTGCACGCATGTTGAGCTTTTTCAGTTCCTTTCCGTAGCCTGCATATAACCAACCGGAATAATTTCCATTTACGTTGTCGTATCGCGAAATAATTTGCCCATTTGGATTAAAGTTTTGAGTTCGAACAATTGCATCGTTTGTAAAGATGTAGCCGACACCCGCATAACTATACGTTCCGGATAGGATTTTATAGTCGTTATAATTGAAAGTGATTCGATGGTTAAATGCTTGTTTCAAATCGGGATTTCCAACCGTAAGGCGCGTAGGGTCTGAATTTTGCACATAGGGTTGAATCTGATCCATGGTAGGTTGTTGTGTAGATCCGCTATAATTTAACCGAGCTGACATTTGTTTTCCGGGCACACTATATCTAAAAGATGCTTGCGGGAAAAAGTTGTTATAGCTTCGATTAAAGGAATAATTTTTCTTAGTAGTCAGGTTGTCATGTTGAGAAAAATAGGTGTTAGACATGGCTCCTCCAAAGGAAAAGTTGAATTTTTTAAACACAAAACGAAGATTACTTCCCCCGGTATTTATCAGATAATTGAAGTCGTAATTAGCACTGGTGCTATCATTAAGCAGGTCATATTTTCCATCCATTTTGTTTTTATCGAATGAGAGTCGTGCGGAGGAGTTGTTATTTAACCCTGCTTGATAATTAATTTCTAAAAACACAACTTTAGAAAGAGGTTCTGTATAAGTGAGTTTGCCTGCCAGTTGAAAAGTAGAAGTGTTTAATATTTTTTGCTGGTCAATGGTTTGGGTGCTATCAGGTTGCCTAAAGTGGGTGATTGAAAACAGATTTCCTGAGCCATTTTGTTCACGATAACCTTCATCTACATTTAAAGAAAAAGTACGTCCTTTCTTTTTAAGCCGTTTTTGATACAGTATAGTTGCATAGAGTGTTTTGCCGGTTACATCATTAGCCATGTTTACCGAATTTTCATTAAGGGTGTCTGCTACAAAGAAGTTTGTTTTATTGCTGTTAGACCCGGTCTTTGTTTCGGAATAGCTGCCATTTGCTATTACTTTCAGTTTAGATGTAGAATCAATATTCCATTCATAAAGCACATCGGCGCGGTTTCTTTGTCCGAAGTTGTAGCTGTTTGAGCGCTGATCCTGATAGAGCTTTGTGTTGCTAAGTGATGTTTCAGAAAGGGTGCTTCCGATGGTTTCAATATTTTGTTTAGCAACCCGATAATTACTACTCAAATGATGTTTGTTTTCACGCCACTTGTTAGAATAATGCAGCCCGCCTGTCCAAGCCGATGGCAAGCCTTGTCCATTAAAATTTCCATTCCATGAAGTCAGATTATCTTCATCGTTATTATTAATAGAAGTTGGATTGAAGCCATCATCGCTCATCTCTATATTGTTGCCTCCGCCAAACTTATCTCGGTCTTCCCAACCAAGTCCCATTTTACCCGTATTGGCAACTATGGCAAAAGCACTAATTTTTCTTTTGCCTTTAAATGCATTGATCATACCTTGGTTTTGATAATAACCATCCGTGCCTCCACCTGCTTCTATCTTTCCAAAATAGCCTTTCTTCATATTGTCTTTCAATTGAAGGTTGATGGTCTTTTCACGTGAGCCATCATCAATGCCGGTAAACTGAGTCTGGTCGCTTTTCTTATCAAACACTTGTACTTTTTCTACTGTTTTAGCTTGAAGGCTTCGCGTTACTACTGCCGGATCATCGGTAAAAAACTCTTCACCGTCCACCATAATTTTTTGTACTTTTTCTCCTTGTGCTGTTACTTGCCCATCTTTGTTGACTTGTATTCCGGGTAATTTCTTCAGCAAATCTTCTACCGATGCTCCTTCGCGCACGGCAAAGCTATCTGCCATATATTCTGTTGTGTCGCCCTTTATCTTGATAGCACCATATTGTTGCTTCAACACAAACTCGTTGAGCAAATGACTTTTTGAAATCATAGGAATCATTCCCAAGTCCGTAGTAGTTTGCTTTTCTTTAATGGCGATTACATCTACATAGTCGGCAAAACCGGGAAAAGTTGCCATCAGTAGGTATCGTCCGGGCTTGTGAATATTTAATTGAAATTGTCCATCTTCCTTTGTTCTTGTATAAGATTCAAGTATAGAATCTGCTGCTCTAATAATTATAACAGAAGCAAATTGAAGTTTTCTATTGTTTAGTGTGTCTGATACATAACCTTTAATGGTAAAGGTTTGGGCTTGAATAGAAGAAATAAAGAAAATAAGGCAGCCTATCGCCAAATGTATGCGATGTTTCATTAGGTCAATTTAGTGGTATGAGTGCTTTGGCAGTTTCTATTTCATTTGCAACCGCACATTACGGGCTACAAGCTGATTATAAAAAGACTGTTGGCAACTAACAAATGTTGGCAAATTCCGGATTGAATCAACAGAATTAGCTGTTAAACTTTTGTTTATAAGAAAAACAAAACGCATTTCATGCTGATTGAATTTTGCGCATGAAACAGGTAAGATACAAAATATAATACAACCTCTGGGCTTTCTAAGGATGCTATTTCCTTCTTTCCATTTTCCAGCCGGCTCATAGATGCCATACCGATGCCGGTGTCGTGGACAAGTGACTCAAGCGTCCGGTTTTTATCGAGCCGCAGCACGCTCAACTGAATGGCTACTAACTGATTTATGTTCATAAAAAAGATCCTTAGAAAAGCACAATGTCTAGCATAAACTTACGACATACTGATGCGTAGAAATACGCATTTTTTGAAAAAAATAACAAAAATTCCGTTTTTAGGAACTTTTGAGTGGCTTTTTACTTGACAAAAGGTTCTTTGAGTTGTATCTTTAGGCTTCATGAATCAATCTGCTTTTTTTTCAACCTTTACAAACCAAACCAATGACAACAAAAATTTTTCAAAAAACGCGGGGGCTGCTGAGTGTATGGAGCGATCCTGTTAATATCTACTACAAGCTCAGCCCCAACGGCGGGGTGAAATACCGCCCCACCCCTGCTACGACTACCCAACAGATACAGCACATTACCCTGTTTCCTAATCCTGCTGAAACCGTGCTGACGCTAAACGGCGTGGCGCAAACGGGTGAATATGCTATATTTGACATAACAGGAAAGGCAGCACTGCGGGGCAGCGCGTCTGCCAACCGCATAGAGGTGGCAACGCTGCCACCCGGCAGCTATATGCTACACTTCAGCCAGGGCAAAGCCGCCTACCATCTTAAATTTATAAAAAAATAAACACGATGAAACAGATTCGAATCATTCTTTTGATAAGCATAACCCTTGCCTGCAGCAGGGGCTATGCTCAGATAGGCAATCACATACCACAATATGCTGCCTACTGGCATCCACTCAATGGCCGGTACAACGGCACTTATTCCTCCTTTTCAAATAACAACGCTTTCAATTCTACCAAACGACTTGTGAATGCTTGTATCTACCCCCCCGGCAGCTTTGCCGCCCCTGCGGGAAAGATCACCCATATCTATGTGACAGGCAACAACATCTTGAGCTATAATGCAGGCTTTAATTATTATACCCCGATCCCCATGCGGATGGGACAGACTGCATTGCGCACCTTTGATACGTTTTTTACGCCTCCTTCGCAACTTCCTGATACCACCGCCGCCAAAGCCTTGCTC
>JAFDXO010000048.1 GCA_018267925.1 Bacteroidota bacterium | reverse complement strand
GATTACCGGAGCTACTTATGGCGGCAACCAAAACTTTACCGTGAAATATAAAGCAACACCCGGCTTTGCTTACCCTGCCGGTGTATATTCTACTGATGTCGTTTATACTGCTACGCAACAATAAATTCTTCTTACTCTTCTGATGACTAAAACAATAGCCCGCCCCAACAATTTGGGGTGGGCTTATTATTATATTCCTAATTAAACCTTGTTCGATCTTTGTCCCTATCCGCCAATAAAATAAAACAAAACTACTGCAGCTATCGGAAGTAAAAGTCCTACTACCATAAACCATACACCTCGACGTTTGAATCCATATTTCCCTTTTAAAATAATCAGACCGGTAATGCTAATTACGATCAACATAAAGGCGAAAATATCTGAGATCCATTTCCACCCTACCAAACTATTACGGTGTAAAACATTGACTTCATAAAACAAAGGGCGCTTTGACACTTTTTCATAATGGCCCATACCGGTTTCTAAATTGATATGCAAGGTGGCATTATCATAATAAATTTTCACTTGATTATCGGTAGGAAAATCAAATACTTTAACATGTGCTTCATTTACAGATCGGCTAAATTCAGCTACTAATGCGGCATTCACACTTTGACGAGCAATTTTTGGATGAAATTGAACCATTTTCTTATCAATGATAAAATCAGGGTTCCAATCGTTCATGTGATTTAGTGCTATACCGGAAATACAATAAATGATGATGAGCGATGAAAAAAAATAACCCAAATCACGATGCCAATGAATATTGAGCCTTCGTAACTTTCTACTGAGTGGAGAGGTGGACATTATCGTGCAGCAGCTATGGTATTATTTAGAATTTTGTCGGTAAAATCACGAGATGTATTTATGACCCACGACTCCACATTTCCATCAGGCAAAATAGCATCCGGTTTATATAGCACATGCTCTTTTGCATCCTTCACTTTTTTTATGCCATCCGGAATGATTTTTCCTTGAAACATTTCATCAAAAGCTACTAAAACAGGGATGACAACAGCTTCCTTTTTCTCTTTCAAAATTCTGTTTACAGGCAAGGTTGTTGAATCTGGGCTATAATGAGCAATATGTCCACACCAACCATAATCATAGTTAGTTAGTGTTGTGTTTTGTTTTACGTAGTCACCCACATTAGTCATTAATTTTGTCCATTCTGTGTTGTAGGTTTTATCACCATAAGCAATCAACACCAAACCTTCATTAGCCGCATCTTTGCTAATATTTTTATATCGGCGCAAAATGTTCTTTTTGAGAATATCTGTGAAGTCAAGCAATGGTGTAATATGAACTTTGGCTTGAGGTTTATAACGTTCCATGTTTTCAATCTTGAAGGCTTCAATAGATTGCGGATCGTCCTTCAATCCTACCAACGTTGGAATATCATCAAACGAATGACCACTTACGGTAAGAAAAACGGGAACAATAATAACATCTGAATAATGCTCTTTATCAAACTCTTTTAATCTTGTTGCAATAGATGGTTCGGTATATTCCATAAAAGCAGTTTTCACATCACCCACCTTTCCACCTGCCATGATAGAATCTCGAACATGCTTATCTAAATCCAAAAGGCTGGCACGCCAAGCATCTGAGCGGGAACCGTGATTGACTAATAGTACGCCTATTTTTTTACCGGATTGTTCTGTGGTTGCTGTTTCTTTGGTTGCATTCTTGCAAGAAAAAATGCCTATTGCCAACATAAAGGCAAGGATAATGGTTGGTGACTTTAAAGGGTGTTTAAGACAATACATATTCCGTCTGAAAATTTTGCGCAAAGGACGGAAAAACTGATGTTCGTCATTTTATGAAACGGGAAAAAAATAGAAGGTAATCTTACAATTACGGGAAAATCTCGTTTGTAATTTTTTTTATGAACCTTATTCAAAAGTCTAATTAGTAAGCCAATAAGTAAGCGTTCGGGACGATACCGAACGCTTGCATCATTTAACCAAAACAACTACACAAGTCTATAAGCCGGATTCTGTATCCCGAAATGGTCTTCGGGTGGCTATCATTTATCTAGACCGACCATTGCTGAGCGGTTCAATCTGCCAACCCACAATCATCGAACGAGCCGTTCTTATCCTTTCGGAGAGATTGCCTATTTGGCATTTCAGCGCGCAAGGTTTACCCCATCCTTCTGTTACCAGCCGGCTGCGTAGTCTCTTACTCTACATTTTCACCCTTACCTCCAATAAAATGTAGGCGGTTATTTTCTGTGGCACTCTCTATAAACGTTTTCACGTCCCCCACCCGTTAGGTGGTGCGCTGCTCTTTGCTGTCCGGACTTTCCTCCTTGCTATTTTACAAACACGGCGATAGCCCAACTCTTGTAGTCCTTACAAAATTAAATCATTTATTGGCAAACTAACAAGGCTACCATTATTTCAATCATGATTTAACAATTTGATTTTAATTTAAAATAGCAAACCGTTTTGAAGTTCCTGACCTGCTATTCTTTTTTCCAATGAAAGTAATGCTCTTTTCATTTCAATGCCACCACTATAACCGGTCATGGATCCATCTGAACCAATAACCCGATGGCATGGAATAAGGATCAGGAGCGGGTTTTGACTGTTTGCACGGGCGACTGCACGAGTTAAATTTGGTCCTTTTATTTGCATCGCCATAGCTTGATAAGAAGTTGTTTTACCGTAAGGTATGTTTTGTAATGCCTTCCACACACTTATTTGAAAGGGTGAACCAACCAAATGTAAAGGCACATCAAACAATTTTTTTTTGCCGGAAAAATAGGCTGATAATTGATTGTTCAGAGAATCAAAATATACATGTTGTTTCCAAACAACTTCTTGCTTAAACCGATTTTGGGCAATTGAACAAGCCTGAAGGGAATTAAAAACAAGCATACAAATACCTTCATTCGTTGCAGCTGCAAACATTTTTCCCAAAGGGGTTTCAAAAGTTTGTGCCACTATCATAATTGAGCTACGGTTTGTGCAATCAATGCACTTACTTCTGTTGCTCGGTTGTAAACCATCATGTGAGAGCCCTCGTTCAACCAAAAATTAGCCGTAATAGATTCGGGTGGCAAAATACGATCTGCTGTTCCATGAATATGTGTGATATTGGAGGGAATAGTCGTATTTCTCCAGTTAATAATTGCACGAAATGCCCACCCAAGAAAGTGAGTATCGGTGTCCATCATTATGTCATTGAGCAAATGTTTGTCATCTTCAGAAACGGCACCAAAACGACTATATAAAATCTGATTAGGGCTTGAAAATAGTTTGAAGGGAACCAATTTGTGATTGATCATATAGCTCAGAATGCGGCTCATTTCAGGCAATTCTTGTTTGCCCTTTGCACTCGACACTAAAAAAGCATGTTTTATTTTTTGTTGTAAAGCAATTTCTGTTGCTAACATTCCTCCAAACGAAAGCCCCAAAATGATTGGATTTTTTTCAGGTAATTGAGAAGACATTTTTTGAGCGTAACAAGATAAATCGTCATGCTCATCAAAAGGTAGCCATGGCAGATGTACGAGTTTGACATTCGGTATTGTTAACTTCCTAAATATTCGCTCATCAGCACCTAAACCACTGATACAATATATGTTGATCTTATCCAATTTTTATCGAATTATTTATGCAATTCCATAAATGGTACTAAATTACTGAAACCACTTGTTGCAATAAATTTACGATAAAAAATAGATCTTAGCTATTCAGCAGGTTGTTGTGCAAATAGTTTTTTGATAAACGATGTTAAATCGGTATCAATAATTTTAACAGCAACTTTAATCATGTTCATAAATGCTGTTGCATGAGAAATACCATGACCAATAATTACCGGGCTGTTTATGCCAAGAATAGGCGTACCGCCGTAAATTTCAAAGTTAAAGTGATTTAAAAAATCATCTTTCACACCACGTTCCGTGAAAATATGATAAATAGATTCAGCCATTTTTAAGGCCACGTTTCCGGTGAATCCTTCACAAACAATAACTTCTGCTTTATCAAGAAACATATCGCGTCCTTCAATATTGCCAATAAAGTTGATACCTTGTTGTGTTTTAAGAAGCGGATAGGTAGCTTGAGCTAATATATTTCCTTTACCTTCTTCTTCGCCCAAGTTCAGAAGTCCGACACGTGGATTTTCTACCCCCCAAACTCGATTTACATAAAGGGAACCTAATTGAGCAAATTGCACTAAGTGTTCAGGTTTACAATCTGCATTGGCACCGGCATCTAACAGAAGGTTATAATTACCATCGGTTCGTGGAATGGGTGAAATGATGGTAGGGCGAAGTAGCCCTTCAATTGTTTTTACCGAATACATAGCCCCAACCATCATAGCACCGGTATTGCCCGCACTAATAAAGGCATCAGCCTTACCTTGGGCCAAGAGTCCAAAGCCAACTGAAATACTGGAGTTTGTTTTTTCTTTTAGTGCTTTTGTTGGGTGCTCGTGCATGCCTATTACTTCAGTAGTAGGCAATAAGCGATAACGATCTTTGTACTTTTCTAGCAATGGCAAATAGGGCTCGGCAGCATCGGCATTGCCAATCAACAATATTTTTACTGGACTGTTGGCAGTCTCTTGTTCAAAAAAATGTTGAACACCTTTAATGGCTTCGGCAGGTGCAAAATCACCGCCCATGATGTCAAGCCCTATTGTCATTAAACTATGTTGTATAGATCTATTGGAAATTAATTAGTTTGTTCACCTTCTGGTGTAGCCGGATTTTTATCCACTACCACACGTCCGCGATAGTAAAGTTTTCCTTCTACCCAATGTGCACGATGACGCAAATGGCTTTCTCCTGTTACAGTGTCCACGCTCCAAGTGGCTGCAACTGCTTTATAGTGTGTGCGGCGTTTTGCTCCGCGTTGCTGAGAATGGCGTCGTTTTGGATTAGGCATTGTTTAATGTTTATAATTGTTGTTTAATGCTTTTTATTTAACCACAAAGATACAATCCTTGTATTCTTTGTTTATTTTCTTTTCGTTTTGTTGGAAAGATCTTTTAGTCCTTTCCAGATATCTTTAGCCGGTTGATCTTCCGGTTCTGGCTCTAATTGATGTAGCAATTTGAGCGCTTGCGGATTACAACCGGGGTTTCCCTCTGCATCGTTCGGATGTACTAATTGCAATGGAATGCTCAGCATCACAAATTCATAAATCCAGTTACCAATATCTATCACCGTTTCACTTCGAGGAATAAACACTACATCACTTTCATCTTCTAAATTTGTAGCATCTTCTCCTGTCAGTTTGATCAACAAATCAAATTCGTCCCACAATTGCATCCTGAACAAGTCGCCACATCGGTCGCAAGCAACTTCTACACTGCCTCCCACATCGAAATGCAGCATAAAGAAGTTGGTTTGCTTATCGAAGGTCACTTTTACCACTGCCTTTAGGTCTGAAACTTCTCCTTCAGGCTCTCCATGCTCGTGCATAAACCGGTCGTCAATTTCATATTGAAATGAGTGCAAGCCGGGTTTCATTCCTTGCCAGGCAATTTCAAATTCGCGACTGTGTTTCATTGTTTTACTTAACAACTTCGATTTATTCCTGAGAAGCAAATGTTTACATTTTCTTCTCTTTTAAAAAAACCTTTTTTCCAAAGAACTTTCGGATTGAAATAGCACTTACACCATTTCAAAGCCCAAAAATGGGTGGCAAAGGTAAGTAAAATTTTTGGTCTAAAGCAATTTATTTCGCTTTAAAAGAAAAGCACGCAAAACTTCTTCTACCGGCGAATGAAGATCTACCACAACTCGATCAATATTATACTGATGACAGCGACTTTCAAATGACTTTAAGAAGCTTTTCATTTCAGAAATATATTGCTCCTTAATTTGGTGGGGTTGTAACTTAATTCTCTCTTCTGTTTCAAGGTCTATAAATTCATACGGACGGTTTTCAAACTGAAAATTTTGCTCTTTTTCACCTTCCAGCATGTGAAACAAAATCACTTCATGCTTGTTATATCTCAAATGTTGCAAAGCAGAAAATAGTTCTTCCATTTCATTTCCAGACTCAACCATATCGCTAAATATCACCACTAATGAACGTTTATGTATTTGCTCGGCAATCAAATGAATGGCTTGTGCCACATTGGTTTGTGTGCTTATTCCATTTTTTTTATCAACCAATTGTTCTAATTGGGCAGTGAGTGAGCGATAGTGGCTGGCAGTGGAACGGCAGGCACTCCAATACTGAATTGAATTATCAAACAAGGTCAAAGAAGCTGCATCTAACTGTCTTTTTAGTAATTGAAAAAGGCAGGCAGTTGCCAATGCTGAATATTGAAGCTTATTCAATTGATTTTCTTCCATAGGAAACAACATGGAGGACGAAATATCTATTGCTACACAACAACGTAGGTTAGTTTCTTCTTCAAATCGTTTTACAAAAAGCTTGTCTGTTCGCCCATACACTCGCCAATCAATATGTCTTAAAGGATCTCCGGGGTTGTAAAGCCTATGTTCGGCAAATTCTACGGAAAAGCCATGAAAAGGACTCTTATGAAGCCCAATGATAAAGCCTTCAACCACTTGCTTAGCTAATAGTTCAAGGTTTGTAAACAGCTTCAAATCATATTTCATATACCAATTTGCAAGTTAGTACAAACATAGTGTCTGTGTACAAAAATTAGCAGATAAAATGGTTAAGAAAAATAAATGTCAATTACAATAGAAAATGTGCGCTATCCTTTAGTTGTATTGCATTCAATTGAATTATCATATCCACAAAAAAACGTAGTTTCTTTTCAATTTGCATGTATCATTTAAGGTTCACGCAACCATTGACGCATATATTGTGGGTCTAACTGAAAATAATTAGCCTTTCTTTCTATTACTGAATTGTGAATAAAATAGATAGCCGGCACAGCGTTTCCTGCCATTGATGCAAATTCATCACTACCTCGAAACAAAACGTGTGGAACAGAGTCGGCATGTGATTCTTTATAAAAATCAGATAGAAAATCAGGGTTGCCGTTTAGTACAAAAAAGATTGGAATATCCGGATTTTGGCGATGAATAATTTGTAAAACAAAGGCAGCTTTCTTACAGTGTGGACAGGTGAGGCTCATAAAAGCAACAATATGTTTCCCTTTTCGTAAATCCTGAACCGGCTTTGTGTTTTCAGGATTTTTTGATTGATAAAGCGGCTCCAAATTAATTGCTTCATTAGAAATTTCTGGCACTGCATCTTGACTCAGTGGAAAAAAAACAAAAGGAATAACGATAGAGATCATTCCTGCTACTCCTGCCAAAACGGGGGCTTGTTTCAACGGTTTCGGATTATACCCTTTAAACAAGATAGCTGTCATCATCATCATCATCACATTTTTTGCAATTCCCATTCCGGGCGACATTTGATACATGTCACCAAAACAACCACAATTACCGGTATTACCTTGTCTGATCATCAATGCAATCAGATAGACGATAAAAAAAGAAAGAATAATAAAGACAGCTTTGTAGGTAAATGTTTTTAGAAAAAGATGCAACAGTAAAAACAAACCCAACATCAATTCCAGCCCTATAAACAATCGAGCTAAAATGCCTGAAAATGTCATGGATGAAATACCAGCATCCATAATATTCCATTCAAAACGTTCAAAGTCGAAGAGTTTGGAAATACCAGAAAACAGGAAAATTGCCGATAAAACAATCACCAGAACGAACAAAAAAACATTCTTGATTCGCAAAGAAAAAACGTTAGTATTCATTGAGTGCTGATCCATAAAAAAGGGAAGGCACAAAAATAATGGAACTTAACTGCTTAGTAAATGCTACAAGTTTCTACAGTCTTGATTGAACCAGTTTGATAGGTGCCGGAATTAGCTTCACATGCTGATTTCGCCCGTTTTTTAGTGTCCCGAATTTCATATTCACGAACGGTAGAATCAGGCAAGCCGGGCTTTCCACTATATTGAATTGTACACTGACAGGTATATTGGTGTGTGCAGGAAGAAAAAACAGTAATTAAAATTACAAAGGTGCAGACCAACAATAATGGCAGACGAAATCTCATTGAATGCAAATGATTTGACCGGTTGAAGATAGAGTAGATTTTGAGAAAGTCAAAACACCGGAACAGAAAATTATCTCAACTTGTTTTTTTGAATCAATTTTTCACAATGATATGAGGTATTTAAAAGAAAGAGGTTGTCCAGAAATGACAACCTCTTTACCTTAATCTGCAATCTTTGGTTTTAGTGCGTTATGGTTACTTTTTGCGACTGAATAAAGTGAGAAGATTTAATGGTTAAAAAATAATTTCCGGCGGGCAAATGTTCGACAGGAATGCTATAATCTGTTTTCCCATCTAAAGCTACTCGAAGCATTTCTTTGCCAGTTAAATCATACAAAGAGATATAGCCGGACTCAACCTTGGCTAATCGAACAGTAAGGGTTTTCTCAGCAGGATTTGGAAAGATAATTGCCTTGTTAGATTGAGGATCATTCACAGCGGTTGACCATGCTTTATCATAAATAAAAATGTCATCAACTGCTGCTTCAACAATGCTTTCAGGAGCGGCATCTTCCGCTTGGAATTTCAACATCAGTTTTCTGCTTGTGTTGGCTATATTCATATACTCATTTACACGAAAAATTCTTCTGCGCCAAGAGTTGTCGGTTGTTTTAGTATAGTCCACTCTCACCACCCACACCGGGCTTAAGCTGTCTTTGAGAAATACGGTCCAATAATCTTGATTTGGATTGCTACCTGCATTGTTGGTGTACCATCGCCAATATTCTATAACTGGATCTGTGAAGCCAGTAAAATCAAAAACTTGAGAAATAACGGAAGTCCGTCCGCCATCTACATCAGCAGATGAAATGGATGAAGAAGTAGAAGCAGCATTAGCCGTAACCAAACACTTTCCGGTAGTTCCGGTAGAGTGATCAAAGTTTGGTTGAACTTGCGTTCCGGTCAAAATTCCATTTACAAAAGAGCCTATCGGTTTTGCTCGAATCCACAAACCATTTGTGGCATTGTCATTAGTTACATTACCAATAGTCCAATTAGGCAATGGATTTTCAAAATCTATGGCTAATTGTTGATTGATACCTACTCCAAACTGATAAGGAATTGTATTTTGACTTGCAGATCCGGGAATATAACTCATAGGAAAGGTAGCACTTAGGTAATTTGAAATGTCAGAAACTCCAAAATAGTAATCTATCATTGTTCCTTCGGGTTGCGCCGGTATTTGAGCCGTATAAGTACCGCCACCTTGCGCTACCATAGAGAGTGTATCCCAAATTCCATTTCGGGTAGTGTAATAAAGATACAAGGCATTGAAAAATCCGGGAGTTGAAAGGGTAAGGTTAGCCGAAATACTAATTGGAGTATTAGCAGGTGGGTTTGGGATTTCTTTATGGGCTAAAGTAGCATCGCCCAACAAATAAATTCCATGTCGAGCAAAAGCTTTAACGATCTGCATGAAATGAGGTGTTCCATTGTTTAGGTTATTATCGTTATCATCGGCTTTCAAAGCTGAGATTAGGACTTGGTGATATACAGCACCTTCTGTTCCATTAGGCCCATCAGGTGTATCATAATAAGTTTGGGTAAATAATCGGGTCATGGAATCTACACTATTTAAATTAACAGCTACATCCCACCATGCGCCGGCAATTATTTCGCCATCGGCATGAACTTCGCCCTGAATATCTATCGGATATACTTTAGGTGCTAAATCGTAACGACGAATAATACCGCCATTTGCCATTGAACCCTTACCCAACACAGGGTCTTGCGTAATACTAATACCCCAAATGTCAGAATTGCCTTCGTTTAAAGCACCATTATTTAGGGTTCCTTTTCCCATAGAGGCATAAAACTTATCAGAAATTCCGTGTCCATATTCGTGATAAATGATATCACCACAATAGGCAAAGGAGTTACAACCATTGCCTGCTTTGTAAAAATTAATAGATGAACCATTATAGAAGGCATTGCAATTGCCTGTTACATCAACATTCGTAGGCAGCACAATATCCATTCCGGTAAAAGATGGATAGAATTTTTTCATGAAATCATGAACTCGATTTACATGATAATAGGCATTCACATGCCTTGCCGTAGAGGGTGTATCAATAGGAAAAAGATAAGACTGTCCATTAGCATTTATGGTGTCTTGAAAATTGGGTGTTACGTTGGCTGAAGCTGATGCTACAACCTTAGACCATTTACCTTCTAATCGAGCTGTGGCTGTAATAGGCGTATTGAGAGTTGAAATATTTAATAGCCCTGCCGTATCCGTATAATAAGTGTTTGCGCCAATAGTTACTTTCAAATTTGCCAAAGGTTCGACAGAAGAAGGAAGTAATGGATTGTGCTTAAATACATTGCCATTGATAGTTTGTGTAACATTTTCCTTAACTGCGTTTGTACGATAAAGAATTTGTCCGCTTATTGCATCAATATAGCCATTTAAATCTACCGGAAGTGATTCCCCTACTCCTTTAATGTTAAAAGCATACGCAGGTTTTAGCTCATAACCATTGTTTGTTGGTATGGGAAACCAAGCCCAATCAGACTGAATAGAGCTGTTTGTTACTAAAACCCCTTTCACATCATTTAGTGCTAATTGCAAAGCCACATCTGTTGATAGTGTTGGAGAAAGCGTTTTATCCGGCTCTCCATAGTTTCGCGCTGTAATTCTTTCTAATCTTCCATCTAAAGTAAAACGGAAATTTAAGCTGGAAAATACAACCTCTCGTCCATCAAATTTTGAAGTATAAGAGACATAATGACCGTTTGGTATAGGCATAGAAGCTACAAATTGCCAATTAACCGGGTTAAATCCAAAGTTGGATAGTTGTTGAGCCAATAATAATTGCGCTCTTGTTTCAGGACTATTCCCCGACACATTTAGTGCTACACCAAAAACATCGGAAATAGAACCATTAATACGATCAAATCGAGCGTTCATGCCAGGCATTAGCTGCTGCAGTCTGCCTAATTTTTGCTGATTTTCTCTTGATTGTCCCCCCCCTAAAAGTTGGCTGTTGTGAAAAACAGAGCGATTGTAGTTGTTTGATGCTTGTTGTGCGAAAGACGGTGCAATCGCCAATGCCAATCCAATGGCAAGAAATGTAAATCTCATTTTTTTGAGAAACTTTGTTTTAAGCAATTTTCAATGAATGGAAAAGTGCAATCTGCCTATTATTTTTATTTTTTCCAAAAATATAAAGTCATTTAAATGACATTTTTTATTTCTTTCATTAATGATCTTTTTTTAAATCATTAGCAAACGAAGGGATAATAATTATCTTTGCGCACAAATATTTTTATACAATAGTGAGACCCGTTTATATTACTCGTCTTTCCAAATTTTTACCCAACGAAGCGATAGCGAATGACGAGATGGAAAATGTGCTAGGCATGGTTAACGGACGTGCGTCAAAGGCTCGGTCTATTGTTTTACGAAACAATGGGATTAAGACCCGTTATTATGCTTTAAAAAATGGTATAGCTACACACACGAATGCACAACTCGGAGCAAATGCTGTCAAAGCCTTATTCGATTCGGAAGTTTCGATAAACGAATTGGAAGTTTTGACAACAGGTACTACTTCACCGGACCAACTATTACCATCACATGCAGCCATGGTACATGGTGAATTAAACATTCATCCGTTAGAAATTATTTCTTCTTCAGGTGCTTGTTGCTCCAGCATTCAGTCTATGAAATATGCCTTCATGGCTATTGCAGGTGGTTTTGCAAACATGGCTGCCAGTGTGGGTTCTGAACGACTATCCCATTGGATGCACGCTTCCCGCTTTCAAGCAGAAGCCGAAAATCTTGCCCGCTTAGAGGAAAACCCGTTTATCGCTTTCGAAAAAGATTTTCTACGCTGGATGTTAAGTGATGGTGCTGGTGCTGCTTTACTTCAAGCATCGCCCAACCAACAAGGAATTTCATTGCGAATAAATTGGTTAGAAACAACCTCTTTTGCCAATGAATTAGAAACCTGTATGTATGCCGGCGCCAACAAACAAGAAGACAAATCGCTGATCGGATGGAATGATATGGAAATAGACAACTGGACAAACGACAGTGTCTTTTCTTTAAAACAAGACACTCGTCTTTTAGCAGCTAATGTGGTACCCAAAGGAGGTATATTTCTCAAGCAATTAATGGACAAACACCAATTGACATCCGAAGGAGTTGACTTCTTTCTACCACACATGTCCAGTGAATTTTTCAAAGGTCAAATTAAAGATAATTTGGCTAGCGTAGGAATGGTTTTACCTGAAGAAAAATGGTTTTACAATTTGACTCGTGTTGGCAATGTGGGTAGTGCTTCACCTTTTCTAATGTTAGAAGAACTTTTTCATGGCAACAAACTAAAGAAAGGTGATAATATATTAGTGATGGTTCCTGAAAGTGCCCGTTTTTCTTATGCCTATATTTATCTGACTGTTGTTTAAAAAACTAAACGGTATTGAAGCCCAAAATTTTAGCGCTTTATTACACCCAAAGCGGTCAAATAAAAGAAATTCTTGACAATATTTTTCGTCAAGTTGATGCCGAAATCGTATTTGCCAATTTGGAACCGGAAAAACCTTTTCCTTTCCCTTGGAATGCTTATGCTTTCTTCGATGCGATGCCTGAAACGGTAGAACGAATTCCAATTGCCATGAAGCCGCTTCCACATAACTTACTTGATCAACATTACGACTTAGTAATATTGGGTTATCAACCCTGGTTCTTAAACCCCAGTCAACCCATAACCAGTTTTTTAAAAAGCAACGAGGCAGCATTTCTAAAAGGGAAAAATATTATTACCGTAATAGGCTGTAGAAATATGTGGCTTCATGCGCAAGAAGAAGTAAAAAAAGACCTTAAAGAGTTAGGTGCCAATCTGGTAGGTAATATCGTATTGACAGACAGTTATCCTAATTTGATTTCAACCTTAACTGTCATTCGTTGGGCTTTTACCGGTAAAAAACAAGCATCCGGTCTTTTGCCTGCTGCTGGTGTACAACAAAAAGATATAGAAGCAGCCGAAAAATTTGGAAAACCTATCCAATCCTTTCTACAAGGAAATAAAAATCTTCAAGAAAAACTGCTACATGAAGGTGCCGTCAAATTGAAGCCCGGATTAATTATTTTAGAACAACGAGCCATTCGAAATTTTAAGAAGTTCGCACCTTTTATTCGTCAAAAAGGTGGTCCCGGTGATTTAAACAGAAAAGGACGAGTATTGCTTTTTAAACGATTACTTTTAGTTGGGATTTTTATCCTTTCACCGATCTCTTCTTTTACGGCATTTATACAACTACAAATGAAGAAACGTAAATTGACAAAAGACTTAGATTATTTCCGAAACATTTCTTTTGAAGAAAAAAGAATTTAGTTTTCATTTTTAAATAGTTAGAAAAGCCTTTTGGGAGTAAATTTTAAAGCTTTAAAGTTCTTTTTACGAAGTGCAAAATAGTCCCAAATAATACTTTTCGGGTAGATACCTTCATTATTTCGGAAATGGATTATTTTTTGCGCTGCCTGCCTGCGTTTCCACCATTTTCTAAAACTTATATAGAAGCTGAAATGAGCTTTGATAATAGTAAACACTTCCCGAAACTTTCCGCCAAAAGCAAATTGAAGACCGGCAACACCATCTAACACAAGCCGTAAGGGAAATAACCAAATTAAGCGACTACCTTTTTCATTTTTCAACAAAAGGATCAAACTGTTTCTGAAATTGTAAAATAATTTTTGAGGGCTACCATAGGAAATCACACTTCCCCCTACATGATAAACGGTAGAACTACCAATAGCACCGATTTTATAGCCTGCATTTTTCAATCGCCAACATAAATCAACCTCTTCCATGTGTGCATAGAAATCCGGATCAAGCCCACCTACCGCATGATATAAATCGGCACGCACCATTAAGCATCCCCCGGAAGCCCAAAATGTTTCAATGTCATCATTATATTGTCCATTGTCTTTTTCCAAGTCATTAAATAAACGACCACGACAAAAAAGATACCCCCATTTATCCATAAAACCACCGGCAGCGCCGGCATATTCAAAATGATCTTTGTCGCGCCAATAGCGAATTTTAGGTTGGCAAGCAGCAAGCCCCTGATACTGTTGCATAGCACGTAATAAGGGAGGAAACCAAGATTGAGTTACTTCAAAATCAGCACTGAGAAGCACATAATATTTTGCCTCAATTTGCTTTAATGCTTCCGCATAGCCAAAAGCAAATCCATGATTGATCGGAATAGAAATAGTTTTTACACTTGAAAAATTAGTTTGAATATATTCCAAAGTATCGTCGGTAGAGGCATTGTCCACTAAGACGACATCATAAAACCCGATGGATTCTTCAACAATTTTAGGCAAAAAAATCTCATGCCACTTGCGCCCGTTGTAGCTTAAAATGACCACAGCGGAATCATGTGTGCTAACTATCATGGTAAATAGCTATAACTACTACTTATACTCAGGATTATAAAGGCTGCTCTTAGGGGCATCATCTGCATTATAGCCTTTGTATTTGTGTGTCCAAAGGTTGTAGCATCCTGCCCAAGCAAATATGAAATAGCCGAAGAAAAACAACAAAAACAAAAAGCGAGAGCGAGATGGCTTGCTAAGATTGATATCGGCCTTATTATCTATCAAATGTTCTTGATCGTTGTGTTGCGTATCCATTTTAGGAGAAAGTTTCCGCGGACAAAAATATACTTCTTCAATTAAAATCACAATATTTTTACAAAGTCATCGTTCAGAAAAACGATTATGGGTCAATATTTTAATTGGAAAACAAATCTTGCTTTCATCGCACTCTTCATTGTAGGGGCATCTCTATATTATACCAATGAATTAGCGAAAAAATTAGCCACAGAAGAACGGAAAAAAGTAGAACTGCTTGCTGCCAGTATCAAGACTTTAGCTACGGCCACAAACAATGACGAGGTAACATTTGCACAAACTTTTGTTTCTCAAAACACAACTATACCACTCATTATTACTGATGAACAGAATAATATTTTGGATCAAAAAAATGTGGACACAACTAATGTTGGCAATGTATCTAAACAGCTTAAAAGAAAGCTGGAAGAATTTAGACGAATGCACGCTCCCATTGTTGCGGATTACGGCATTGGGCATAGCTATATATACTATGGTGAATCCTATTTATTAACTGAATTACGCTTCTACCCTTACGTTCAATTAGCTATTATTTTTTTGTTTTTGCTTGTAGTGTTAATTGCACTGTCTGCGGCACACCGATCCTTGCAAAACCAAGTATGGGTAGGACTTTCAAAAGAAACAGCACATCAATTAGGTACGCCACTTAGTTCTATTGAAGGATGGTTAGAATTATTGAAAGACAAGGAGGGAAATGAAGAAGCGGTAAACGAAATGCAAAAGGATTTGAATCGTTTAAAATTGGTGGCTGATCGCTTTAGCAAAGTAGGAAGCAATCCACAAATGCAAGAAGAAGATGTGCTACAAAGGGTGCGCGATATGGTTGCCTATATGAAAAAACGCGCTCCCAGTAAGGTTTCTATTTCGCTCCATACATCTGACGAAGAAATCCCGATGTATATCAGTGGACCTTTGTTAGACTGGGTACTTGAAAATTTGCTTCGTAATGCCTTAGATGCAATGGATGGACAAGGAAGGATTGATGTTCGAGTAACCAATACTCCGCAACAAGTCTGGATTGATGTGTGTGATTCGGGTAAAGGAATTCCGCGCCCTATTCTTAAAAAAATTTTCAACCCTGGATTTACAACAAAGAAAAGAGGTTGGGGTTTGGGGCTTTCTTTAAGCAAAAGAATTGTTGAAAAATATCATCATGGCTCTTTGTTTGTCAAAAGTTCGGAGATAGGCAAAGGCACCGTTTTTCGTATCATACTTAGGAGATAATTTTTTGAATAAGCTTCTTTGAATTGTCATTTTACTGGCTACCTTTGCACTCCCTTTCAAAGATGCGGCGGTGGCGAAACTGGTAGACGCACTACTTTGAGGTGGTAGCGCCTGTAAAGGGCGTGGGAGTTCGAATCTCCTCTGCCGCACTAAAAATAAAATATCCCCTCGGTAGGGGATTTTTTTATTGATAAATACGTCCATCATTTCAGATTGTCATTTCTGCAAAATAAAAATCAAAAAGTAAGCTAAAACTACTAATGAAATGATGACAACCATAGCTAACCATACCCAACGCTGTGAATGAATCTTTCTTCTTCTTTGTCGGTTGCCCTTTCTTACCTGATTTCGCAATTGGGCATTGATTCTTTGAACGGAACTATCAATTTCGGTTGGTGGTATTTTAGCCAATCCGTCTATCGCATCACTTTCCATTCCCTCCCGTGCCAACCACAATTCCACTTCTCTACTTTCCGGAAAAGACAAGATGCCTGCCAGATAATCTTCAAGCATTTTTTGAGTGATTGGCTTCGGATCTTTTGACGACCCCAATATGTTACTAAGGCTACTCATTAACCACGTGTGGATTGCATTTTCGTTAGAATATTTTTCAAGTTACGCTTTCCGTTTTGTATATAGCTTTTTATCTGTAAAAAAGTGTAACCCGTTTGATCTTCAATTTGCTTATAACTTAGTTCTTTCAGAAAAAAAAGCTGAATTGAAACTCTTTGTTGTTCCGGTAATAAACCTAAAGCTGTTTCCAAATCTTCATCAGTAACCAGCTTCCAAGCTGAATCATTTTTTTCAGTATCAATATCATCTATTGTTTCCGAATTAAAAGATTCTAAAGGGATACATTTATTATCGCGTAAAGTTTGCAAACACTGATTGCGAATGACAACATACAGCCAACCCTTAAAATTATAAATAGGTTCTTTTGGAAAACGATCAATTATTTTGCAAAATGCTTGTTGAACAGCATCTTCAGCAAGAGAACGATCTTTTAGATATTTCATGGCAACTCCAAAAGCTAAAATCGAATATCGAGACAATAAACAACCCAGTAATTCAATACTTCCACCCATTTGATATTGTAATATCAATTCTTCGTCAGTAGCAGATGAATTATGAAAGCCTTGCATTTAGTTGCTTGCGCTACAAAGATATAGTCAAATGAAGAAGGTGTTGCTGTGTAAACAAAATGGCTAAAACAAATCTACAACATTAAATGCAATTTATTAGTCGTAAATATTCATTACAATTTTTAGGCATTTTTAATTATTTAAAGAATATACATGACCATGTGTAAAATTTGATTCTTTTAAGATAGATAAATCTATAATATTAGATTAAGGAGGTGGACAAATTAAATTTATAACATGATAAAAAAGTGCATCATTTTATTTTTGAATTTAAATTTTATTATTAATATTATTAATGTAAGTACTCTGTTAACACATCAATAATAATATAACTTTTTAAGCACTTAACAAAATAACTTGATAAACTATCTTCTAATGAAATAAAAACTTGATGCTTTAATAATTATCTTGTTACTTATTGATTATCAAGCTTCAAATTGTAGTTTACTCAAGCTTTTATATAACCCATCTTCTAATTGCAATAAATCAACATGCTTTCCTTGTTCTTTAATTTGCCCATGCTCAAGAACTACAATTTTATCCGCATTTTTTATTGTAGAAAGACGATGTGCAATAACAAATGAAGTCCTGTTTTTCATTAACTTATAAAGTGCATCTTGAACTAAAGATTCAGATTCAGAGTCTAATGAACTGGTGGCTTCATCTAACACTAAAATGATGGGATCTTTCAACATAGCACGAGCAATTGCAATTCGCTGCCTTTGCCCGCCTGAAAGTTTTAATCCTCTTTCACCAACGACGGTATTATATCCTTCAGGAAAGCGTACGATAAAGTCGTGTGCATTAGCTTTTCTGGCAGCTTGTTCTATTTCCTCTTTTGTTGCATCAGGTTTACCATAAGCAATATTTTCATATATAGTGCCGCCAAAAAGCAAAACATCTTGAGGCACTAAAGCTATTTGAGCACGTAGCTGTGAAAGAGGAATATGTTGAGCCTCTTGCCCATCAAAATATATATGACCATTTTGTGGTTCATAAAATCTTAAAAGCAAAGACACAATTGTGCTTTTTCCCGCACCGCTTGGTCCGACAATAGCAATTTGCTGTCCTGCTTCTGCATCTATATTTAAGTCTTTTAGCACTTGTACATCTGGACGAGAAGGGTATTTAAAAGAGATATTTTTCAATGTTACATTTCCTTTCAGCTTAAATTCAGGCTTTATTTGACCTAATGTAACATTCACATTTTCAGTCTTTTCCTTCAATATTTCACGGACTCTTTGTGTGGCACCAATTGTCTTTTGAAACTGACTATACAAATCAGCAAATCCTGCCATTGTTCCACCAACAAAACCAGTAAATGTTACAAATTTCACCAGATCACCCAAAGGCATATTCATTGTCATGGCATACCAAACGACTAAAACAATAGCACCAAAAACACTAAAAAGCAAAAATGATATAAACATTCCTCTGATCCGACCATTTCTTACAGCAAATCGAACAACATCAGAAATGCTTTTGTTATATCTTTTAATTTCATACCATTCATTATTAAAGGCTTTGACATTAGCCACTCCTTGTAGGGTTTCATGAACTATGGTTCCTGAATCAGCTAATTGGTCTTGTGCCATTCGACTATATTTTCTAATTATTTTACTGAATATCAATGCAATAGCTATTACTATCGGAATCACAGAAAGCATAACCAAGGTCAATTTAAATGATATATACAAAATAAGCGCAATGCCTATTAATAGGGTTAAAATTCCTCTAATTAATTCAGCTAACATAACAGAAACGGCATCTTGAATTTGGGTTATATCTGCACTAATTCGAGAACTTAATTCACCTACCCTACGCTGAGCATAAAACTCCATTGGCATCTTGATCAAATGTTGATAAATGTCTTTTCGCATATCAGCCACAGCATTTTCGCCTACAGACGTAAAAAGATAAACGCGCATAAACGAGAAAAGCATTTGTAGAACTAACAAAGCAATCATTATTATGGCAATAGTTCCCATAGTGAAATTTAAAGCACTTTCTGATTTCACTCCTTTGGCACTATTGATCATTTCACCTAACAAATAGGGAAAAGCCATAGTACTTAAAGATGATAAGGTTATAAACATCAAGCCGATTATGAATTTAGTACGGTAAGGTTTCAAATATCGAAAAATAGTTAACCCTTCACGAAGGTTTTCTTTATTTAATTTTGCTTTGGGAATATCTAAGTTTTGACCACGTGCCATGAATGAAAATTTGCGATGCAAAGCTACGTGCTTAAGCAATTGCATGTGCTTACTCATTTCATAAATTAGGGATGAGAACAAAAGATAAAAGGTCTAAGTAAAAGTACTTAAACCTTAATAGGGCTGAGACTGGAAATAGTGTTTATAGAGGCTATTAGCCTTTTGCTGGATTGTCGTTTATCTGTTTATGCAAAAATAGTATTGCAGAAATCAAACCACCATAGCCATTAATAGCTATTTTTAAAACAATAATTATATATTCTATAAATATAAAATAAAAGCTCAGTCGGAATTTGAAACTTACATTGAATCATTGGTATCAAAAAAAATAAACAATATTACACATGTATTGTTAATACTATCATTAAGACATTTTTTATGTTCATAAAAAGATCTTACCAAGTGTTGCATTTATTGACTAAATTCTGATTTTGTTTTAAGCCCTAACTCCGCTAAATTAGGTAGTCTATTTTTAGTTTTTTGAAGAGGTCTGCATTTTTGGTTGTGATTTCAGATAGTTTCCATTGGTTGTTGATGTTGAGTTTGTAGATGGACTTGCT
>JAFDXO010000047.1 GCA_018267925.1 Bacteroidota bacterium | reverse complement strand
TTTAAAGAAATGGTGTTACCTTTCATTTTTGTATTATTTTTAAATGAAAAGTAAAGGTCTGGCGAAAGGACGGGTCAATAATGCTTGGGAACACTCACCGGAGGTGTTGCTTGAACAGGGGTATTTGCAATAGTGCGGCTGACGAACAAATGCTCAACTTCGGTACTTCTATTTAACTTCAGTGCAAAACTCAGCTGACGGAATGCTATTGCCGCACCATCGCAAATACCTAATCCGTTATCGGCAACCCTAACCGACCACCGTGCAGACATCAACGAACGGACAGAAGAACAAAAAAATTGCCAACGCTTCACAAAATTAAAAGAGGTGTTTGCCAACGCACAAGCCGACACAAAACACCACATTTAATTTTGCCCCGACCAAGCTCACCCACCACCCAAACAAAATTGTAACTTTGCAAAATGGAAGAATTACAACAAATAACAGAGTTTAAAACATCACCCGAATTAGTAGAAAAATTACAGCAATACAGCATACGAAAAGAATACGAAGCAGGTAGCGTAATACTTAACGAAAATGCACACATTCGCTCTATTCCTATTGTTACAAAAGGAACTTTGAAAGTTATCCGAACAGAGGAAGACGGCAGAGAAATTTTATTGTATTACATCAAAGCGGGCGAAAGTTGCATAATGTCTTTTTTGGGCGGTTTACATAATGAAACAAGTAAAGTAAAAGCAGAAGTTGAAGACAATTCCGAAATTCTGTTTCTGCCTATGGATAAGGTTTCTTTATTTATCAAAGAATATCCGCAATGGTTGGATTATATTTTTCGTTTGTATCACAAGCGTTTTGAAGAGTTATTGGAAATTGTAAACGCTATCGCTTTCAAAAAAGTTGATGAAAGAATGTTGGCTTTGCTTAACAAAAAAACAGAACTCACGGGAAACAAAACTTTGAACATAACCCACGAACAATTAGCCAACGAGTTAGGAACTGCCCGTGTTGTAGTTTCCCGATTGTTAAAACAATTAGAAGAAATAGGAAAAGTAAAATTGGGCAGAAACAAAATTACGCTTGTGTAACAAAAGTGGCTGTATAGGTTTTTGAGTTGGTGCAATTTTGTGGCATCAATTTCAAAAATCAATGGATATAGCAGGTTATTTAGCATCAATATTTATAGGCATTTCGTTAGGTTTAATCGGTGGCGGTGGCAGTATTCTTACTGTTCCTGTTTTGGTTTATCTTTTTAGTGTGGACGCAGTTTTGGCAACTGCCTATTCTCTTTTTATAGTTGGAACTACAAGCGTTGTAGGTTCATTCTCTTTCTTCAAAAAAGGTTTGGTTAATATCAAAACGGCTGTTGTGTTCGGTATTCCGTCCATTGCAGCCGTTTTTCTTACAAGAGCATTTATCGTTCCTGCCATTCCAAACGAAATTTTTAGTGTCGGAAATTTTACCATTACCAAAAGCATTTTATTGATGTTACTTTTTTCCGTGTTAATGATTTTCGCTTCCTATAAAATGATAAAAAAATGCACCAACTGTAATGAAGATGAAAAACAGATTCAACAAATTAATTATCCTTTATCCTTTTTACAAGGAACTTTTGTTGGATTGGTAACGGGGTTAATTGGTGCAGGCGGTGGATTTTTAATTATTCCTGCATTAGTCAATTTATTAAAACTTCCAATGAAAACAGCAATTGGAACATCATTGCTTATCATTTCAATCAATTCATTAACAGGCTTTTTGTTTTCACTTCATCACACAATTATTGATTGGAAATTTCTTTTTATTATAAGCAGTATTGCTATTATAGGAATTTTAATTGGCAGTTTTATATCAACAAAAATTAACGGCAAAAAACTCAAACCTACATTTGGTTGGTTTGTATTGGTAATGGGCATTTATATCATCATCAAAGAAACAATTTTGAAATAATTTTTGCTTGTGTAACCAATGTAACTGTAAACAAGAAAACGACTTTGCAATTTTGCATCATCAAATAATAAAAATAAAGAACAATGAAAGTAGAACAAATTTATACAGGGTGTTTGGCACAAGGTGCTTATTATATTACTTCTAATGGCGAAGCCGCCATTATTGACCCATTGCGTGAAACGCAACCGTATTTAAACCGTTTGGAAAAAGACGGTGTGAAACTCAAATACATTTTTGAAACACACTTTCACGCTGACTTTGTAAGCGGACACATTGATTTAAGCAAAAAAACAAACGCACCTATCGTTTATGGAGCAACTGCAAAACCTGAATTTGAAGCCATTGTAGCAGAAAACAATCAAATTTTTGAATTGGGCAACGTAAAAATAAAAGTGTTACATACGCCCGGGCACACAATGGAAAGTTCTTGCTTTTTGTTGATTGACGAAAACGGAAAAGAAACAGCTTTGTTCAGTGGCGATACGCTTTTCTTGGGCGATGTGGGCAGACCCGATTTGGCACAGAAGGCAGCGAATATGACACAAGAAGAATTGGCGGGATTGCTTTATGAAAGTTTGTATAACAAAATTTTGCCGTTGCCCGATGATGTAACCGTTTATCCTGCACACGGTGCGGGTTCGGCTTGCGGAAAAAATATGATGAAAGAAACGGTGGACAGTTTGGGTAATCAAAAGAAAATGAACTATGCCCTAAATCAACCCAACAAAGAAGCATTTATCAAAGCCGTTACAGACGGATTATTGCCACCACCTGCCTATTTCGGTATGAACGTAGCAATGAACAAAAAAGGTTACGACAGCTTTGAAGAAGTGCTTACGCAAGGAATGAAAGCACTTTCGGCAGAAGAATTTGAAGCGATAGCAGAAAGCACAGAAGCATTGATTTTAGACACACGAAGCGACAAAGAATTTGCAAAGGGTTTCATTCCGCAATCTGTCAATATTGGTTTGAGTGGCGATTTTGCCCCTTGGGTTGGTGCAATGATTGTAAATGTAAAACAACCGATTTTGTTGGTAACAGAAACAGGCAAAGAAGAAGAAGCCGTTACACGTTTGAGCCGTGTAGGTTTTGATAATGTGTTAGGGCATTTGGCAGGTGGTTTTGATACTTGGAAAGTTGCAGGTAAAGAAACAGACAAAGTAAATCGTATCACAGCAGAACAATTTTCATCGGAAGTGAAAATTGGCAAAAACAAAATCATAGATGTTCGTAAAGAAAGTGAATATTCAGCCGAACACGTTGAAGAAGCATACAGCAAGCCATTGGCATACATAAACGATTGGGTTAAAGACATCAATCCGCAAGAACATTTTTACTTGCATTGTGCAGGTGGCTACCGCA
>JAFDXO010000046.1 GCA_018267925.1 Bacteroidota bacterium | reverse complement strand
TGTCAGGATTTGAATTGATTTGACTTTTTAGAAAAGAAGCCATAACTATCCGAAAGTTTTTCAAAAGAGAAAGGCGGAAAAGATAGAAATTTGAACTACTACACTTAAATAGTTATTCAATCTATCTGCCTCAAAACAATTTCAAATAAAAAAACTCCCCCTTATGGCTAAGGCGGGAGTTGAAAATTTGGCAGATACTTACTACGCTACTTTCTCAGATTGGAATGCTATTCCTCGCATGGGGCGCAATTTTTACCTTAATCTAATTGTTAGCTTTTAACTGAATCGGAAACGATGATTCTTTTAAAATTCTGACTAACATTATTATAGTTTACTCATTTTCAATTATTTAATTTCTCCGTTAGCACGAGAATTTATTTTCTTGCAGAAAAATGGGGAATTGCACCCAACGAGCCGCGTAATGCCGAAGGTCGGAAAATAGCAAACCGAAGTCGAACTTTATTCCACAGCTAAATTATGAATAAAAGTTGAGAATTTGTACATCTGCCCGCCTTCCCGATGATTCGGGAAAGCTCTTGGCAATATGATGTTAAACACTGTTTGGGTTTTTGTTTCGCCATCAGGCGAAAACGAATAAGAGCGGTGGCAACCTCCTTTTCCAAAAACAAAAACTCTGCGATTATCGGTTGAGTGTATGCGCCGTAAGGGAGTGCGGAACTGCGTTCGTATCCGCTATAAGAAATGTTGCTGGGGGGTAATAAACATTGCAAACCCACTTTAATCCCCCTTATGGCGTATTTACTTTGTTAGTGCCAGTTTTTCTGTTGTTAATATTAATACCAATCTTCGTCATTTTCTCTTAATCCTAATTGTTTTCTTTGAAATAATTCAAATAAATACATTCTGTTTACTTCGTCAATGTCTTTATATTTTTTGAAATTGTTATATTGGAAGAATCGGTATTCATTTTTTGTAGCAATTTCAACAGATACGGTAAGTAGCGTGTTGTCGTAGTCGTAATTGTTTTTCCCATTTTTTTTAATGTATTCCGGTAAAACTTCAATCGTGGGAAGTTTTGTAATTTGAAATGTTTTCAATGTATCCATAAATGCTGTCCACCCACATTTTGGTGTCATTAGAGAGTCCTTGTGCCAATTAATGACCTCGTATCTTCTTGAAGGGTTAAAGAATATTTTCATCATCGTATATTTCGCTGTAATTGTCTTGCTGGAATCCACTCTTAATTCCACAAGTTCTGCAAATTGGTAAATTCCTTGTGGATATGTAAACCACATTCTCATTAATAAACTGTCGTATCCATTTTCGGGAGCGGATAGTCCTAACTGTTTCTCTTTCTGTTTTGCTAAAATATAGTAGATGTATAATTGTCCATTGGGGTAATGTGGAATGTCTTTAACAATATTGTTTTCTGGGACTTTTGGGGCTTTTGCAGGAATATAAATAGGGTATATTGTATTGTTACAACCTGCCAAAAGAATTGTTATTCCAATTAATATTGTCAATGTCATTACAATTGCCTTTTTATAATTTATTTTCGTTGTCATTGTTGTCGTTTTTTTAAATCAATCATCATAAAATAACATGAGCATCGTCCAAAATCGGTATTCAAATATGGTTTAGAATACATCACCAGTATTTTTTTAACGCTAATAATCACAACTTTATAAGTGTTTTGTTAATTTTTGTCATGTAGAGTGTCGAAGTAGTTAAACTTATCACCCGCACACCTTCAATCGTTTTGATGTCTGACGGAACATGTTCGTTATCGTTGAGTAGAACCGTATGTCCTTGTGAAATTAATTTTTCAATTTCTGATTTGTCTGGAATATTTTGATAAACTGTTAGGTTGGTGTAGAACTTAGGCATTGCTTCAATTGGTCTGTCGTAGTTGAACAAAATTCCATTCTTGATTTTTCCCTCGTTCAGTTTTTTTAATTCAGTTACCCACTGGGGATTTCTGTCTGCATTGTGAAATGGTTTGACTCTTTCAATCATGTAACGAATAGGCAAGACAATCAGGAGAAATAGAATCACATTGAAAAGCCATTTGAATTTGTGATTTGTTCTGTAAGAGAATAGCATAAACCAAAAATCTGCCGTCATAATGAACAATGCAGGAGCAGTAAATAAAATATACGCTTCCATTTTTGTTTTTGCGAATGAGAAAAACAAAAATGGAATCCAAAACCAAATGAGAATAGCAAACCGCTTTTTATTTTTTGTTTTTATTGCTTGCCACGAAAACCAAATCAATGGCAAGTAGATTAATTCTCCGTAGTTGATTCTGATTTTGTCAAAGAAATAGTAAAATGGTCCAGTTTGTTCTTCAAGAACTTCTGTGATGTGTTTGAAATTGAAACTCGCTTCCCAACTTGCTTCTGTCGGAAATGCTTTAAAGATGTAAAGTTGCCAAGGTAAAAAAACTACAACACATGTTGCAAACAAAAGCAAAAACTGAAAAACAATTTGTTTTGTTTTGAAGTTTTTTGAATCGGTAATGAGTAAAAACCAAATGGGTAATACTATTAACGCTGGTAACCATTTTGATAAAATTGCAGCACCGATGCTCACGCCAGCAGCAATATTGTAAATCGTTTTTTGCTTTTGAGAAAAAAGTATGCTGAAGTAAATAGCCAACTCAACAAAGAAAAGAAAGAAGATGTCAATGTGGTCTGTCGCAACTCTGCCACCTGTTAATTCAATTACCAGTCCGTTGATTGAGAAAAGAAACGCTGTCAGGTAGCCAACTTTTTTATTGAAGAAAAAAGATGCAATGGAAAATGTTAGTCCTATTCCGATTGTCGTAAGAATAATTGAAGGAAGTCGCAAGGCAATTTCGTTAATGCCAAACAGCCACATGCTTAAAGCCATTGTCCATAAAGGCAAAGGTTGCTTGTGAACCCAAATATTGTTTGCCGTCCAGTTTTTGAAGTCGTAAGGAAGAATTGGGTTGTCGTAAAGTGTCGGAGTCAATGGATGATGAATTAGATTCTTCGCTACAAGCGCATGATACCTTTCGTCCCAATCGTGCAAGTAGAAATCCATTGAAGTGTAAATGCGAAGTATCAGTCCGCAAACCATTAATAGAAGAACGGCAATAAAGAAGTTATCCCGTGTCTGGAATTTCCAAGAATAGAAGTATCCAACGGAACATAAGAGTATTGTCCCTATGCCTAATGCTATGTCGTTCATTCAACGCAAATTAATTCTGACTAAAGTCTTTGTTGTCGCTTAATTACTAAGGCATCTCAAAGCCAAGTCCATTTGCTTTGAGTTCAAATTTATTGATTGTTTTTCTTATCCTGGACACTGTTTTGAGTTTTCTTTTTTCACCCAAAAATAAATATGGAGTAGAAGGCTGGCATGGGATCTTTTTAACAATCATATTCCAGATAATGACTGCCAACTTCCGCGCTGTGGCACTTACTGCTATAGTCCTTCCTTTTCTGTAGCATAATGGCATTTTTGTTGATTCGCTTATGTTGCTTGTCTGTTGTTTTCAATTCCTTTCTGTCAGGATTTGAATTGATTTGACTTTTTAGAAAAGAAGCCATAACTATCCGAAAGTTTTTCAAAAGAGAAAGGCGGAAAAGATAGAAATTTGAACTACTACACTTAAATAGCTATTCAATCTATCTGCCTCAAAACAATTTCAAATAAAAAAACTCCCCCTTATGGCTAAGGCGGGAGTTGAAAATTTGGCAGATACTTATTACGCTACTTTCTCAGATTGGAATGCTATTCCTCGCATGGGACGCAATTTTTACCTTAATCTAATTGTTAGCTTTTAACTGAATCGGAAACGATGATTCATTTAAGTTATGCTATTTCAATTTTTCTAAAACAGCAGCTTTTTCAATAAAGCCTGAATGGTTCCAAGTTAACTTTCCTTGTTTATACACTTGCAACACGGGCAAAGCATCAATATGCAATTCCTTGCAAAGTTGTTGATTGTCATCAGCATTGATTCGTGTTACGATAACAGAAGCTTGCATGTCGCGTGAAATCTCATCCAGATAAGGTTTCATTTTTTTGCAAGGTGCGCACCAATCAGCATAAAAGTCTATTAAGACGATTTTATCGGTAGCTAATAATTGTTGAAATTGTGCTAAAGTCATCCCGTTTGAGGCAACTTTTGTGTCAGTTGTTTCCGGCAAATTTGCCCCTCTCCATTTCATAATTCCCCCTTCCATTTCATATACTTGGCTAAATCCCATTTTACGCATGGCTCTTGCAGCAGAACCACTTCTTCCACCACTCAGACAATATACAAGCACGGGTTTCGTTTTGTCGAGATTGGCTATTTGTTGATCAAAATTGTCGCCATTCCAATCATAATTCAGCGAATGGGCTAAATGACCCTTGCTATATTCTTCGGGTGTGCGAACATCCAAAATAGGTGCATTGGGTAATTCTTTTATTTTTTCGGCAAATTGTACTGCCGATAAATTGGTATTTGAATTTTGTGATTGAACATTGGTGCAGCTTACAAATAAAAATAGCAGCACGAGTTGAATTGTGAAAGAATGTTTGAGCATGTTGTTTGAAAGATGAATTGTTTAATGAAAATTGGTTTTATGTTTTATGTGATGTGGCAAGTTACGACCAATCTTATATCTGTTTTGTAACATTAATCACATACCATTATAGTTTAAGGAACTTGAAAGCTCTTAATCAAAAAGTAAACTGTTATTGAATTCCTCTTTTGTTTAGTGCTTGCTGAAACAATCGCGCATTTTTTTGGTGTTCGGCAAAAGAGGAAGAAAAGCTGTGTGTACCACTAAAGTCAGCTTTGGCACAAAAGTATAAATAGGTTGACTTTGGTGCTTGCAATACGGCATCTAATGAACTTTTAGAAGGAGTACAAATAGGTCCCGGAGGCAATCCGGTTACTTGATAAGTGTTGTAAGGAGAATGAACGGCAAGCACTTTCCCTGTGATTCTATGTATGGAAAAGTCGCCCCAAGCATAGCGTGCTGTGGGATCTGCTTGCAACTTCATTCCTTTGCGTAGTCGGTTTAGATAGACACTGGCAATGTTTGGTTTTTCCGGATTGTAATTGGTTTCTTCTTCTACTATAGAAGCGATAATACTGGCCTGAACCGGCGTTATATGTTGAGCTTCAGCTTGTTTGATTCGATTGTCGTTCCAAAAGTTTTTATAGTAGTGGGCAAATCGTCTGAAAGTTTTGTCTGCATTGGTATTCCACCAAAATTCATAAGTGTCGGGAATCAAGGCACAAAGTGCGGTATTGCTGTCTAATCCAAATTGAGAAAGATATACATTGTCATGTAGGATATGCCGAAGCACCAAAGTGTCTGCTTCCAAATTGACTGCTATTAAATTGATGAAGTCTGTTTGGGTTCTAAGTTTATTGATGATAATCTTTACCGGTGTTTGTTTACCGGAGCGCAAAATTCTCAAAATTTGATAGTTGCTCATGCCCGGCATGATTTGATATTTACCGGGTTTCACTTTGGCTGGATAGTTGGCTCGTCGAGCCAGAAAATCGAAGCTGTGTATGTCTTTTAAGAAGCCTTCGTCCTTTAAGGTTTTTAGTGTTTGTTCATAGTTGCTTCCGGTGGGAATAAAAAGGAAATTCCCTTTTCGAAAACCATCTGTATTGGAACCAAAAATTTTAAATAAAGAGTAAGCTAAAATCAAAAGTAGAAGCACGGAAATGATTGCCGCAAGCTGTTTCCCTTTAGATTGTTTTTTCTTTTTTCTATTGGTCGCCATTCTTTTCTGTTACACAACAATACCTGTTCACAAGGAACAGGTATGCGAAGTTTATTTCAACAAGTTGAGCTTATTTTGCCGGTGTAGATTGCTTAGCAGGGGTACTGGATTTTGCCGGTTGTTTAGTTTGTTTCAGCTCCTTAGGAGTTGTATAAAACATAATGGCAATGATGCACAATGCTGCAATGACTCCCATTGATGTCCAAGTGCCTTTTTCCATCACATCACCGCTTTGTTTTACGCCCATAACTTGCGATCCGATACTACCAAATGTACCGGAAAGTCCGCCTCCTTTAGGGTTTTGTACTAAGATGAAAAATCCGAGTACTACAGACAGTAAAATAATGACAATGGTTATAATCCAAATCATGAGTCTTTTTCTTTTTGTAAGTCTTCTATTTTGCGTGCAAAGTAAGTCTTTTTCTGAGGATTGCGCAAACTTAATTTTCGATACATGTCTATTGCTTTGTCATGTTTGCCTTGTTTGACTAAGATTTCAGCTAAAGGTTCGCTGGCTAAATCATCTTCTTTAGCAATAGAGTTTACTGCCATTTCAAATACGGTTTCCGGAATTTCTTCATTTTCTTCTTCTAAAGCGGCAGCTAATTTCTCTTTTTGCCACATTGTTTTTAAGGCTCGTTGATCTTCTTGTTCTTCTTTTTCTCGTTCACCCTTAGTTTTAAAATGCAATAACCATTCTGAAAAGCTCATGACCACCATCAATGATTTTTCTTTTGTATCGTGATGGTGGTCTATTTCAGTTGGAATTTTGTCAGAAACATGTAATCCTTGATGTAAAAAATAATCTTCTGAAAAAATAGGTTGAATCCATGAATCCATCTTTCTGTTTTGGTAGAAAAGCGGTATTTCTTCTTTAGAAGTTTGTTCTTTTTCTATTGGCTTAGGTGAAGTTGATTTCTCCGTAATTGATGCTGATTCTGTGGAGGCTTCTAATGTATTTCCTTCTGTGGAATTTGCGTTTTCTAAATCGGGTTTTAAGGTATTGGATTCTACTGCTGGTGTTTCTTTTTCCTCATCAATTTTATCCGAAACTTTAGATTGTACAAACTCTTCTGTTTGGGTTAAAGGCGTAGTAGGAACCACTGTTTCAGGAATTGGAGTAGGATCAAATTGATCAATAGGAAGTGTTGGTGTAGTCTCAGCAATATTTGCTTCAACTGTTGAGATTGGTGTTATTATAGGCGCACTAATTTCAAGTTCAGGATTGGCAGTAGAAAGTGGTGATTCTTGTGAAAGAATAGGTTCAATTTTGGACTCAATAGTGGGGTGGGTAGGTGTTGTAGGTGATGGTGAAACATTAACATCATTGGTAGAAATAGTTTCAGTTGCGCTGGGAACCATATTAGGTTGACTATTTTCTGTCTTTTCAATGAAAGAGAAAGGTTCTTCATTTTCTTCTTCCAATTGTTCTTCTTCCTCACTCAATTTGTTTTCATCAATGGCTGTACCGGATTCTGGATATTCGGCAAATGAAATATCGTTATCATCATAAGCGTCGCTATCTTCAAAATCATCTTCAAAATCATTGATGTTTTCTTGTGTTCCTTTTATGTCTGGAACGAAGGTAGTACGCAGTTTTGCAGCTATTGTGCCAGTAGCAGTCTGTAAATATTCATGAAATAACAGCCAGTCGCCTCGATATAGTAACATCATATTCATCATGGCTGGAGCAAATGCTTCTTTCTTGTGATGTTCTGCTGCTTCAATAAAACGAGCAGGTACGAAAAAGGGGTAGGATTTTATAATCGCAGCCGCCTCTTTTCGATCATTATCCGAAAATTTTTCAGGCTCGGTCAGCCAAGTGGTAATGGTGGATGGTTTTGTCATAAGGCTTGAACTGCTACCAATTTACGAAAGCTTTATTAAAAATGTCATCTGCCAGTTGTGTGGCAATGGTTTCTATTAAGGCAGGCTCTGCTGCCTGAAGGGTTTGAGTGGCTGGAAAATCGGCAAATCGTGTAAAACTTTGATCAAAGCCGGCTTTCTCATTGAGCCGATTTTTAAAACTGATTTGAACAGCAATTGTCAATCTGTTTTGTGAGGCTTGCTGTGTATTTTGTACGCCTGATACAGTTACCTGATACATACTAATGCTGCCGGATATATCATAATCAGTTTGCAAATTGTTTTGTGGAGCTAATCCGGTTTGTGACAAAATCCTGTTTCTGATTTTATCGGTCAAAGTAGCACTAAGGGTTGGAACAACATTGGGTGCATGGTTTTCTAACACATGTATGTTGATCGTTTTGCCTGAAATAGTGGCTCCCGTAAAGCTATAAACACCACAGCCACAAAAAGCAAAAAAAAATAGAAAAATGAATTTTGGTATCCGTTTGGGCATACAAGATGCAAAGTTAGTAAGTGAAGGCGTATGGTTGAAGGTTTGGGAAATAGTTATTTTTAAAACAACACTAAATTTCAAATACCCTTATTTGCTTGGTTCGGTATATTAAAGCAAATATTACTGTATGTTGTTTTGTTTATTAAATATAAAGTAGTGTGTTTTCAATTCTAAATTGTATCCCTGATTTAGGTAGTTTTATCACGAAGTTAAGAATGCGGAAAATGCAAAAACCAACTTTACTCAGATAATTATGAAACTAATCATTAGCTCATATTTTTTGTTTAAGAGCAAGGTTTGAAATTTAATACTTATGACGGATATTATGTTTTGTGATTATAAATTATCTCATAAATAATAGCAAGTAAATACGAATAATGTGTATCTTTTTTAGTTTGAAAAATAAGTTGTAACCCCTAAAAAATCTCTATCAAATTTGAAAATTGATTGGGTTGGTCATCTTTGCCCAACCCAAATCAGTAAGACACAATTTTAAATAATAATATAATAAAAGTGGCGATTAAAAAATATTGATGATTAAATGATGGTATGATTTATGTGGATTTTTGTTTGTGAAATTTACAAGTTAGAACAATAAATTCTGATTAAAAGGTAAGATTTATTGTTTTTATTCGTGATTTTGTTGCATGTTTGTTTTATTTATTGAAAAACACTATTCTAATTTTTTATCTTGTTCTTTTTTGTCACATTTCTGTGGCACAAACGCTTGATGTTCAGAAAGAAGTAGAGCGTATTGATACCTTAATGGATAAATATTTTGTCAATTTTGACCAGGCTGAAACCGCAGCTAATCACTTGTGGGCACCTCTAAAAACTAAAATTAACAATACATTATACTATACTGTTTCTGTATTATGTTGAATGTCAGTATCTTTATGCCATAATTCAATAGATATGAAGCGATATAAAAGACATAGAGATTA
>JAFDXO010000045.1 GCA_018267925.1 Bacteroidota bacterium | reverse complement strand
TTTGGGGCTGTACTGCATAGCCCTGAAAGGGCGTAATCTCTATTAGCGAGGCGGTATCGCCCCTCGCTATTTTTTTGTTCCAGATGGGCTACACCCATTATTAAGGGATAGCACCCCTTTGGGGCTGTACTGCATAGCCCTGAAAGGGCGTAATCTCTATTAGCGAGGCGGTATCGCCCCTCGCTATTTTTTTGTTCCCTATGAGCTACACCCATCATTAAAGATAGCACCTCTTCGGGGCTGTACTGCATAGCCCTGAAGGGGCGTAATCTCTATTAGCGAGGCGGTATCGCCCCTCGCTATTATTTAACTCATTTAACTCAATTAATTTTTGGTTTCGGCTTGTAAAGTATCTAATTGGCAGACAATAATTTGTTTGATTTTGGGAGCAAAATTTAAAAAACCTCCAATTGTACTTTCTTTTTTCACATGATAATGTGATTGTATGAGCCTTCCATCAATAGCACCTTTGTGAAAATAATCTATGACAATTATGAAAAAGCTATTTTTATTCATCCTACTTAGTGCTTCTTTGCAAGCATCTGCACATTTTCGATACACGCTCACTACCAGCACACAAGCGTATGTTCCACTGTCCTCAAACTCTACCGCTGTCAATGGTAGCACCTTGTGGGCTTTTGATAGTTACGTTATTCCACTACCATTTTCTTTTAAATTAAATGGTGTTACACAAAGCAACTATAATATTGCATTAGGTGCAGCACTTTCTCCCGCTTCTGATACCGATCAAACAAAGTTATTGTCCGGTTTTTCGGTGATGGATGCTTGGCTTGCAGACAGAGGGCTTCCCTTAGGTCCTTCAAAATCACCAATCCGTTATCGAATTGACGGCACTGCCCCCAATCGTATTTTTAAATTAGAATACTTTAATGCCGGCTTTATGCCCGAAGGGCAAAACTATGGCACCATGCTCGATTCCGTTAATGTACAAGTTTGGGTATTTGAATCAACAGATGTTGTTGAGTTGCATTATGGCGACTCGAAAATAACTCATGCGAAAGATTATTTTTTCAACCATTCGAATCCATTTATTTCATACATCTACAATATTGATGTAAACACGGGCAATGCTACTTACTATTATTTACATGGCAATGCAGCATCTCCAGTTATAGACACTGTTTCTTCCAATGACCTTGATACTAACATTATCACATTATCTTTCATGCCACCCTCCGGTACAGTATATCGTTTTATACCTAAAACATCTACCGCCCTTATTGATAACAGTCTTGGAGAGGTAAAAGTATATCCTACCTATGTTGTTAATTGTTTTACAATAGCGTCAGTACCAGAAGGTACTTACCATTATCAGCTATATAGTCTGAATGGAAGCAATACTAACATCTCAGGAGCATTGCACACTGGATACAATACGATCGCCTGCGATGGATTAGCTACGGGTATTTACTTGCTCAATATTACAAATGAAAAAACAGGTGCTGTGATAAGCCGTAAAATCATTAAATAGGAATGTTCTTCTACCTGCTAAACTATAAATAATTCAAAAAAATAAATAGCTATGTTTCTGAAAAAAATACTTCTTCCCTTGTCTTTAACAGCCGTTTTAGGTTGTAATCATGACGATAAACTAAATCCTGCAAATCCCGGAAAAGCTATGGCGACATGGGATTGCAGTTATTCAAAAATAATAAAAGACACTATTTTAAAAAACCTAAGCAATGATGCCGGCACTTACGACTATATCGTCAATTGCCCAATCACTATTTCGGGTAATGCCACTCTTACCATAGAGCCCGGCGTATCTATTCTATTTAACACTGCAGATGCCGGATTTCTGACAGAAGGAAATGGTGGGTTGAAAGCTATCGGAGAACAAGGGCAACCAATTATTTTTTCATCATCTAACCAAAGTAAAGGTGCTTGGCGGGGTATTGTCTTTTCTTCCAATAGTGTAAATAATCAATTAAAGTATGTTTATCTCAATTATGCAGGCAGTACAAAATCGGCAAATGCTGATGAAAAGGCAGCTATTACCGTACCTACTACCAATGCTAATACAAGCCTAAGCATATCTAACTGCTTCATTAGTTTCAGTGCCGGTACCGGCTTTTGGATGGGTGATGGAAAAGGTACTCAATCGCTTGTGTCTTTTGATAATAATAAGTTTGCAGATATTGAGTTGTCACCCATATACATCAACGCATGGCATCTCAGTAAAATCAATCAAACACTTTCATTTTCTACCATCAACCAATATTTTATTGCCGTTTACGGTATTTATCTAAATTCGGAATTATACGCCATTAATAAAAATATAACAGTAAGCCCTTTGATCCTACCTTATAGGCTAATCAGCAACGATATTATTGTAAAAGATGGAGGAAAAATAAGTTTCGATCCCGGTGTATTAATGGAATTTACCGCCGGCACAGGCATTCGTACAGTAGAAGCCAATAGCACATCAGGCGCAGATGCTTCTATCAGTGCCGTGGGAGTCGCTTCGAGTCATGTAACCTTTCGTGGGGTGAACAGTGGACAAGGCTCTTGGAAAGGGGTAGCATTGCTTTCCGGAAGCAATTATAACCTTTTGCAATATTGTGATATTAGTGGCGGTGGTGCTGGCACATGGATTCCTATTGGTGGGGTAGAATATGGCAATGTTACCGTGTATTCTCGCTTCAAAAATGCAAAGGCAACTATTCAGAATTGCAATATTACTAACAGCAGTACACATGGAATTGCTGCCAAAGGAAGTGGTAACTATCCCGCTGCTGTAAATGCCGATATCGCTACTTCCAACACTTTTTCTAATAACGCTAAACAACCGGATGTATATCAATAAAGTTTCGATAAGTTCTCTGTTAGACATGATGAGGCGATAGCATATTGGCTAATTACCACCTACTCATAATTATTTACAAAAAAACAAAGTCATAATCATGAAAAGACTATTCATTTTCACCTTAGTCCTTGCAACATTGGCAACAGGTTGTAACAAGGAAAGCAGCAAAAACAACAATTTAATCGGTAATGGCAACTGGACATTAGGCGGCGTTACATATACCGCAAAATCATCGCAACGTGAATCTGTCATTGGGACAGACAAATCCATTTCGTTTTCCGATGGCACAACCAACGTAGCAAGTTTTTCGTTTACCAGTTATCCTACTGGCAATAGCACTTATAGCTTATCAAAAGTAGGTATCTTGGCAGGCAATAAAAGCAAAGTATATGGTGTTACTAAGCCGGAAGCCAATACAGGCAAGGTTGTAACAGTAACTATTAGTAATGGTAAGGCAACTATTTCTGCTGCCAATATTTGGCTTTTTAACACGTCTAATGTAAATGATAGCATGTTGTTTTCCGCTACTGTAACGGAATTTTAAACCACTGAAAATAAAAAATCTGAATTTACACAAACCCCTATATTTTGAAATACAGAAAACAGCCGTACATTTTGTGCGGCTTTTCTGTATCTAAATTTATAAGCATTATGAAATCCCCACTTTGGTATCTTATACTCATCCTCCTGTATCCCTTATGCTGTGTGGCGCAGCAGACAGGCGGCAACCCCATTGTTGATTCCCTTTTTCAGAGAATAGCCATAGAAAAAAATGACTCCACCATAGTAGAGATGTATGAAAATATCATTGTTGAATACTTTGAAACCAACCCCGTGCAGTGTATTCAATACGCAAATAAAGCAATTGCAATTGCAGAAAAGATAAACATGCAGGAAGATGTTGCCTATTTGCATCGCCTAATAGGGCATTGCTATTTCAATATTTCAGATTATCCCAAAGCACTCAAGTATTTTTTCACTGCGTTAAAATACGATGAAACTAAAGGAGACAAATTAAATGCAGCTTTTGATATGAATAGCCTGGCGAAAACATACCGAAAAGAAAACGAATACGACAAAGCATTAGAGTACTATAGAAAAGCCTGGGAAATAAACGAACAGGACAAGCGCAAACGCGACATTGGTAATCATATACAAGGAATCGGCATTGTATTTCAAGAATTAAAACAATACGACAGCGCATTGGTATATTACCTGAAAGCACTAGATGCACAAACTAAGTATAAGAATGACGATGGAATTAAAAAAGCTAAAATAAACATCGGTACGGCTTACCTGCATCTCTCTCAATACGACCTTGCAGAAAAATACCTACTGGAAGGGCTGGAAACAATGAAGAAGGACAACAACATCTATGGCATAGCCCTCACTGCCAACAACCTTACAGACCTCTACAATGAAATGGCAAACCCGCCCGAAAAAGTGCGTAAACCCATTTCTGAAAAAAATAAACACCAATACTTCCAACAAGCGATAAGCTATGCTCGTTTATCCATTGAAAAATCGGAAGAATTAGGCGAATGGGATTTGAGAGAAAGTGCCTATTTGGGCATGTCCACTGCGCAGGCAGGATTAGGAAACTATAAAGAAGCCTTAGAAAGCTTTCAAAAACACAAGCTTTATAAAGATTCCATTTACAACGAAAACAGCAAAGCGGAAATAGTCAACTTTACCCTGCAAAGGGAAATGGATATCAAAAATCGAGAAATGGAAGAACGCGAAAACGAACTAAAATTTCATTTCAGTAAAAAAGAAGACTCGCTGAAATATGCCCAAAACCTTGCCGACCTGCGCATTAAAGAGCAAAGCCATTTATTGCTTTTGTCAAATCAAAACCTTACCATCGCCTACAAAGAAAAAGACCTGCAACACCTCGCCTACCTGAAAACGCAGTTAGAGCTTTCCAATCAGCAAGCCATGACCGCCGAAAAAGAGAAAGAAATACGCCTTGCCAAACTGGAAGCAGACCAAAAAGAGCAAGATATTCAGCTTGCCCGTAAAGAAGCCTTATTGCAAGCCGTAGG
>JAFDXO010000044.1 GCA_018267925.1 Bacteroidota bacterium | reverse complement strand
TGGGCAACGGGAGTAGAGAAAGCAGGCGATGCGTTTGAAGTAGAGCGTAGTGTGGATGGACGCAACTTCACCTACTTAGCAAACATCAAAGGCAAGGGCGAAGCCAGCACGTACAGCTATTGGGATCAAAGCCCTGTAACAGGCGTGAACTACTATCGTTTGAAATTGGTGAATGTTAGTGGTGTAAACAGCTATTCCAACGTAGTTACAGCAACGGTGAAGAGCGGCAGCTTTACAGTAGAAGCCTATCCGAATCCGGTGAGTCAATTACTGACTGTGAAAGCTTATGGAGCAACCGGCAACGGAAGTGTAACCATCACCGATGCAACGGGCAAAATGGTTCGCGTAGTCAACATGGACAACGGTCAAGTGCAAATCAACATGGAAGGATTGGCACAAGGCATGTACTTGTTGAAATATGCAGACGATCAACACACCGAAGTGATCAAGGTGAACAAGCAGTAAGCGGAATCGCCAATATGCTAAAAGCCGCTCCCAGCAATGTGGAGCAGCTTTTTTAGCGTACAGAAGCGTACCTTATTCACATGTGTGATTATGGTTATGACAAATAAATACATGTTGAATTTTAAAAAAAGCACTAGCTTAATCTCCATTATTTTGAATTATTTTTAATGAGGTGATAGGTAAAAATTAAAAATGGTTACAGATGTTGTTCTCTAAAAAAAATTAAAAACAGATGATACGTGTTTTGCTATTTGAAGATAACCCCGACTTTGTGGATAGCCTCCAAGAGTTACTACAGGCGGCAAATGGAATAGAGTTGGCAGCGGTGTACAATAATGGCAAACAGGTGGTCAAAAATGTGCAATTTCATCAACCTGATGTGGTGCTGATGGATATAGACATGCCTATAGAGAATGGACTACAGAGCTTGCGTAATTTGAGGGCGGCTGGCAATGAAGTATGTGTACTGATGCTCACTGTTTTTGATGATAATGAGCGCGTGTTTCAAGCAATTAGCCATGGTGCCAGTGGTTATTTATTAAAGTGCACCCCACCTGAAAAAATTGTGGAAGCCATTCGCGAAGCAAACAGTGGTGGTGCTCCTATGACCCCATCTGTGGCAAAACAAGTATTAAAACTATTTTCACAACCCTTTCAACAATCTCATGAATTACAAACCCTAACCCCACGCGAGCATGATGTGCTTTCCTTATTAGTGAGAGGCTATAGTTATAAAATGGCGGCAAGCGAAATGAATATTGGAATGGAAACCCTCCGTTTTCACATCAAAAACATCTATGCCAAACTACACGTCAATTCAAAAAGTGAAGCAGTAGCAAAGGCAATTCATAACAAGCTGTAACACATAGAAAAACGATGCGGCTCCACCAAAAGTCTATATGGGTACTCCTCTTGTTACTTTTCGCAGGCTGCAAGTCGCATTATGCTGATAATAATGCCGGCACTCCTATTGTCATTATTGATACGGTTTATTTATGGCATCAAATAGACAGTATAGATTATTTTACTTCTGTAAGGGACACTGCTAATTGTAAAAGAATTTTAGCGAAGTTTAAAACCCCAATTTTAGTAAAACAATTGCCACGTATCGTTTACCATGCTTTTTTTATGCCAGCATTGCCGTGCCGGAAACAAACATAGAGCAATTGTACTCGCTTTTTTTAACTGAGTAAAAAATAATCAGAAAAGAAAATGGGGTTTTAAGAGGTGCCCTACATTTTGATTTTCCGCTAACTTTAGCCCATATTTTGGGGTGAAATCAGTCAATTTACCGCTTAAAACATAGGCATCAAAATGATACGTGTACTGGTATTGAAGATAACCCGGACTTTATTGACAGTCTCAACGAGCTGTTGCAACATGCCGATGATATTGAATTGGCGGCTGTATTCAACAATTGCAAGAATGTGGTAAAAAACGTAGCTTTTCATAAGCCCGATGTGGTGCTGATGGATATAGACATGCCTGTTGAAAACGGCTTGCAAGGCTTGCGCACACTGCGGGCGGCAGGCAATGAAATAGGTGTGCTGACCGTTTTTGATGATAACGAACGGGTGTTTCAGGCTATCTGCCATGGCGCAAGCGGCTATACACTCAAGCGAACCCCGCCCGAAAAAATAGTGGAAGCCATTCGCGAAGCGCATTCCGGCGGTGCACCTATGGACCCTTCGGTAGCCAAGCAGGTGTTGAAACTCTTCTCGCAACCATTTCAAAAATTGACCGACCTGCAATTATTAACAGCAAGGGAGCATGATGTGCTGGCTTTGCTGGTGCGTGGTTACAGTTACAAAATGGCTGCTTCGGAAATAGATATTGCCATTGAAACGTTACGCTTCCATATCAAGAATATTTATGTTAAATTGCATGTCAATTCTAAAAGCGAAGCAGTGGCGAAGGTGATACAGGATAAAACAATATAATATTTAAACATGCGTCCATTGCTATGTGTCCAAGCCGTTATTGCCCGTTTAGCTATATTCATTGTATTGTTACTAAGCGGTAGTGTTCATGCACAGATTAAGTCATGGAACTACCGGCATTACACAAGTGCAGACGGGCTACCCGGCAATCGGATAATAGATGTGGCGCAAGACAAAGATGGTTTTATCTGGATAGCATCTAACAGCGGGCTTTGCCGTTTTGATGGTGATGAGTTTGTAACGCTTTATCATGATAGCCGCGACAGCACAAGCCTACCATCCGACTATGTTAATTATGTAGCCGCAGCCCCCAATGGAAGCATCATAACATCAACACTCAAAGGCTTGTATGTACTAAACCCGAAAACAATGCGCGGGTACACCATACATCGTACACACTACAAGGGCTGGGAAGCTGTGGACGACTATTTTAGTGAAATTTTTGTCAATACGCACATCCAAAAAATAGTAGTTGCCAACAGAAGCGCTTTTCAGTATTACGACTACAATATGAAATGCCTGCAGACCATTGAGTATCCCTTTTATCCTAAAAAAAACATCCCTACTGCAATTACCAATCACCGTTCTTTCTTTTTAAATAATGGCGATGTTATCTTCTGGTCGGCGGTTACGGAAAGGTTTGAATTGCTTGATTACAAACAGCAAAAAATAGTTGCACTATCATCTGTACCACAGCATAACTATTATATGTTGGGGCAATTGAAGAACCCCGTAAGTTTTGGTAAAGATGCTGCACAAAATATTTGGTATGTATTAAAAGGAAAGGATAGCCTATTCTGTTTTGATGCAGCACATCAGGCAACCTATGCTTATGCCTTAGCGGGGGAAGCAAAGAATATAACCTGGGTCGGCGGCCCTCTACTCTTCCCCGATAATCATACAATGCTTATGGGTTATTCCCATAAAGATGCAGCGCTTATTTATAGAATTGCTTATGATAGCTTAATGAGCAACAGAAAGTTTGTCATCACTGCAAAAAATGTATCCGGCATCACAACTGCGGGTGCATGGAACTTTACAGACAGGGATGGCAACTGGTGGCTGGCTTCGCAAAATGGACTCTACTTAATCAGGAAAGGATTTGAACATTTTCAAAGAATAGACCTGCCCCTGCCTTTCAGGGGCGGTTACAATTGGCAATACATCACCGCCATCCAGCCTGTTGATAAGAACGGCTTGCTAATCACTACCAAAGCCGAACATTGCTATTACTACAACATACAAGATAATTCAGTGGTTCACTACCTCGACACCATGCCCGTTGAACGGGCCTGGGATAATTGTCTGGATGATATTTTTCCTTTGAATAAAAACCGCTACCTGCTGCGGGGTGTCCGTGATTTTATGTATGAAAACGGGCATGTAAGTTTAGGATTTAAACCCGAAAATGAATTTGAGCAACTGGTACAGCAATATGCTAATTCCGGGCATATCATTGATAAAGAAGGCAATTATTGGGTTTGCCTTTCTGGTAAGGGACTGGTGCGTTACAACTATGAAAAAAAACAACTGAAGGTCTTTGCCCCCGATTCTATTTTTCATGCAGATGATTTTTCTGCCATTACCCAAGATGCTGCCGGCAATCTCTATTGCGCATCCAGAATGCACGGCACGGTGTGGAAGTACGACCCGGCACGGCAACAGTTCTTTAATATCTCGCCCGCTACACTTACTGCCGCCAAAGCCGATTGGACAAATAGTATCTGTGCCGATGCTGCAAATAATGTTTATGTAAGCAACCATCAGGGGATATTAATTATTGAACAGAAGACAAAAAAACTGTCGGAAATAAACAGAAAAGACGGGTTGCCATCTAACCTTATCAATAAGATGTTTTGCTACAAACAACATCTGTACCTCAGCACTGAAAACAACCTCGCCATTTTAAATATAGAAAATCGTTCCATTCAACGAGTCAGGGCTACCGGCGGGCTTGTAGATGGCATTGCTACCCAAGCCTATTACTTAGACAGCACAGCGCACCGGCTGTATATAGGCGGCAAGGGTTGTGTGTATAAAATAAATCCCGATTCCTGTTGGGAAATCAGCCATAAGGCACACATAGTCATTAACAGTGTAATGGTAAATAATCAGCCCATAGCAGACTTCAGTCAATGCCCTTCCTTTGAATATACCCGGAACAATATTTCCATTTCTGTGAACAGTATAGATTACCACAGTGAAGGCAGCAAAAAATATTATTACAACGTTTCTCACAATAACGCTGAGTCAGGATGGATAGAAAACCCATCCAAACAATTCAGCTTCCTGAATCTGGGTACCGGTACATACCATATCAGCCTGCGTTCTAAAGACGGTAATAATCACTGGAGCGCCAATACAGCCAGTATCAGCTTTGATATACTTGCCCCATGGTATAAACGTTGGTGGTTTTTGACTTTATTATTGCTATCTGCTGCTACTGCAATCTCTTTAATATACCGGAATAAGATAAAGCAAATACGCCGCATTGAAAAAATACGAGATAAAATCAGCCGCGACCTACACGACGATATTGGCAGCACGCTCAGCAGCATCAATATCCTTAGCTGCACAGCACAAGCCAATCTGCAAAACGAAAGCAATAAAAAAGCAAAAGCCTCGCTTGAAAAAATCAACGAGCGCAGCCAACGCTTGTTGGACAATATGAGCGATATTATCTGGAACATTCGTCCGGGAAACGATACCATTGAAGAGGTGATGAGCCGCATGAGAGAATATGCAACCACCCAATTAGAAGCAAAAGGTATTGACTATTTGTTCAATTTTCCCAAAGAAAAGATGGATTGTACGCTGACTATGGAAGTGAAAAGCAATATGTACCTTATTTTCAAAGAGGCGGTCAATAACCTTTCTAAATATGCCGACTGCACACTGGCCAACCTGTCTTTGACCTTTGATGAAAAACACATCTACCTCATCGTGCAGGATAACGGAAAAGGGTTTGATGAAGCTGAAATAACCCATAGAGGCGGCTTACGCAATATGCAACAAAGAACAGAAGAAATAAAAGGTAATTTTTTGATTACCACCGCAAAGGGTGTAGGAACCACCATTTCGCTCACCTTACCCCGATATTGTTGACACGCTTTTTTATTTTCAAAAGTTTTCTCTCAAAATTTTATCTTTGCACGACCGCTTCAGCTAAACATTTCCTTTTTCTTATTTTGGGCATTTCCAAGCTGCGCGCCGGTCATCAAACAACAGGCGTTTATGACTAAATATATTTTTGTAACCGGAGGTGTTACATCATCACTTGGAAAGGGAATTATTGCTGCCTCCTTAGCAAAGCTGCTTCAGGCTAGAGGTTTCCGTACTACTATTCAAAAATTTGATCCTTACATTAATGTTGATCCGGGCACTCTAAACCCCTACGAACATGGTGAATGTTATGTTACGGAAGACGGTGCAGAAACGGATCTTGATTTGGGGCATTATGAACGATACCTCAACACCTTTACCTCACAGGCTAACAACGTAACCACCGGCCGTATCTACCAGTATGTGATAAACAAAGAACGTGAAGGAGCCTATCTGGGCAAAACCGTTCAGGTAATTCCACACATCACCGATGAAATAAAACGTCGGATGACTTTGCTTGGACAAAACAACCAGTACGACATTGTTATAACAGAGTTAGGAGGTACGGTGGGCGACATTGAAAGCTTGCCCTACATCGAAGCAGTTCGTCAATTAAAATGGGAAAAAGGTGATCAAAATTGTATTGTCATCCACCTAACCCTTATTCCTTATTTGAAGGCTGCAAAAGAGCTGAAAACCAAGCCTACACAGCACTCTGTAAAAATGATGAGTGAAAATGGATTAAATCCCGATATCCTTGTTTGTCGTACAGAAGAACCGCTATATAAAGACTTGAAGCGCAAGATTGCCCTATTTTGCAACGTTACACAAGATGCAGTAATTGAGGCTTTAGATGCCGATACAATTTACAGTGTGCCTTTAGAAATGATGCGTGAAAAATTGGATGTTATCAGTCTTCAAAAATTAGGATTACCCGTAGGAGAAGAACCGCAACTCATTCGTTGGAAAGAGTTTTTAAATAAACTTCGATACCCCAAATCAAAGGTTACGATTGGGTTGATTGGCAAATACGTAGAACTGCAAGATGCTTATAAGTCCATTCTGGAAGCATTTATTCATGCAGGTGCTGTGAATGAGTGTAAGGTTGAAGTAAAAAACATTCATTCAGAATTTTTGACCGTAGAAAATGCTGCTGAAAAAATGCACAACTTGGATGCCGTTTTGGTTGCGCCGGGATTTGGAAGCAGAGGTATTGAGGGTAAAATAGAAGCTATTCGCTTTGCCAGAGAAAATAAAATTCCTTTCTTCGGAATTTGTCTTGGAATGCAAATGGCTTGCGTAGAATTTGCTCGATATGTATTGGGTTTAGGAAAAGCACACTCAACTGAAATGAATGCAGACACGGATCAAGCCGTAATTTGTATGATGGAAGACCAAAAGCAAATTACCCAAATGGGTGGCACTATGCGCTTAGGCTCTTACGACTGTGAACTCAATGCTAACTCTAAAGCAGCAGCAATCTATGGTACAACACATATCAATGAACGTCATCGCCATCGTTATGAATTTAATAATGATTTTCTTGAAATGTATGAAAAAGCAGGCATGATTCCCGTTGGGAAAAACCCCAAAACCGGATTAGTAGAAATTGTAGAAATTGAAGACCATCCATTTTTTATTGGTGTGCAATTTCACCCCGAATATAAAAGCACAGTAGAAAATCCGCACCCCCTCTTCGTTGCTTTTGTAGCCGCAGCCAAAGTAGCTCAAGAAGCTCGTAACGGACAATCTGAACATCCCATGTATGAGCAATCAGTAGTAGAAGGATAATACCTTTCTATAAATAACCTGTTGATTCGACAATAGCTCAGATATTTTTGAGCTATTGTTGTTTAACCGATAAAATTTATACTACAATTAAAGCAGATTGATTCACATAATCAGAATAAAAAAAATCCTTGCGGTTGAACACAAGGATTTTTTATTTGAAGTGGTGTGGGGCGGGATCGAACCGCCGACACAAGGATTTTCAGTCCTTTGCTCTACCGACTGAGCTACCGCACCTTCCTTCTTTTGGGACTGCAAAAATACAAGTCTTATGCAATTTTCCAAATCTCATTAAAACATTTTATTCCTTCCATGCGTTTGTTAGAGATTTTAGTCGGCTGGGGCGCAAAAGTGCATATACACCCATAAGCAACAATGCAGCATAAGTAACCGTCTTGAAATGCCAATAATATTCTCTAAAATTTCCCACAATCAACTCTAAGTTGAAAATAAATAGGGAAGCAATATATACATAGATAAACGTGTAAAACCTTTGTTGATTAGACTTTACAGCCACATTTGCATAAACGAAAAAATAATTGAGATAAACGATAGCAGGCAGAAAAAACAAAAAAGCATATAGACGTTGCTGAGGGAAAACTAAAGGAATAACCATGCAGATATAGCCAATTTCCCAAAGGATGAAAAAGTTGTTCTTTTCACGTTTAAATGGAAGTGTGCGCATAAAATATACGGTACATAATATCAAAGCAATGCGAACAAATTGTATAACCCAAATGACTGTTTGAATCGGAAGGCTTACAATATTTCGAGAAATAGGGAGCGTATTTTCTTTTAGACCCACCTTTGGTAATAATAAGGAAGAAAGCCAAGCCGCCACCGTATGTATATCTTCCGTTTGATAATCTAACACATTGATTCCCTTCGATGGATTGATAGCAAGCCACCAGCTTGATGAAAGATCAATAAAATGATGCCAACTCAAAAATAGAGCAGGCATCAATAGGAAGAAAAGGGTGAACACGATTGCCCCACCGGCTGCACGAAAATAAGCTCGATATAGAAAGTAAGGAAGAAAGGCAATAGGCAATATTTTACTCATAATGCCGAGAGCTAAAATCAATCCCGCCGGTAGCCATCTATCTTTTTGAGCTTGAAAAACACTTTCTAAACAACTCCAGAGTAAAAAGATAGTAAGTTGGTTGAGGTGAAAATTCCGGTACAAAAAGAAACCCATTCCCACAAATGAAGCAACGATAAAGATTGAATATTGTTTGGGGGTGAAAACAGTCGGGTTTATAAATTTTTCCAGCAAAACCCAAATTCGCCAAAGCAAAAGCAAAGAGCATAGCTTGAATAAGGCCGCAGCAAATGGAAATGGTAAAAAACTAATTGGCGCAAGAAGAAGTGCAAGAGTAGGGCTGCCAAAATAAGGAAGAGCATGGTCTGTTCCATACAGCCGAGTAAAAATATTATAGCCACTCAACAGGTCTTTGCTTGCTTGAAAATAAATGAGAAAATCACCCGTTTCTCGCCATTCAAAAACTATGTGCACAAGGGCTAAAACAGATAAAAGTATCAGCAGTGTGCTATTTCGTCGGCTATAGTAAGCTTCCATTCTTGAACGGGAAAGTTAAGGCTATTTCAAAAATTGATTGTCATCTTTTACTTTGCACAAGATACTATGCAAGAAATCTTTTATCCGCTAATTGAACAATTAAAAATCACTTCAGTTTGGGAATGGATAGCTGTTGTTTTTGGACTCATACAAGTGTTGCTTGCTTGGCGAAATAAAATATTGCTATATCCGGCCGGCATCATCAGTACCGGTTTTTCCATTTTGGTTTTGGCTAATGTTCATTTATTTGCCGAAGCTTGTTTAAACCTCTATTACCTCATTATGAGTGTATATGGTTGGTGGCATTGGAGGCAAGGGGGAAAGGAAATCCCAATTTCAAAAGCTAATCAAAAAGAATGGTTGATAACTCTGATTATTGTGATTCCGGGTTGGTGGATTTTATACATTTTGTTAAGTCGTTTTACACCATCCGATGTTCCTATATGGGATGCGTTGGTTTCTTCTACTGCTTGGGCAGGCATGTGGCTATTAGCACGGCGAAAACTTGAAAATTGGATTATGCTCAACATCTCTAATGCTTTGGCAGTGCCCCTTCAATTTCACAAGCAAATTCCCTTGTATGCTATCTTTACTTTCATTCTTTTCATTGTCGCTATTCTGGGTTTTGTCAATTGGCGAAAACTGATGAATGCGAACAAGCAAATTACATGAGACACCATTTTTCAATCTTCCTATTATTGCTTTTTGCAACCCAATCTTGTTTTGCTCAAAGCCTTGACCTTAGATTATATGACGACTGCTATGGTCATAGAAACACCTCCTTGGACGGAACAGCCAAAATCATCACACAAAGTACCTATCCTATATCCTTAGCGGTTCCTATCGTCCAAGCTTTGAGTGGACTGGCTTTAAAAGACCCGAAACAAATGCAAAATGCACTACAAACGGTTGGTGGGCTTACTGTGGCAACCATTATCACTTATGGATTGAAATATTCTATTCGAAGAGAGCGTCCCTACATAGCTCACCCGCAATATAATCCGGACGACAATGAAACCTCCCCTTCTTTCCCTTCAGGACATGCTTCCATTGCTTTTACAACCGCTACTAACCTTAGTCTCCAATACAGACGATGGTATGTTATAGTCCCTGCTTATGCTTGGGCTGCAGCGGTGGGCTATTCACGCATACATCTTGGTGCACATTATCCTTCCGATGTTTTATGTGGCGCCTTAGTTGGTGCAGGCTCAGCGTGGGTCAGCTTTCAAGTCAATAAATGGTTACAACATAAGTGGCTCAAAAAAGAACTAAAAAAAGGAAATGTCGGACTGTAAAAAAATAGTAATTATTGGGCCGGAATCAACCGGAAAAAGTACGCTGAGCAATATGCTGGCTGCTTCACTCAAATCTATTTTTGTTCCCGAATTTGCTCGCACCTATTTAGAGCAGCTACCTCGTCAATATGTTGAACAAGATCTAATAACTATTGCACAGGGGCAACTATTCAGTGAGGATAGTATGTTGTTGCAAGCAAACCAATACCTCATTTGCGATACAGATTTATACGTCATAAAAGTTTGGAGCGAACATAAATACCATCGTTGTGATTCTTGGATATTACAGCAGATTGCTAAAAGAAAATATGACCTTTATTTACTAACAGATATTGATATACCTTGGCAAGACGATCCATTACGCGAACATCCTGATACAGCCATGCGACAATACTTTTTTGCACAATATCAAGACATTGTTATAAACAGTGGAATTCCTTTCTACATCGTTCAGGGATCACCGGAAGAACGGCTTCATGCTGCATTGTCGGCAATTCATCATTCAAACTAAAAATAAGATTAGATGCTACTACCCATACATCCCGATAATCCACAACCCCGTAATATTAAAATCGCAGCAGAAACGCTTCGTGAAGGTGGAGTCATCATTTATCCAACAGACACAATTTATGGTTTAGGTTGTGATATCTACAATGCAAAAGCGATTGAAAGAATTTGCAGAATAAAAAATATAGACCCCAAAAAGGCACAACTTTCTTTTGTGTGTGCAGACCTTAGTCATTTGAGTGAATATGCTAAAAGCTTGAGTACACCCATGTTTCGCGCACTTAGAAACTCATTGCCCGGAGCCTATACGTTTATATTAGAAGCCAGTAAACAAGTACCTAAATTGCTTAAAAGCAGAAAAGATACCGTCGGGATTCGTGTGCCAGATCATCCGATTACACAAGCAATCGTAAAAGAGTTAGGACATCCGATTATGAGTGTGTCTTTACCCATGGACGAGGGTATTGAATACTATACGGATCCCGAAATTATCTATGACCGGTTTGAGAAATTTGTAGATGTTGTAATAGACGGAGGTCCCGGCGGTACAACCCCTTCCACGGTTATTGATTGTACGGGGATTACACCGGAATTAATTAGAGAAGGTGCAGGTGCTTGGGAGCATATAATCGGCTGACCCTATCTTAGCATCATGTATTCAGAAGCGAAAGAAAAAAGCTTATATGCTGACGGCATTAAACTTTTGCAAAAGAACCAATTTGAAATTGAGGATATTGATCTGCTAAAAGAGGTGATCAACTTTGCTGATTATCGCTATTATGTTTTAAGTAATTCGGTCTTTGCAGATGTAGAATATGATACCCTGTTTAAAGCTCTACAAAAGCTTGAAGAGCGCTTTCCCAACAAGATTACAGCCGATTCCCCGACACAAAGAGTTGCGAAAGGAATAAGTGAAAAATTTCAAACAGTTGCGCACCTGGTGCCCATGCTTAGTTTGGACAATACATATAATGCCGATGATCTGATAGATTGGGATAGTCGTTGCAAAGAACTTTCAGGCTTAAATGAAATTGAATATTGCGTAGAGCCAAAATACGACGGGGCAAGCATTTCCTTAATTTATGACCATAACCAACTTCAACGTGGCGCAACTCGAGGCGATGGAATTATGGGTGAGGAAATAACACCCAATATCAAACAGATACGCTCCATCCCACTACGGGCAAATTTTTCGAACAATAGCCTTGAGCAGATAGAAATTCGAGGTGAAGCTATTATTCATAAGGAAGTATTTACGCAATTTAATGCACAGCGTATTTCTGAAGGACAACAACCCTTAGCAAACCCGCGTAATGCAGCTTCCGGCACCCTACGAATGTTGGATAGTAGAGAGGTGAGTAAACGCCGTTTGTCAGCAGTTTTATATCATGTCAGCTATTTTTCACTGAAGGCGGGACAGGTGATGCCCGAAAGTCTAAAAACACACTACGATACTATTCTTTTGCTTCATCAAAACGGCTTCCCGACTCCGATTAATGAAATGAAAAGGTTTCGCCACATAGATGAAGTCATTCAGTTTTGTCATGATTTCGAGGCGGGAAGAGATCATTTACCCTATGAAGTAGATGGCTTAGTGATAAAGGTAAACTCCATTGCCTTACAAGAAAAAATGGGAATGACTGCTCATCATCCGCGTTGGGCGGTTGCTTTCAAATTCAAAGCAAGGCAAGCTACAAGTCAATTGCAACGAGTAGAGTTTCAAGTGGGGCGTACCGGTTCTGTTACACCGGTTGCCAAGATCAATCCCGTTGCCATTGGAGGAGTTATGGTTAGTTCTGTTTCCCTTTTCAATGAGGATGTTGTTAGAGAAAAGGATTTATACATAGGCGATGTCGTGTTAGTAGAACGGGCAGGTGATGTTATTCCTTATATTGTCAAAGCATTACCTGAAATGCGCACCGGTAAAGAGATTCCGATCGTGTTTCCAACACATTGTCCGGATTGTGGCGAATTATTAGAAAAACCTGAGGGTGAAGCCGTTTGGCGATGTATCAATATTTCATGCCCCTCACAAGTTGTGGAACGTTTGGCACATTTTTGTAGTAAAGATGCTATGGATATTCGTGGAATGGGAATTAGCAACGTCAAAAAGTTTTATGAATTAGGCATATTAAATGACATTCCCGGCTTGTATCGAATTGACTGGCGTCGCGTTCATAGTTTGGAAGGATTTGGAGAAAAGTCAATCAATAATTTACAACAAGCAATAGAAGCTTCGAAAACTCAACCTCTTCATCGGTTAATCTATGGACTTGGCATCAGGCATGTTGGTGAAACAATGGCCAAAACCCTTGCCCAAGCGGTTTCAGATATATCGGATTTTTATTCCTGGACAATAGAGAATTATTTACCTCTCGAAGATGTAGGCCCAAAAGTTGGAGCATCTGTTTTCGATTTTTTTGCCTTAGCGGAAAATAGAGAAATTATTCAATCCCTTGTAGAGGCAGGCTTAAACACAAGATGCCAAAAGCAAGGATCAGAAGGCACTTCGGCTACATTTAGTGGAAAGACATTTTTATTTACAGGCACCTTGAGCCAATTGAAACGTAGCGAAGCAGAGGCTATGGTTGAAAATTTAGGAGGAAAAATTGCGACGAGCGTAAGTAGTAAACTCAACTATTTGATAGTTGGAAATGAGGCAGGTTCAAAATTAGAAAAGGCTAAAAAACTGACCACCATAAGTATCCTTTCTGAAGAGCAATTTCTGACATTAGTTCATCCATAATCCCCGACAATTAATCTGACAACATTTTGAACGCTTTTCTCTGATGTTCAGCAAGGTATTTTTAAGCGGTGTATCTTTGTCCTTACTGTTTAAGCAAGTTTATTTACATGTCTATCATTTTCCCTTTCCTTCGTCTAAGCGGCTTAGAACCACTTGTGGTACGACCAGAGAGTAATTTCATCAATGTAGGAGAACGAACTAATGTTACCGGCTCCAAAAAATTTGCACGCCTCATTCGCGAAAATAAATTTGAAGAAGCCTTGTCAGTTGCACGCCAACAAGTAGAAGGGGGTGCTCAAATCCTTGATGTAAACATGGATGATGCCTTGCTGGATGGCGAAAAGGCAATCACCGATTTTCTAAACATGCTGCAAAGTGAGCCGGATATTGCTAAAATACCCATCATGATTGATTCTTCTAAATTTTCAATCATTGAGGCCGGGCTTAAGTGCGTGCAAGGAAAGTGTATTGTCAACTCCATTTCGATGAAAGAAGGCGTTGAAAAATTTATTGAACAAGCTATTATTTGTAAGGATTTTGGAGCTTCGGTAATTGTAATGGCCTTTGATGAAAATGGACAAGCAGATACGTTAGAAAGACGAGTGGCCATTTGTGAGCGAGCCTATGAAATTCTAATTCATCAGGTCGGATTTTATCCGCAAGACATCATTTTTGACCCCAATATTTTTGCTATTGCCACCGGCATTGAAGAGCATAATAATTATGCTGTTGACTTTATCGAAGCGACAAGGATCATTAAACAAAAAATGCCGCTGACAAAGGTGAGCGGCGGTGTAAGTAATGTTTCTTTTTCTTTTCGTGGCAACGATCCTGTCCGTGAAGCCATTCATGCAGTCTTTCTATATCATGCCATAGCCGCGGGTATGGATATGGGCATTGTAAATGCTGGTCAACTACAAGTGTATGATGAAATTGAACCTGAACTTCGAAACTTATGTGAAGATGTAGTACTCAATAAACGAGCCGATGCTACCGAGCGGTTAGTAACATTTGCAGAAACGGTAAAAGCAAAAGGAAAAGAGGAAAAAAAAGATGAAGCTTGGAGAAATAATTCGGTTGAAGAAAGGCTGAAACATGCACTGGTAAACGGTATTACCGATTTTATAGAAATTGATACAGAAGAAGCACGCTTGAATTACCCAAAACCTTTGGACGTGATAGAAGGTCCTTTGATGGATGGGATGAATGTGGTTGGTGATTTATTTGGTAGTGGAAAAATGTTTTTGCCACAAGTGGTGAAAAGTGCTCGTGTAATGAAAAAAAGTGTAGCTATTCTTACTCCTTATATTGAAGAGGAAAAGAAAAATAATTCTAAGGAACAAAAAGAAGGCGCACCAAAAATCTTGATGGCTACCGTAAAAGGAGATGTTCATGATATCGGGAAAAACATTGTGGGTGTGGTATTGGGGTGCAATGGATACGATGTCGTTGATTTAGGTGTTATGGTTCCTGCTGATAAAATCTTAGATGCTGCCATTGAAGAAAAGGCTGATATGGTTGGGCTAAGTGGGCTTATCACCCCTTCATTAGACGAAATGGTGCATGTGGCTAAAGAAATGAAACGGAGAAATATGACTTTGCCTTTGCTGATTGGGGGAGCCACTACTTCACGCTTGCATACTGCCATAAAAATTGCACCTGAATATGATTATGGTGTGGTGTATGTATTAGATGCCAGTAGGAGCGTTTCTATTGTGGGCAACTTGTTAAATAAAGAACAGAAATCTTCGTTTTTACAACGAACAGAGGAGGAATATCAAAAATTGAGGCAAGATTTTGCTAAAAAGAAAAACATTAAGCAATATATATCTTTTAATGACGCAAAACAGCACCCCGTAGCCATTTCATGGGATGGATATGTACCACCCAAACCACACAGTATGGGCGTTCAACAGTTTGATGATTATGATTTGAACGAGATTCGACAATACATAGATTGGTCGCCTTTTTTTATTGCATGGGAAATGAGTGGAAAATATCCAGACATTTTTCAAGACCAATATGTAGGCGCAGAAGCCAAAAAATTATATGACGATGCCAATGCCTTGTTAGATAAAATTATTTCTGAAAATTGGCTACATGCACGCGGAGTAGTTGGTTTTTGGAATGTAAGAAAAACAGATAGCGACACCTTAGTGGTGTATGATGAGCAAGGAAATAGACTGCAACAATTAGAGCATCTTAGACAACAAATAAAAAAGGCTACCGGTCAACCCAGCTATTCTTTAGCCGATTTTATCAGCCCAATTACTGAAGATTATATTGGTGCATTTGCTGTTTCCATCCATGGAATAGAGCCTTACTTGGAAAGTTTTATCAAGGAGCATGATGATTATAACAAAATCATGCTGCAAGCTATGGCAGATCGTCTTGCCGAGGCTTTTGCAGAGCTGTTACATCATCGCACACGAACTGACTTTTGGGGCTATGCTTCAAATGAGAATTTAAGTAAGGAAGAATTAATTGCTGAAAAATATGTTGGTATCCGTCCGGCTCCCGGCTATCCGGCTTGTCCTGATCATACAGAAAAACGAAAGCTTTTCGCACTTTTAAATGCTACCGAGCGAGCCGGCATTGTGCTTACGGATCATCTGGCTATGTATCCTGCTTCATCCGTGTGTGGTTGGTATTTTTCTCATCCGCAAAGCAATTATTTTGGTGTGGGCAAAATATTGACCGATCAGTTAGAAGATTATGCTCAAAGAAAAGAAATGACTTTAGCTGAAATGAGCAAATGGCTCAGCCAAAACCTAAGTGACTAAAGCATTGGCCAAAACCATTGACTACCTTCGCGCTCAATTTTATCAAATTCATGGATCAAGCATCTGTTAAACAACCTTCAAAGGTGTTACGCTTTTTTGCAAACGTATTCAGTTATGTTTTCCATCCGGTGTTTATGCCGGTTGCTATGTTTGTGTTGCTGTATTATTTGTCCCCTGCAAGCTTCGCGGGTCACACACCAGAAAAGTTTTCATTGGATGTCATTCAGTTTCTTTTAAACACAGTGCTGTTTCCCGTGTTGGTAGTAGTCTTGCTTAAAGCTTTGGGTTTTATAGAAAGCATAAAGCTCCACGATACAAGAGATCGAATCATTCCATTGATAGGAACCATGATTTTTTATTTCTGGATGAATCAGGTTGTTAAGAACCTCAACTATCCTTTAGTAGTCCATGTTTTGACTTTAGGATGCTTTTGGGGATTGATTGGAGTGTTTATGATCAATATATTTTTTAAGATCAGTATGCACACCGCAGCTGCAGGCGGAATGTTAGGCATCATGATGGTTTTGATGTTGATAAGTAAGGTAAATATGCTGTTGCCTTTTTTTATAGCTGTTGTTATTGCCGGACTAATTGGTACAGCCCGATTGATTTTATCTGCCCATCGCCCACCTGAAATTTGGTTAGGATATATTGTTGGTTTTTTAGCGCAAATGGCAGCTTATTGGTATTTGTAAAGAGGATAAAGTGCGATAGTTTATACAATTGTTTCTTTAGAAAACGGTTAATAAACCTGAAAGTAAGGAGAATTAAGTGCACACACCTTGGGTTGTAGCAGATAAACGGTTAAAGGTCAAGTTTTTTCAGTGCAATAGAAATAACTCTGTCAACTTCTTCTTTTACTTCAATTTTTTGTTCTGAAAATAGATTTAAAATGCCGTTAGATAGGCGTGTAGATTGTGCTGCTCGAAGTGTGTAGCTTCCGGGGTCAACTTCTGAAAATATAAACAATTCGCCATTGCGATTGGCATGAATAACACTTCCCCCTCCATCCGGTTGAAGATTTACGGACGCATTCCAAAACCGCTGATTTTGTATTTGTTTGATGTCTTCTTCAAAAAGCCCAGCACTGTCTATAGAAAGCTTAATAGTTAAGGATACCGGAATTTGAAAACCATAACGGTTATGATCAGTTTCAATAAATGAGGATAAATCTGTAGAATGAGCGAGAACCGGTTTTGAATTTACAGGTCGAGCAAAAACATGGAATATGGAAAAAAAATGACCCGTCAATAATCCGGATAAAAAAAACATCAGGGCAAAACCACTTTCTACACTGTCGTTTGTATGGTGATAGTGAAAGACTGCAAAGAGCAATAAGGCTATAAACGGAGCTGCCAAATTCACAGCAAATTGGTAGCCTATTTCTTTACTCCCAAAATTTTTTTCAACGACTAAATACCAAAGTCCCCGCATAAAACAATAAGTAGTAGCACCCAATGTTGCCCACAACCCAACTATCCAAAATTCCGGATGTTTCAAAAAATCAGATGCGGTGGTTTGGTAGTTAAAACCTATGCCAAGCAATAAACTGATTAAGCAAACACTAAGCAATACCAAAAAGCAAAGCCAAAGCAGGGCAGCATTAGTATGATTTGGATGGTTCACTTCCCTATACGGATTTAGCATCTAAGGTACAAATTTCAATCTCAACTAACCGCTAACAAACTACCCTGTCCGAAAACCTTGTAAATAGTAATCGAATCAATAACTACTTTCAAAATCCGGAAGAATGATTTCGTACTTTCTTAATCCTTTAGACACTCTCCAATCTTTGCATCATCAATCAGAAATAGAAAGATTCCGCAGTATTTAAACGAAATAGAATTCACATCAATAATGTATTGATAAATTTTATTGGCAAAACATTAACAAATAAAAATTGATAACCTGTTTTTTTTGCTAATATTGGTTTAAATAAAATGTAATCGTTATGAAAAAGTTATTTATCACAGTAGTTTTAATACTGTTTTCAATTTTAGGCTATGCAAATCGTGCCTATATTGCCTGTTTTGGAAACCAAGCCTATGTTATTAACAAATGAACATGGAGATATACAATCTTTTAAAACATACGGTGTTTGCAACGGAATATGGATTGAGCAAATACACCTAACTGCACCCGGCAGTTGTAGTTATTGTGATAAAAACCTTGCACAATCGTTAAATTCTGGATTTGATCCCGATCTTTTACAAACACCCAGCACTGAACTCATAGATGCTTTCCAGTCTTTGATATATCAAATTAACTACGGAGCTGTCTATCTAAATCCTGATGACTTAAATTTAAACATCAAAAATTATCTTCTCAGTTTAAACTAACTTAGGTATCATGCGCCGTTTCATCTTTATTTTCTTATGGTGTGCTATGGCAATGTCCGGTTTTGCCCAACATTTTAGGACAGATGGATATTATTTTTACGACAACAATGTTGACACCCTCTTTATGATGCCTATAGACCGCCAGCAAGACAGTCTAATTCATGAATTATTACGTGCCGAATTGAATGTTGAACACATTTATTCACCTTGTATGCCTATGTTTAAAGTGCCATTAGAGGGCAGTACTTTCTTCCATTATCTTTGTTTTTTTAATGAAGGTACAGCTTATGCGGGTGCTTGTCGGGATTCATTTCTGGTGTCACAGCAAATTAATCACATGCTTATACGAAGGTTGAATTTAGACACAAGTTTAGTGGCAAAGACCCAAACCATCCGTTCTATTTCTATAAAGGATAGCACATTTACTTTTCGAGTATCAACTGAAGAAGATGGCTATTTTCAAGAAACTTTTTCAGGAAGATTTCTACCAAATGGAGATTTACGATTGAAGGCGTTTCGCTCAATAGATCCCGTAAATGGAGTCGGGCAAGTAAATGCCGTTTACAATCAGACCAGAACCTATCATTTTTATCCTTTTGATGAAATGCCACCCTGCGTACGTCGTCAATATTTTGTGGAGAAGAAAAAAGGTTTTCAATAAAGATACTGTTGTTAGATAAACACTAATTGTAACTTCTTTTTTGGCAAAACATGTTCTTACTGAGGCTCAAACACAAGAAACTATTTTTCTTTGAAGTTCATTTAACCTGATTAGTTTAAGGGCGCCTATCGAAAAGGTTAGTCAGAAATTCAAATTCCCGTTTGAGCGTCCTATCGTAAAATCGGACTTTGCGCAGTTTTAAGTTGCTTTTTGAGTCATTCTCTTTTACCTCTATTTCGATAATAACATCTTCCAAAACCCCGCCTCCCTTGCCGTAAACCATTTGAATGCCTTGTAATCATTGTATCCTTTGTCGAATACGTAAATAGTATCCTTATCGGGGTTGAGTTTGGCTAGTAACTTATGGTCGTTTGATGCAGCATCGGTAAACTGCACTGATTATTATGTCCGCGCTGATAACAGGCTTTGCCGCATCCTTCTTCGGAGCCGGATGTAGCTTCACCACCAAAGGCTCCCCCCCCTTTTTTATGTGGTTTTTTTTGATGAATGGTATCCTCATTTTGCATCATCAAAAAACCAATATTTTTCTTATGAAAAAGCTACTTTTTATCACCGCGCTCCTGGCAGGAAACTATGTCATACATGCGCAGAATGTAGGCATCAATACGCTTACGCCGCATCCTTCTTCGGAGCTGGATGTAACCTCCTCCACCAAAGGCTTTCTGGCGCCACGCATGACAAAGACACAGCGCAATGCCATTGCCTCGCCTACTATGGGCTTGCTTATTTATCAGAAAGACTCTGTGCCGGGCTTTTACGTGTATGACAGCAGCGCATAGGTGGCAACGGGCGGCTTCCTTAAAGCAGACGCGGCAAAAATAAGCTATGCCGATATCGGCAACTTCGGCAAGGCGCTTCTGGTCAATACCAACACCGTCAATTATACCGGTAGCGGTTTAGTCACTAATTATAAAATGATGTTTCTGCCGGGTAAGGATGGTGCATCAGAGCCGGAGCTATTGCTAATAAGTCATGGGATGCCGACAGCATTGGGACCGCGAGTTTTGCTGTTGGACTCCATACAAAAGCAAAAGGATCTGCTTCCACCGCTATGGGGCGAAGCTCTACCGCATCAGGCATGGTTTCCACCGCTATGGGAGATTCCGCTATCGCATCAGGCGATTTCTCCACCGCAATGGGGCTTTATGCTACCGCATCATACAATGCTTCCACCGCTATGGGGGGTTATACTACCGCATCAGACATTGCTTCCACCGCTATGGGGAATTATGCTACCGCATCAGGCTATGTTTCCACCGCTATTGGAATCGAGGATACTGCATCAGGCGCTATTTCCACCGCTATGGGAAATTGGGTAAGCACTAATAACTATGTGGGCAGTTTTATTATCGGAGATAAAAGCATTAATTCTCTACTCAACAGCACTGCTGCCAATCAGATGAAGATGCGTTTTGCAGGCGGCTACCATTTATCTACTAATGCTTCCGGCAACGCAGGCGTATGGCTTGGGGCAGGCGGCAATAGCTGGTCGGTCATCAGCGACAGCGCCAAAAAAGAAAATTTTCGCCCCGCACCCGATTTCCTGAGCAAAATAGCGCAGATGAAAATAGGTAGCTGGAACTATAAAGGGCAGGATAAAAAACGGTATCGCCACTATGGTCCTATGGCGCAGGAGTTTTACGCCCACTTTGGCAACGACGGCATAGGCGCTGTCGGCAATGATACCACCATCGCCTCTGCAGATATAGACGGCGTAATGATGATAGCCATTCAGCAACTTATAAAAGAAAACGAACGGCTGAAAACAGACAACGCCGCGCTGAAAGCGGAGCTGACCACACAAAAAGAAACAACGGATGCCCGCCTTTCTAAATTAGAAGCGGAGCTTTCCAAAACGTACATCTCTAAAAACGAAACAGACCATGAATAAGATAGTATCAGCGGCAGCAGCCGCGTCCCTGCTTTTTATAAGTCTTCGCTGCCCGGCGCAGCTCAGCATAGGCAACGGAGGCATGTCTGTACAAAGCGGCGCGGTAATGGTTGCAAGCGGGCTTTGTATGCAGCCCACCCAAAACCTGCTTATTAAAAACAATACGCTGCAAGTGAGCAGCACACCCGTACCCAGCACGCCCAATAGCAGCATAGCGCAGGTTTATACCTGGACAGATACGGTGCGCACACAGGGTTTGGTGGGCATATATGTAAGCCCTTCGGCGCTCAATGGCAACAACTTCAACCTGCTGAAGTTGGCGTACAGCGCCACCGGCAGTAACGGCAGCTATATCATATCCAATACAAGCACGGCATCGCCCATCGGCAATTTGGTGTCTGACGTGTTGCCCCTCACGCTGTGGAAACACCTTACCGCTATGGAAAGCGACACGGTGTTATCCCTCCGGCTTTTGTCCTTCACTGGCGAAGCAAAACACAACACCCACCTCCTCTACTGGCAAACGGCAGATGAGCGAAACAACAAGGGCTTTGAAGTGCAGCGCAGCGCAGACGGCAAAGCGTTCGCAGCCATTGGCTTTGTAAACGCAGATAAAGAAGCGGCTGTTAAGCACCACTATAACTTTACCGATGCTTTACCTCTTGGCGGTGCCAACTACTACCGCCTCAAAATGGAAAATGTAAACGGAAGCTATGAATACAGCAACACCATAAAATTAGAGCAAGGCAAAGCGGCATACGCATCGTTCGCCATTTTCCCCAAGGGTGCATGTATAATGGGGCGGGAGTTTACTAAAAAGCAAATTGAAATGATTGCCCGCGCTGACGTTATGGAAAAAACCTATAAACTTCCTTGCGGTGCAGTATTCTGCTTATTATTATGGTTTCTTCCTCAAAGAAAAACCCCATGCGGTATTCTTTGTATTTGATTCTATAGGCAGATTTGTGTCCTTTCATCTGCTTGCAGTTCTTCAGGTCAGAAAGTCTTTTGGCTTCTATAATGTTCGCTATTACAACGTCTTTTATTGCTGTTTTTATGTCTTTGGGCAAACGGCGGGCATCTTTGTTGGCGCTTTCCCGTACTATAAATTCCATCTCAACTTGCAAGGGTTTTAAAGAACGTAGCAACGCTTACATTTTTCTTGCTTTTTTTCTCACTGTCCATCATCGCCCTGAGCAAAGCGGCATCTTCTTTGTCCTCTGCACTCATCTGGCTGACGGCAACGCCCAATTCTTCGGCAAATTTCAATAGCTTGCTGTACTGTGTTTTATTTTTCGGAGTAATAACTAAAGTATTCATACCCCAAAAATACAAAATAAAAAACGTCTCAAATGAATGTTGCGGACGGCACAATACAATTCTGTAATCTCCGGTATTTTGAAATCAGAAAATGAGGCGTACATTTCGTGCGGCTTTTTATTAATAATAAACCTCACATGAACAGAAAACCGTTTTGCCTTTTATTAAGTCTGTTAATTTCCTGCGGCTGCCTGGGGCAGACTAAGGTTTTGGATTCTTTGCTGCGCGAGGAACAAAAACACACCAAAGCGGATACCACCCTGATATCTCTGTGGAATAAAATCGCCTATGCTTATTTCCAGACCGCACCTGCCAAAGGGCTCATTTATGCGGACAAAGCGATTGCACTTTCCAAAAAATTAAATGCACGAATGCTTTTGGCTGACGCCTACATAAATAAGACTACTAATTGTCTTGCATTAGGTCAAAAAGAGCATGTCGCAGAGATATTTGACACCTGTATGAATATCTACAATGAGCTGGGCGACCAGATCGGTATTGCAAATGTACTATACAGTACTGCCAACTATTACTTCACCGACGAAAAGCTGGAACAAGCATTAAACTACTTTCAACAAACATTGAAAACGGCAAGAGCATCGGGATATGAAAGTATGGAAGAACGCTCACTGGGCGCTATCGGTGTCGTATATCTTTACCTTGCCGATTACCCGGAAGCTATCAATTACAGCAAGCAAGCGCTTTTGATGGCGGAAAGGAAAAAGAAAATAGGAGATATAGGCTATTTGTCGGCTAACTTATCTTATATGAGTAAGATTATCGGCGATTTTCCGCAATCAATAATGTATGGCTTGCGAGCCATTGAGATTGCACGCTCACGCGGCGATAATCATACTCTGGCAGCAGCGCTTATAAATACGGGTGCTGCATTTATGGGTATAAAGCAGTACAAAAAGGGATTGACATATTTGAAAGAAGCCAATGAGATTAATAAAGAACGCGGCAACTATATAGATGTTACCAAAAGTTTACAGGAAATAGCAAAGGGTAATGCCTACATGGGTAAGATGCAGGAGGCAATAGCTATTTTCAACGAAGCAATAGCGCTCGGAGAAAAAATTGATTACCGGGCAGGAGTTGCAGACAATATGATAGCGCTTGCATCTGTTTATTATGAAACAGACAGCCTTGATAAATGTATTGACCTGAATATGCGTGCATTACTCATTTGCAACGAGCTGAAACATGAGGCTGGCATTGCCGCAGCAAAGATGGGGCTGGCTACTGCCTATCTGAAACTCGGCAGGCTAAAAGAAGCCCGTAAACCACTTGCAGAGAGTTATCAGATGTTTGAGCAGCAAGTAGATATAAGAAACCTAAATGTTGCTCAGCATTTACAAAGCGATTACTACGAGGCTCTTGGCAAATATGACAGCGCTTACCACTACTATCAGAAATTTGTTAAGCTAAAAGACAGCTTGCTAAGCGATGAGAAAATGCAGGATATAGCTCAGAGAGAAGCACAATTTGAATTTTCCAGAAAAGAAGACTCGTTAAAAGGACAGCAGGCGCTGGCAGATGAAAAAATAGCACGGCAACATACTGAGCTGATATTGAAAACGAACAGGCTTTCTTTGCGTGAAAAGGAATTGCTTTTAGCCAACAAAGAAAAAGACCTGCAACACCTCGCCTACCTAAAAACGCAGTTAGAACTTTCCAATCAGCAAGCCATGACCGCCGAAAAAGAGAAAGAAATACGCCTTGCCAAACTGGAAGCAGACCAAAAAGAGCAAGATATTCAGCTTGCCCGTAAAGAAGCCTTATTGCAAGCCGTAGG
>JAFDXO010000043.1 GCA_018267925.1 Bacteroidota bacterium | reverse complement strand
GGCTTCTACCGTAAAGCTGCCGCTCTTCACCGTTGCTGTTACCACATTGGAATAGCTGTTTACACCACTTACATTCACCAATTTCAAACGATAGTAGTTCACGCCTGTTACAGGGCTTTGATCCCAATAGCTGTACGTGCTTGCTTCGCCCTTGCCTTTGATGCTGGCTAAGTAGGTGAAGTTGCGTCCATCCACACTACGCTCTACTTCAAAAGCATCGCCTGCTTTCTCTACTCCCGTTGCCCAATCCACACGGTTGCGTGTGCCGACATTGGTAGCGGAGATGGTTTTCAGGTCTATCGCAAGTGGGAAATTGCTGGACATCACATAGAAATTAGAGAAGCCCGGTGTTGCTACGCTTGCCCCATGTTTCCAACGTAATTTACTAATATACCCTGCACCTGCTGCTCCACCTGTATTCAGTTCCGAAGCGGATAAGATGGTTTGAGAATAACTGTATTCATACACAAAAAAAATGGGAATATAACTACTTGTAGATCCGGTTCCTCCAATAGTAACAGTCGTCTGTGCCAAGGCACTCTGCCACATTAGGCAAAGGAATGCTAAGATCACTCCATTGCCAATTTTTTGTAATATTCTTCTTTTCATGAGAATTATTTTTTAAGGACTACTCTTTACAGGATTTTCGGCATCCTCCTTGTGATAAAAAATCTAGATCCAAGTCTCAAAAAATAACAGTGTCCAGTAAAAAATAAAAGTTCCAAAGGCTTCATTGCTTTATTAATCTTGACTACAAAACAAGACCCAAAGCAGTATATCAATTCAAAAAAATAATAACAAGACTAAAGGGGTAACCTGAGAAATTAAATAAAGAATCTTATTGAGTTTCATTTGCAATTTAGCCTTCCCCCAAATATTCACTATTTATGCTTGAATTATAGATTATGTCCATCTTACTACAAGGCAACCAAAAAACCAGAGATTCCACACTTTATGATGCTTTTTATGCCGATGGCAAAAAATATCCTTGGTTGTAAGTTTGCATTAAGTTGTAACTATTTTCAAATTGGGAAATATTGTTACAAAATATTGCTCCATTATATGGGTTGTTCATCTATAAAAGAAGCATAACAAACACTATGAGGAGCAATATTTCTGTAACCTTTCATCTCAATGGGGTAAGAAAGAGTTTGATTATTGCAACAAAATGAACCCTGATTTTAAAGGTGCTTTAGCCGATTTCAACTGATAAATATAGTTTGCAGCTGCTAAGATTGTAATGTCAATAGTCTTGTTTTCTTGCAACTGATAATGGCCTATATTTTTGCCTTCTGTGGTGAAAATATCCAGCGTTAATGTACCGTTTTGGTCAAACACTGCTTGCGGTATCTGGGTTTGAATGGCAGAAGATGTTCTGAAAATATTTATTTTACTAAGGTATGGGTTTGCATCTTCAACTGATGTAGCAAGTGAAGCAAGATTTACTTCCCACATATCGGTGTACCATGTACCTGAATTATCTTCAAATCCTAAACCTGCATACGCTTTGCTGCCAGTTTGTGCGCTAATGCCCCACAACCGAAAACTGGCTGTATTTGCTATTGGGTAACGTGTCCAACTACTGGCGCTTGTGTCATAAATATAAATATGATTATGCTCCGCCAAGGTAGGAGCGTCCAAATTTATATTCATCAATATAATTTTGCCACCATAGTTTGCAGACCATGTACAGTGCCCATCTACCACAGGTATATTGGCAGAAGCAGGAAGGGGGGCTATTGCTGACCAAGTTTGTGTAGAAAGATTGTACTTAAACACATCCGACCGAAAAGTTTGTGTGCTGGCACTTGCACCTAATCCGAAATAGAGTTTATTTCCTATAATTTGACAAAAAGAGCCGTTGCGGGCGATACCTGAAAAATTGGGTTGGGCTGTCCATGTATTGGTTGTTGGGCTGTATTTCCAAACATCTTTGTATTCTGCAAAACTTCCACTTTGTCCACTTCCGCCACATACTAAGTAGCCTTCTCCATTCCACTCTCCCAATCCCGACCAATAACGACCGGCTGCGGTTAAGCTTGCTTTTTGTACCCAAGTGTCGCTTGAAGAATTATACATCCACCAATCACTTAGAGTGGTTGTGCCGTCCCACCCAAAACCAGCATAAATAGTTCCGTTGATGACTATTGCACTCACATTTCGTCGCACAGTAAATGGAATATCATTTTTCTTTGTCCAAGTATTGGTAGTTGATTCATATTGCCAAAAATCATTGAACAGAACACCGTTACTGTCTTGGCCTGCTCCTACATACACTTTGGTTCCTAAGGCTACACTCATCATTTTGTGCCGTGTTCCTCCGGGGAAGTCTGCCTTTTTGGTGAATGTTTGTGCTAGTGTGTGTGTGGCTATAAATATTACGCAGATGAATAAGACCTTTTTCATGTTGTTATTCTTTTTTAAAGAGGATAATTTGATTAGACACAAAAGTGCACACACACACCTTGCATTGAAACCACATAAAAGGGGGGGGGGATATAAAACGATTGAGGTAAAAATTGTTGTTCTTAAAATCAACTATTTACATTTAACAGAGGGGCATAGCAAGAAAAAAGTCTTACTTATCAGAATACAATAGCTATATTTCAGTACAGATTATTATGCACACCTCTCTTAGCAAACAATTCCATTAAGCAAAAAGAGTGCGTAAAAAAATAGAACAGCCCTTAGCTTATTAAGCTTTACTTACTAAAGTCTATTTGTGCTTGGGCGTAATCATCCGGTACGCCAATATCAATAAAGTAGCCCTTATTTTTTTGTCCAAAGAATTTTCCTTCCTGAACAAATGTTTCGAGATAATCCTTTTCGAATGAAAACTTTAACGGAAGTGCCTTTTGTAAAAAGGATTCTTTATTCACTACATAAAGTCCACCATTAATAAATCCGTAAGGTTGAAATTTCTTTTCTTCAAAAGATAAAATTCTATCCGATTCATCAACAGTAACCGATCCATATCTTTCAAATTGACGCATTTCCTTTAAAGCCAAAGTAGTTGACGCATTTTTCATCAGATGAAAGGCAATCAATTGGTTTAAATCTACATCAAAAAAGGTATCTCCATTTAATACTATAATATTATCAGAAACTGCAACAGATGCGGCTTTTGCAATTCCTCCGCCGGTTCCTAAGGGTTCATCTTCAATTACAAAATCTATTTCAAAATCGGCTTCTACATTTTTCAACCAATCCGTTACAACATCATGTTTATAGCCCAAAGCAAGAATAACACGCTTGCATTTTTGATCTTTCAATTGATGGAAAATATAGTGCAGAAAAGGTTTGCCATTCACCAATGCCATGCACTTGGGGAAATCACCAATCGTATGACGAAGGCGCGTGCCTAATCCACCGGCTAAAACTATACACTCCATGTTGCCAATCCTCTTTCAGTAAATTGATAAGGGCGCAAAATTCCGCCAAACTGTTGTAATGCTTCTCGAACGCGATAACTGGTGGTGTTTGGGCAATAAAACATCATAAAACCACCGCCGCCTGCACCGGTTATTTTTCCACCGGTAGCCCCATTTTTTAAGGCAGATTCATAAATTTCGTCCATGGCTGCATTGCTGATACCTTGAGCCATTTGCTTTTTATAGCGAAAGCCAAAATCGAGGATGGGTCCTATTTCATCAATATTTCCTTTTAACAATGCTTCCTTCATCATTTGTGATTGCTCTTTAAGGTGGTGCATTGCTTCAATAGAAGATTTTTGATTGTCGGTTACATTTTTTTGTTGTGCTTCAATAATGGTAGAAGATAGTCTGCTGGTAGCCGTAAAATAAAGAAGTAGGTTGTTTTCTAACTCGTAAAGATATTTAGACTTAACACGCAAAGGGTTTACTATGACTTTATCATCCGAATAAAACTCCATAAAATTTACACCGCCAAAAGTGGCTGCATATTGATCTTGTTTGCCACCTGCCATTTTCATCTCGATTCTTTCAATTTCATAGGCTGTATGAGCCATATCATATTCTCCAAAAGGCAGTTTAAGCCATTCGGCAAAAACCCCAAGAATAGCTACCATCAAGGTTGAGGATGTACCCAGACCCGAGCCGGCAGGTGCATCTACAAAGGTGGTAAGTCTGAATCCCTGAGATAGTTGTCCATATTCTTTCACCAGATGATTGTACACTCCTTTTGCCAAATCAAGCTTGCCATTTAGAGGAAGATGTGCAGCTAACGGCCATTTTTCTGATTCATTTCTGTCAATAGCCACAAGCTCAATGATAGGCTCATTCAACAATTCAATGCTGGCATAAGCATAAAGAGAAATCGTTGCATTTAATATAGCCCCGCCATATAAATCGCAATAAGGACTGACATCTGTTCCGCCACCGGCCAAACCAATGCGTAAAGGTGCTTTGCTTCGATAAATCATGGTTCAAAGAAACGATAATGCACAATAAATTTTACTTTTCATTTCGATGCCATACCATAAAAAGTACAACACCCAAAAAACCTCCAATGCCATCGGCAAGAATATCACGAGGGTCATAGCTTCTACCTAAAAAAGACAATTGACCTTGCAACAACTCTACACACCAGCCGACAAGAATGGACGCTGCAAAAACAGCCAAAGCAATCAAGCTGTTTTTTTTCTCAAAAGACAAAAGCCAGAGTAGAGAAAACAGTCCAAACAAAACGAAATGCACCCATTTGTCAATGAGCGGAATATGAACATCAGGAATATCTCTTCCCGGAATAAGGCACAATAAAAAAATGAGTAAGGTCCAAAGAATGGCTATGAACCTTACTCGTCTTTTATTTTGTAGCAGTGATTGTACCACAATATTCTACGGGAAAATTATCCTACGGACTTTTCATAAAAGGCAGCATCCATGAGGGCGGCTACATCAGCAGGATTGTCGAGTTCCATTTTAATCATCCAACCCTTTCCATAAGGATCTTGGTTTACAAACTCCGGATTCCCTTCTAAAGCTGAATTAAGTTCCGTAACTTTTCCACTTACAGGCAAATATAGATCAGATACTGTTTTCACGGCTTCAACCGTTCCAAAAATCTCATTTGCTTTTAACGATTGTCCGATGGTATTTACATCTACGAAAACGATATCGCCAAGTTCACGTTGGGCAAACTCGGTAATGCCAATGGTTGCTGTATTGCCTTCTACACTTATCCATTCATGATCAGCTGTGTAGCGAAGATTGTCGGGAAATTGCATACTGTTGATTTGTCGGTAAAAATAAACGAAATCACAGAAAAGTAAAATCTGGAATTTCTTAAAAAAATAGCTTTAACTAAAAATAAAGTTGTTTCAAATTTTAGTGTTCAAAATCAAGAACTTTGACCACAACTTGTTTTCCATTCTACCAATGACCATTTCTGAAAAAACAAAAGCAATACGCAATCGTATGGATATAGCTGCTCTTAAAGCAAACAGAAATCCTAACGACATAAAATTGATTCTTGCAACCAAAACAGTTGAACCGGAAGTCATTCGAAGTGCATTGGTTTTTGAAAAGAATTTTGTAGCTGAAAATAAGGTTCAAGAACTTACCAGAAAAGCTCCTCAACTAAAAGGGGACAAAGTAGAATTTCATTTTATCGGACATTTGCAAACCAACAAGGTTAAAGAGGTCTTGAAATATGCCGATTACATTCAATCGGTAGATCGAAAAGGGTTGGTGGACACCCTTCATAAACAATTATCAGCAGAAGGTAGAACGCTAAACATTTTGATGCAGGTAAACACCTCTTACGAAGAAAGCAAGTTTGGCGTAAGCCCTGATGAGGCAGAGGCATTGGCAAAATATATTTCACAACATGAAACCTTGCACCTTAACGGGCTAATGACTATTGGAAAATTTGGTGGAACATATAGCGAGACACAAGCCTGCTTTCAGCTTTTATGTGCTGTTCGGAATCAACTTGAAACACTTAACCTACCTAATGCAAAGCTCACCGAATTGTCAATGGGCATGAGTGGAGATTTTGAATTGGCTATAGAAACTGGAAGCACAATGGTGCGTATCGGTACTGCTATTTTTGGAGAAAGGATTTATCCCGACAGTTATTATTGGGATGAAAACAAGTAAGCAAAATAAGCAAATTGATATAGCTACATACTGTTTAAAATTTCCATTCTCTTAACAGTATCAATAAAATAAATCGCGTACCTTCGTCTTCTATTATTTTGAACGTGTTGCACTCAATACCATACAGCTATTTTAAGCCTTGTTGCCCAACAAGGATGAGTGCTATGCCTATGCCTGATCAAGTAAGTAAGATTTTTTACTTCACAAGACTCAAGGACTTTAAGACACTTCCACCCGGTTGTTGCTCATAAGATTCTGCCGGCTATTTCTTTAGTTACATACTTATGAATATTTACCTGCTAAGCAGGAGTATGAATTTACTTTTGAAAGAATCATTTTTAATCACGCTTAAATAAGTAATTATTTTTAAACTAAATAATCATATCATGAACACAAACATCAAAAACCCAGTTGTAATTTCAGAGGAAGATTTTCAATTGTTGAAGGGCTACATCAACAGTGAAGCGAGAAGTGAAGACGAAATGACTTTAAGTGGCGAACTAAAGCGTGCCGTAGTTGTTTCTAAAGAAGCCTTCCCGCCTCATGCAGTACGTATCAATTCAAAAGTATCTGTATTAGACATATCAACAGATCGTGTACTGGAGTTTATGCTGGTGATGCCAGCACATGCAGATATGCAACGCAACAAAGTTTCAATTTTGACACCTATGGGAGCTGCTTTGATTGGATTTAGAAAAGGCGAAGAAGTACAATGGACTTTACCTGGGGGGCTAAAGCGTTTCCGTATTTTAGATGTAATCAACCAGTCAGAAGCGACCGATACAAGAGCAACAGCATAGCTTTTCTCAGTTTACCAACTAAAATAATTGTAAAAGTTAAGGAGTTAGCTGCAAAGGCTAACTCCATTTTTCATATTTTGGGTTTTCGGAAAACTAAAAATATGAATAGTGAAAATACTATAAAGAAATTGGTAGGTCAGCCGATATGCAGCACCCACCAAGCACTAAGGCCAATTCTGGAGGTTGTTCCACCACTATTGTATCCCAAATAAAGCGGTGCATTATAAACATAACCTTTTAACCAAGCTCCCATTTTAGGCTTGTTAGCTCCCCAAAGATGACTTTCCCTATTGTCAAATTTATCTTTTCCACCACTATCTCCTTTCCCATCATTTGTTTCCACATACGATCCTATTGCCCATTTTCCGTAGCTTAATTCCAGTGCTTGAGTTCGTCCTTTGTCGCTCTTATGCCCGAAGGCAAGAAAATCGTTTTCTTCTCTTATTTTAAAGTCGCCATACCCTATTGTAACACCGCCGTTCCATTGGTTTTGCGCGGGTTTGCTGCTACCGCC
>JAFDXO010000042.1 GCA_018267925.1 Bacteroidota bacterium | reverse complement strand
ACCGGGCACGAGCAAATGCCCGCCTTTACCCTCATCAACATGAACGGAAGAATCTATGACCCGCTCCTCGGCAGAATGCTCAGCCCCGACCCCTATGTGGCAGGCGGCACACAAGGACACAACCGGTACAGTTATTGCCTGAATAACCCGTTGAAATACACAGACCCAAGCGGGGAATGGATAAATATTGTCTTGGGGGCTGTAATAGGAGGAGTTTCTGGTTACATGATGGCAGATGCGGCGGGCGTAAAAGGGAAGGGTTGGTATGCTTTAGCAGGTGCAACAATAGGTGCTGTTTCAGGAGGTGTTGGGAGTCTCATTACCTCTTCAGGCGGTAGCGCACTGGCTGCCGGAGCCGCAAGTGGAGCTGTTGCAGGTGCCGGATATGGAGGAATGAGTGCGAAGGCAAGCGGTGGTAATGTTGGAACAGGAATACTTTATGGAGGGATATTAGGTGGCGTTACGGGATTACTGTCGGCTTGGGCTCCTTTTGGTACTACTTGGTATGGCAATACTGCTTACGGAGCATTGCTTGGAGCGGGGGCTGGAGCAGCTAATGCAGCCATAAACGAACAAAATGTAGGCAGCGGTGCATTATGGGGCGGCATTATTGGAGGTGTAGTAGGCTTTGCTACATCCGAAAACACTATAAATGCAATAAGAGGACAAGGCTTTAGAAGTAATGATGCTGTGTTAAGTAGATTTGTAGCATCAAATAATCAACAAGGGGCAGTGGATTATTTTGGATTTCAGGGAACTTATGACCCTTCACCACAAAATGTTGACTATGTTGAAAGTAATCGTTATTTTGGAAAAACTGACCCTTCAACAGCACAAATTAGTTATGGAGATTTAGCTTTTTCAAGTTATCATACACTAAAATCTACTTACTACAAAGAGATGTACCATTATAACAGATTTGTTAGGGGAATACCTCCTGCAAAATATTATTCAGATTTCCCTAATTATGATCCTAATGTTCTTTATGCCCCAGAAGAAAGACTAGGCTTCATTCACCAATATAAAAATCATGGTTTATACAGAAGTTATACTGGAAATCCATTAAGTCAAATAAAGTATTATGGTGTAAATGGTGGTGGTTTGACATTTAAAACACACATGTTTGATTTCATCTATAAAATACCGAGAAGATGGTAGGAAAAAGTTTAAAGAATATAGGTGTTTTGATTCTGTTGTCATTTTACAGCATTACCATAACAGCTCAAATTCAACGAAGAATAAATGAGCTGTTTAAGAGTTCAACTTTTTGTGAGAAATCTATTTTCCCAATTGGAATAATTGCACCTTCAATCAAATATTTGCCTCATAGAACCTTAACTAACAATCTTACTTTTGAAAATAGGGTAAGAGTTTATTTTTTTGGGTGCATTGATAGTAATGGCAACATCAATTCTCTCGTTTTTTTAGGCATGAAAATATATGATGTAAATAATGTTTGTTTTGAAAAGGAATTGGAGAGTGATGAATCAGAGAAATTAATTAATTTAGATCAATTTACAAATTATTTACATCAGGTAAAGTTTTCACCAGCAACCGACATGAAGCATTTCTACTCTTCAAAAACAGTCATAATTTTTGAATCAAAAAAAACCAAAAAGAACCCTACTGACGATATAGTTATACGACGATTTAAGCTGCTCAACTAAACACAGGTAACAGTTTTTTAAACAAAATGGTGGTAAAATTCCTAAAAGATGGTAAAATGACAATAATCACATGTGTTATATTTTCTTTTCTTTGCAATAATGCGTACAGCCAGTATAATGAAAAATTCAAAGAATTGCTCTCAAGTAAAACATTTTGTGAGGGGAGTATCACTCCGTATGGCATTCTTGCACCATATGTAAAAAGAGTTGAACAAAAGTATATAAAGGTATCACTCTCGTTTCCTGAAAAGGTAAGGGTTGTATTTTTCGTATGTGTCAATTTTTTGGGTAAGGCTCAGGAAATTCATTTTATTGAGGCAAGTAAATATGAAGATAGTTATATTATCAAATATGATTCTTTTTTGAAGAACTTGTTAAGATAAAGTCATTCGTCAGCTATATTGAGAAAATGGATTTTTCTCGGGCCCGGGGAGGAAAAACAACATATCCCTGTAAGATGGTATTACTTTTTGAAGCTAAACGACAAAGGCAAATATTTGGTAAGAAAAAAGACTTTTATAGTCGCCGTTTTATTTTGCAAAACGGCGTGTATTAAAAAGTCAAATTTAGCATAGTTTTTCAATAAAAGTGTTTGGGAAACAAGCTATAAAGCAATTAATAAAACTACAATTCAAATAGTAGATAGTAGAACGTTAAAAAATATAAGCGAAAAGGAAAGGGTATATTATGAAAACGTTTGGTCAGATTTTATTGATTTACCCTCTAAGTTTTACCCATTGCAAAATATACCACCCTCTAAATATTCATGGTTGAGAAAGCAAAAATGTATTACATGCAAATAAAGGCACCGCTATATTTGGGTTATAACAGTAATGGTGCTACATCTCGAATCGGCTTTAGCAGTTGGCAGGTTCAGGATATTCAGCAAAACTGGATGCACCAAACCCCATTATGGAGAGCCGGTAATCAAAACTATTACCTAGACTATAATAATCTTTATATAGGTCTATATTTGTATTACGGATATTACTATCGTTTTTCTCTTTATGGGTTTTAAATAAATAAAATATATGAGACTACTATTGATTTTGTTCTTACTAACAGGTATGCCCTTTTATTGTAACAGCAAAAAAGTACCCAAATATATCAGAGACAGATTTACAAATTGTTACAATGGGAAAAATACAAACATTAAAACCCTCATTGAAATAAATGGACATTATACCCTAAAAGAACTATACAGAGTTTGTTCCGGAGTTGGAGTAAATATGATTTGCAAGGATACGGTTCAACATCATATTGTATTTTATGAAGATGGTACGTTTATTTATAACTATTGGGATTTAACAACGTTAGAAAATGTTGCCTCTGAAGATAAGCTATTTGAAGAATGGGCTAATAATAGAATTAGGGATTCAAAAATGTACTACGTTACCTTTTTTTGGGGTATTTATCGCATTGAAAGAGATACGATTACTACGCAATATATTTTTAATCCTTCTCTTTTATCTCCTTGGGATGCTTGGGAAGACAAATATGTTGTTCTTGATAGAGAAACTATCGTGATGATACCTTCCGCAACACAACCCTTATATAGAACAACCAAGGCTGAAAGAAAAGAGATGGCAGTAGAAATGGCGAAACGTAAATTTTTGCCGGCTAAATTCAAACAAAGCAATAACCTTCCCCCACCTGACTCATGGTTAAAAAAGGAGGCTTGGACTAAATGCAAATAATGATATATGGCATTACGTATAAATAATATTCATAGCACACAAATCCTTTCCTATGCCTCCATAGAAAATATAAAATTACCAATGAGCAGAAAATATAGGTTTCATAATAAAGTGGGCGGTGCCTTCGCCGGTTTAGTAGCAAGCTATCAGGCTGGCGATTGGGCATTTTCTTTGGGTGGCGGCACCAACTTTCGGACATACAACGTTGGTGGCGGTGTAGGCTACAACGATGGCCTGTT
>JAFDXO010000041.1 GCA_018267925.1 Bacteroidota bacterium | reverse complement strand
TCCCACGAGGTTTCAATAGCCTGTAATGCTAGTCGCTTTTCGCTCGAACTCAACTGCTCAAATGCCGCCAATACGCTTTGATGTGTCATGGCACAAAGGTACGAAATATTATTTAGAACTACGCCCTATTCTGCTTATGCAGTAAATCTTTTACCATCATCAACTCATCTTAATTATTTGCCATCAACTTTTGGAGCAGCCAATAATCCTATGTATATTTATAATGCCACATTTTGGCTGAATACTTTAATGCATTGCGTACAACTTGGCTCAGGTAATACTGATCCTTTAGCGACTTGGGTTACACCAACCACCATGACTTATTATCGCCATTGGATTCCTTTTGTTGCGAATGCTTTTATTAAAGCGTCTTCGAGTAATGCTACATGCACACTTATTAAACTAAAAATTGATTGTTATTTTACCCCAAATGGAAATCCACTTTATAATGTAGAGCACAAAATAACAAATTTGACAGGAGCTGATGTTAGCAGCGTTTCACTTCCTTCTGTAAAATCTTTGTAAGTAAACTATAAATATTACAATAATGAAAACACTACTTACAAGCATGTCAATTATACTCTTGTATAGTTTTGCACATGCACAGGCAGTAATATATCCCAAAAATTGGTATAAAGGTGTGTCAACGCCTTTAGAAAACAATATGTTTATCAATTTGGAAGATAAACAGCAATTTTATTTAATTGCAAACTCTGTTTATATACCATTCAACATCTCAAACGATATATGTTCTCCGGCTTCTGCAAAGATAACAAAAATAGATGTGAATGGAAACGTTCTTGCAACTTTCCAAGCAAATGGAAGTGTAATAGATTCTTATTCTATGCGTGGCTTTTACACTAGTGTTATTACTGATCAAATAATCTACTTTGTCAGTTGGGAAAACTCAAAATTTCAACAGTATGGAAGCAGTAAAGGGTTTATTATTTATCATCTTAACATAAACTCGCTCAAATTACTATCCACAGACACAATTAAAGGAATTATACCTGAATCAATGAGTATTATATCTTGGAAAAGTGTAGATTATGGCGGTTATTCGTTTCAGGCTTTTACTTATCAACCATTTAAGGGAGGGTCAATTAAAAACAAAATAATAAGAATTAAATTAAAAACAGCAGGAGTTGAATATGTTACTCTTGATTTAGATTCTCTTATGAGTCAAAAACAAATAGGCATAAACAATGTGTCAAATGTATATTTAAAAAACGATTCAATGGTATATACAATTTGTGGGTATGATTCAAATATAAACAATTCAGAAATATATCAATTGCTTAGGATTGATACTTCATTAAAAGGTTTCAGTTACTATAATCTTGAAAAGGAAAATGAATTCACCTATACTTTTGGGCGAGTAGCCTACATGGATTATTTTCCTCCTGCTTATGAATTAAATAATGGTAAAGTCGTTTTAGGTTCGCAAATAAATACATACGACAAAATGAACGGATCAAGAATTGATAATGCCGGTATGTTTTATTATGACATTAAAAGTAAGAAGCCTGAAAAAGTATTAATTATTCCCAATAGCACGTTTACACTATCTCAAATCTCCTATGCTTTTTTTGCACCAATAACAATAAAAGACTCTAATATATTTTGTGCTGCTTTCGATTATTATGACTACAATACAGTATATATAGACTTTAGGGAAAACCACATCTACGTTGGTAAAACCGACACTTCGCTCAATGGTTGGCATTGGTATAAGTACATAGGCAAGCCCAATTGCTACTTAGTACCTTACAAAATATTGGCTACGCCCGATGGTGGTTGTATGATAACGGCCGGTATTTATGATTATGTCAATAGTCCGAACATGCAACATGACATTTACATTATCAAATTAGATGCTAATGGAATTATTACATCTATTAACAATCTAACACCTCAACCCGACAAGTCCGTTTCCCTCTATCCGGTGCCGGCACAGCATCAATTGTTTGTAAGTTTTAGCGGTTCAGGGCTTTTTGATCTACAACTTTATGATATGAGTGGCAAGATGGTAGGATCATATCCAAATTTAGATAAACAAACACACAGCCTTGACATCAGCAGCTTGGCATCGGGCAGCTATTTCTATACAGTAAAGCATAGCAATGGCTCTACGGAAACAGGCAAGTGGATAAAAGAATAGCTGAAAAGGATTGCTTAAAGCAGCATTAACAGACTCTTTAAACATGGAAGACCCGATCAGTCTTCCATGTTGAGCATTCCAAATTGGATTAGTGTATTCATTTCAATTTCGAAAAAAAATTGGCACTCAATTTGTTTTTAGGCTAATCATTATTCATCTAAAAAAATTGAGCGTATGAAAATGAAGTTTTTTGTTGCAGCAGTGATTATCGGTTTGTTGACATTTGGGTTTAGCAACAAAGCAGATGCACAATGGCATGGCAGACATTATCGGCATGGATATTATGGACCTCGTCCGCGTGTAATGATTGCTGTTCGTCCACCGGTATATTGTCCTCCCCCACCAAGGTATCATCGTTATAGGGTCTATCCGCGTTATCGTCAATATAGCTATGGTGAATATTGCCCACGCAACCACTACCGTTGCAGAGCAAATGCTTGTTATGACAATGGGCGCATCAACCCTCGTTATAGCTATAATCGGGATTATGATGCGCAATATGAAAATGAATACAACCGTCAAAACAATTCATATAACCAACCTCAACCAAACAACCCCAATTATGGGTTGGATGATGCTTATGAAAATGGTAATCGTTATTAAAAAAAAGACAATAAATTCAAAAGAAGGCTCGAACAAAATGTTCGGGCTTTTTTATTGCTCAATTTTATCTGTTATATCCTTACTCAAAGGGTTTGTAGCCGGAGGAAAAATAGCAATGAGTCGTCCGGATTCATTCAATAAATACTTTTGAAAATTCCATTTTACCTTACTGTCATCAAAACCATTGAATTCTTTTTGAGTAAGCCAACGATAAATTGGTGCTTTTTTACGGCCTTTTACCGTAATTTTTGCAGCCATAGGGAAACTGACACCATAATTTTTTTTACAAAATTGAGCAATCTCTTCATTGCTTCCCGGCTCTTGAAACAAGAAATCATTTGCAGGAAAACCGACAATCACCAATTTACCTGCATATTTTTTATACAATGCTTCCAGCTCTTCATACTGCGGCGTATATCCGCATTTAGATGCTGTATTTACAATGAGAATTTTTTTTCCTTTAAAATCAGCAAAACGAATGGTTCCGCCATTGAGTGCAGGCACCTGAAAATCATAGATACTCTTAGGCACATTAGCATCTCCATCATCAGGCGAGGCAAAAAACCAAAAACCGAACAGAAGCAACATATTCATAAACATAGCGTGGTCATTTTCTTCTAACAAAATTAGCATTATCCGCATTACCGCCGTGCTATTGTCCTATTTTTGACGGCGAATGAATAGGAAAGTAATCAGATTAGTTTTCGTAACGTTTCTACCCCTTATCCTGTTTGGTTGCGCACAAATCGTGCCGCCTCAAGGTGGCATTAAGGATACTAAGGCACCCAAACTACGCACTGTTTTACCGGCAGACTCTTCAACGAGTAAGCGCATCAACAAAATCGAACTGCAGTTTGATGAATTTATTCACCTGAATAACCCTAGCTCAGAGATTACCATCTCTCCGCTACTACCCATTCCTTTAAACGTGGTTGCTATAAGAAAAACGGTAACAATAAAAATTCCAGATTCACTTTTGTTGACAAACACAACCTACCGCTTAAATTTTGGTAACGCTATTCAGGATGTGCATGAAAACAATACTTTCTCCGGATATAGTTACATTTTTAGTACCGGCATCTATTTTGATAGTTTGCGTTTGCGCGGAACCGTGTTCAATGCGGCAACAGGACAGAAAGATACCGGATGCCTTGTACTGCTTTATAATGCCGAAAAATCGGATAGTGCCATTGTGCGAGAAAAACCACTTTATGTAACACACGCCAATAGTTCGGGCAATTTTAGCTTTGAAGGATTACCTGAAAAACCCTTTAAAATATTTGCCCTTCGTGATGCTAATAACAACATGATTTATGATGGCAAGAATGAATGGATTGCCTTTCATGACAGTGTTCTCATACCAACCCATAATCCAGCATTAGTAAACCTCTATCTATTTTTAGATAACGATTCATCCAGCAACACCTCTACTTCCGAAAGAGTAAAAACACCAGGTAGTCCTACACCACCCATTGCATTTAGCTATTCGGTGATGGTAGATACTACCAGTTTGAAAAAACGCACACAAGACATTACCGAACCTATTGTTGTTCGCTTCACAAAAACTTTTAAAAACATAAATCCAGCAAGAATATACCTATCTTATGACAGCTCCGGAATAGCAGTAGAGGCAAAGGTTTCAGCCAGTATAGACTCTATTAGAAAGGATCTCAAACTCTATACCAACTGGAAAGATAATTCGATTTATACTCTTCGCTTATTGAAAGGTTTTGTCCACGACAGCTTGGGTGCTGATGCCATGCCATCCAAACACATTTTTCATACCAAGCAAGATGAGGATTATGCTAAACTACATGTTCATTTACCATCAAAATATTTTGGCAAAGGTTTTATTTTCGTGCTATTAAAAGATAATGACACGATCTATCACAGAACCGTAACAGACACACTGATACACTTTAACAGACTACAACCCGGAACCTACAACATGCGCATTATTGACGATAAAAATCACAATGGCAAATGGGATCATGGAAATGTTTTCTTACATCTTCAGCCCGAAATGGTCATACCTTACGACCGTTCCATAATGCTGAAAGCAGGATGGGAAAACTTAATTGATTTTGAAGAGCCTCCAACATCTGTGCGCCCGGGCGCAACGGCTGCACCGCATTAACACAAGCAATACACTTGAAATGAAAATTAGGAAATTTATAGTTTATCAAAAAGTATTTTAACCAGTTTTAAAATTCAATTTACCAACCACTTGTAGTACTTGATTAGCCACCATACAACCAACCAAACGATTTTAAATGAAAAAATTAATTGCGCCACTTTTACTCTTGTCAACCATCAGCTTTGCACAAAACAAGATGACCACAGAACTGCTCTGGAGCTTGAAGCGGGTGAATGCCAATGGTATAAGCGAAGACGGTAAAACACTTTTTTATAGTGCACGCACTTACGATATAAAAAGCGAAAAAGGCACAACCAAATTGTATGAATTGGACATAAAAACCGGACAAAGAAAAGATAGAAACGAAAACAAATCTGTGTTTCAGCGCGATGCGAACAAATGGTATGCTATGGATGACAAAGCCATTTATCAAAGCACAGACAAAGGGAAAAATTGGCGAATTTTTTCGACAATAGCTGAGGTAGAAAATGCCCGTGTTTCTCCGGATGGAAAATTTGTTGCTTACAGCAAAGAGGTAGCTGTAAAACCAATGTTGGGGAAGGATATTTATCCTGATCTTCCGAAAACAACTGCACAGATTTATACCGATCTCAATTATCGCCATTGGGACACTTGGGAGGACGGCAAGTTCTCTCACATTTTTATAGCATCTTCTCAGGGCGGAGCAACAAAAGACATTATGCTAAATGAACCGTATGACGCACCACAAAAGCCTTTTGGTGGTTCTGAAGATTTCATTTGGACTCCTGATGGGAAAGGTTTGGTCTATGTATGTAAAAAGAAATTCGGAAAAGAATATGCCCAAAGCACCAATACCGACCTTTATTATTATGATTTAGCTACCGAAAAAACAATCAACCTGACTGCCAACATGATGGGTTACGACATGAACCCTGCTTTTAGCCCTGATGGTAATTGGATTGCTTGGACCAGCATGGCACATGATGGATATGAAGCAGATAAGAGCGATATCTATGTGATGGACATTAAACACGAAACTGCCATGAAACTTAACCTTACCGAGCGTTGGGATGGAACAGTAAGCAATTTCTCATGGAGTAAAGATGGAAGCCAGATTTATTTTACAGCGGCAACAAAAGGAACAGAGCAACTTTTTTCTGTTGACTTTCCCGGATATACCAAACGGCTTCCCGTGGTTGACCAAATAACGCATGGCGTATTTGATGTAACAGGGATTGTGGGTGAAACCAATGAAGAAATCATTGTGTCTCGTTGCGATATGAATCATGCGACGGAACTCTTTGCCGTTGCACCTTCAGATGGATCTATGCGCCAATTGACACACGAAAACGATGCAACTTACAACAATATCCACCTCAGCAAAACGGAGCTTAGAAAAATTCGTACAACAGATAACCAAACGATGGGAGTATGGGTAATTTATCCGCCCGATTTTGATTCGACAAAAAAATATCCCACCTTACTTTATTGTCAAGGCGGTCCACAATCTGCCTTATCTCAATTTTATAGCTTCCGCTGGAACTTTCAATTGATGGCCGCAAATGGATACATCGTTGTAGCACCTAATCGTCGCGGAATGCCCGGCTGGGGAGTGAAATGGAATGCTGACATTAGCAAAGATTGGGGCGGACAGCCCATGGCTGATTATTTAAGTGCTATTGATGCCGTTTCAGAAGAGCCTTATGTGGACAAAAACCGCTTGGGGTGCATAGGTGCAAGCTATGGAGGATACAGTGTGTATATGTTAGCAGGATTACACGGGAATCGCTTTAAAAGTTTTATTGCCCACGATGGTTTGTTTGACCTGAAAAGCTGGTATGGCACTACGGAAGAGCTTTGGTTTGCCAATTGGGATATTGGCGGACCCTATTGGGAAAAACCGCAACCCAAGGCTTATGAAAAATATAATCCCAGCAATTTTGTAAGTAAATGGAATGCGCCAATTCTCATTATTCAAGGTGGCATTGATTTTCGAGTGCCCATCGAACAAGGGTTAGAAGCCTTTCAAGCGGCACAACTTCGTGGAATAAAAAGTAAACTTTTATACCTTCCTAATGAAAATCATTGGGTGTTGCATCCACAAAATGCCATCGTTTGGCAACGTGAATTCTATAAATGGCTGAATGAAACCCTGAAGTAGCAGAAAATGCTTTCACTAAAAAAATAAGTAGGCGTATATTTGTAACTTAGAATAGAGCAAAATGAAGCAGAATAAATTGAACTTATTATTGGCTGCCGGCTTAATCTTAATGGCTGCTACCGCAAGAATTGTCAACCACGAAATGCACTTGTATAATCTGGCACCCATCGGTGCTTTGGGATTATTTGGCGGAGCTGTGATTCAGAAGAAAAGCTTTGCATTTTTATTGCCCATATTAGCGCTTTTCATTGGCGACTTATACATTCAATTGTTTCCGTCATCACCCGGTATGCGCGGCTTCTATGGCATGGAGCAATTTTTTGTTTATGGAGCCATGCTTCTTGTTACGGTTTTAGGCACACAGATGAAACAGATCAACACGAAGAACGTTTTAGGATTCACACTTGGCGGATCTGTATTGTTCTTTATAGTTTCAAATTTGGGTGCTTATTTTAGTGGCATGTATGGCATCGGTTGGCAAGCATTTTCTACTACTTACATTATGGCAATTCCCTTTTTCAAAAACACCTTAGCCGGTGATTTGATTGGGAGTGTACTTCTTTTTGGAGGCTACTCTTTATTGCAACAAGCATGGTCAAAGCATCTTCAAAAGGCATAATCTACACATCCTTTTATTAAAAAAATAACGTCGGACAAACCGGCGTTATTTTTTTTTTAAAATAGGTAATCATTCCATACCTCAAGCATTACAAGAAAGGCTGCCCACATTGAGCAGCCTTTAAAAATAATGGTAAGAGTAGATTAAGCAGATAATTCACCAACCATTTCATTAGGTTTCACCCAATCATCAAACTGTTCGGGTGTAAGATAGCCTAATGATACGGCTGTTTCTTTCAAAGTTTTGCCCTGCTTGTGAGCAGTTTGTGCAATCTCTGCTGCCTTGTAATAACCTATTTTCGTATTCAAAGCAGTTACCAACATAAGCGAATTGTTGACATGAGCATCAATGTTTTTTTGAATTGGCTCAATGCCCATAGCACACTTATCATTAAAGCTAACACAGCCTTCACCAATTAAGCGAGCACTATGTAAAAAGTTGTAGATCATCATAGGCTTGAACACATTTAGTTCAAAATGACCGGTAGCACCACCAATGTTTATGGCTACATCATTACCCATCACTTGTGCGGCAATCATAGTCAGCGCTTCACATTGTGTAGGGTTTACCTTTCCGGGCATAATGGATGAACCCGGCTCATTATCAGGGATAAATATTTCACCGATACCTGCACGAGGCCCTGAACTTAACATTCTGATGTCGTTGGCTATTTTCATCAAACTTACGGCAACCGTTTTCAGGGCTCCGTGTGCTTCTACAACGGCATCATGTGCAGCCAGACTTTCAAACTTATTTTCTGCAGTTACAAAAGGCAAGCCGGTCAATTCAGCAATTTTCTCAGCCACTTTCACGGCATAGCCTTTAGGTGTATTAATTCCGGTTCCTACGGCAGTTCCGCCCAATGCTAATTCGCTGAGGTGTGCCAAAGTATGATTGATGGCACGTAATCCATGATCTAATTGTGAAACATAGCCGCTTAATTCTTGCCCAAGGGTAAGAGGTGTTGCATCCATAAAATGGGTACGGCCAATTTTCACCACGTGCATGAATTCTTTAGATTTAGCTGCCAGTGTGTCGCGTAGTTTGGTGATACCCGAAATAGTAACATCTGCCAACATTTTATAGGCTGCAATATGCATGGCAGTTGGGAAGGTATCATTTGATGATTGAGATTTATTTACATCATCATTGGGATGCAAAAACTTTTCTTTATCTGTCAATGCACCACCTTTCAATACATGGCCGCGATAGGCTACAACTTCATTTACATTCATGTTGCTTTGTGTGCCACTACCCGTTTGCCACACTACCAATGGAAATTCTTTGTCCAATTTACCGGTCAAAATTTCATCACAAACTGTAGCTATCATTGTTGCTTTATCGGCAGGCAATACACCCAAAGCTTCATTGGTCAATGCTGCTGCTTTTTTCAAATAAGCAAAAGCACGGATAATTTCTTTGGGCATTTTATTGATGTCTTGCGCAATCTTAAAATTCTCTACAGAACGCTCGGTTTGCGCACCATAAAGGGCGTTGATAGGGACTTTTACTTCGCCCATCGTATCTTTCTCTATACGGAATTCCATGATGTGATTTTGAATAATTTGAAATTACGATTTCTAAATACTGCTTAAAAAATCAATGTTGAGCTTCTTTAAACTTTTTAACGGCTGTGGTAAGTCGAGGCAATATTTCTAAAGCATCGCCAATCACACCATAGTCTGCTGCTTTAAAGAAGGGTGCTTCAGGGTCTTTATTAATAACTACAATTGTTTTTGAACCGTTAACCCCCGCCAAATGTTGAATAGCACCGGAAATGCCCACGGCTATATACAGATTAGGACGAATGGTGCCGCCAGTTTGTCCAACATGTTCGTGGTGCGGCCTCCAATGGCTGTCAGCAACCGGACGACTACATGCTAAAGCCGCGCCCAAAGCATCAGCCAAGGCTTCTAAAGCTGGCCAATTCTCAGGACCTTTCATACCACGTCCACCCGAAACCACTAATTCTGCTTCTGCTAATGGCACGGTTCCAGTTACCTTATTGACTTCTTGAACCTGAATGCTAAAATCTTTGTTGTCAAAAGAAACAGACAGTTCTTCAACATTTGCTACACCTTCTCCTTTTTGAACAGCAAAAGTGTTTGGCATCAGTGTAATTACTTTTACTTCTGTGTTGATATTAACAAAGGCAAATGCTTTTCCTGCAAATACCCCTTTCTTAACCTTGAAACCCGTGCTCAAGTCAGGATAAGAAACAGCACCGGCAACTATTCCTGCCTTGAGTCGAGCTGAAAGCCGAGGTGCAACTGCTTTTCCGGTTACATCATGTAAGGCAACAATCACTTTCGCACCTTCTTTTTCGGCAGCCGATGCAAGTGCTTTTGCATAAGCGCGTGCACTAAGGTTATCTAATTTTGAATCTGCTACATGTAGCACTTTTTGAGCACCATAAGCACCCAGTTGCTCCAAGTTTGCGGCATCAACTGTACCTAACACGACTGCTGTAGTTGTTGTGTTAAGTTGTCCGGCTATGTGATTGGCATATTGAATAGCTTCGAAAGTTTTTTTCTTGAAGCTACCTTGTGTATGTTCTGCTAAAACGATTACTGACATTTTAGGTTCATTTTTTTTAAAAAATTGTTTGAAAATTGGGCTTAACTTAAATCACTTTTGCTTCGCTATGCAAGGCATTTACCAAGCCATCCATATCTTCAGGAGCAAACATTTTCACACCGGTTTTCACAGGTGGTAAATCATACGACACGATTTCACTTAATGCGGCAATTCCTGATGCAGCAACCACTTTTAAAGGCTTTGTTCGAGCAGCCATAATGCCACGCATATTGGGAATACGTGCTTCTGCCATTCCTTTTTGACAAGATACCACAAGAGGAAGTGGTGCTTTGTCAATTTCCTCACCTCCTTCAATTTCACGCGAAACGGTAGCAACGGAATCAGCCAAATCTAATTTAGTAGCAAAGCCAACATAATTCATGTCGAGCAATTCGGCTAACATGCCACCCATTACGCCATTATTATAGTCAATAGACTCTTTACCGCAAAGAATAAGATCATACTTTTCATTTGCTGCATAAGCCGCAATTTCAGCAGCCACTACGTAAGGGTCATGGCTTTCTGTGTCTATACGAATTGCTTCATCTCCGCCCAAGGCAAGTGCTTTGCGAATAACCGGTTCAGCGTCTTGCTTTCCGACTGTTATCAAATGAACAGAAGAGGCGGTTCCAGCTTCTTTTAGTTCGAGAGCACGCACTAAAGCATACCATTCATCATAAGGATTGATGATCATGGTAACACCGGCAGTATTGAACTTTGTATTGTTATCGCTGAACGCGATCTTGGTAGTAGTGTCAGGAGCCTGACTGATACAAACTAAAATCTTCATCAGAGTTTTGTGTTTAATCGAAAAACTACATGTTTTTCTAAAATTGGGTGCAAAAGTACGTCAAATTCTTATCTGCTACAATGAAGTCATGATGCTGGTCAATTGTTGTCCTTTTATCTATTAAACGCAAATGAACAAAAAAAAATCATGCTTAAAATTGAACGGTTGCTAAAATTAAAATGGGTTGTTTTCAAAGCCTTCCTTTTATAAGGTCAAGGTGATCATACTAAATTTGATTTATGATTTTATCACCATCATTTTATAGGCAAGAAGATGTAGTTCAAATTGCCAGATCCTTATTGGGAAAGGTTTTGGTTACGAAAGTAGAGGGTTCTTATACCTCTGGAATTATTGTTGAAACTGAAGCTTACGAAGGCATTACAGATAAAGCCTCACACGCTTTTGGTGGAAGGCGAACTTCCCGGACGGAAATCATGTATGAAAATGGAGGTGTGGCGTATGTTTATCTCTGTTATGGCATTCATCATTTGTTCAATGTCATTACACATACTAAGGGGGTTCCTCATGCTGTATTGATTCGTGCGATTGAACCCTTAAAGGGGCTTGAAATCATGTTGAAAAGACGACATAAACTATTGTTGAAACCTACATTAACCAATGGACCCGGAGTGTTGAGTCAAGCATTGGGAATAACAACAAAGCTAAATGGTAAAAGTTTGCAAGGTGCTGACCTATTTATTGAAGATATTGGAATTTCTCTATTGCCGGAAAACATAGTTGCCACTACAAGAGTGGGTGTTGCTTATGCCGGAAAAGACGCGCTTCTTCCTTATCGTTTTTATATACAAGGGAATGCTTTTGTCGGCAAAGCAAAGGGTTTATAGGCAATCATTTTTCAAAAAAAGAAAGTGGATGAAGCCGTCACAAAGTCTTGAGCACACACCAAAATAAAACCCCGCTAAAAGCAGGGTTAGAAAATCTCTTTAAAACAAGTTTTTAAAACTTAGGACAAGCAAAGTTGTAAACTGGACCACGTTCACGTTTGTTGATACAACCATTGAAGATAACGGAAAGTTCGTAAGCACCATTTCCTTTTGTTGCCGGTGTAAATGCAGATACGTTTACATCATAGCTCAATCCAATTTTCATTTTTTTCCATTCTAAAGCTACATAAGGCGACAAGGCATCACCATAGCGATACCAACCACCGAGGTAGAAAATAGTGGCACGTTGATATTCGGCATCATATCCAGGATTCATGACAAAACCAACAGCTGCACCAAGAACCACTTCAGAAGAGCTGGCTTGTGATTGATATAAACCACTTGCATACAGAACCATATTTTCATTCAAATCAAACGATCCGCCAAGATAAGTAGTGTAGCGTGCATTAATTTGATGCTGACCGGTTCCGGAACCACTTTTAAGGAAAGTTTCAACAGGACGAGTCAGATGATAATAAGAGAAGCCGGCATAAGCAGTTGCATGATCGCTGACATGTCCGCTATACATGATTCCAGCATTGAAATCAGGATAAGTGAGGTCATTATTTCCGATACCTTCACTGGTTGTGTATTCGGGTAAACCAGATCCGGGGTTAAATTGATCTTCAAATTTCAGCTTATTAAAGTCTATTGATTTTTGTACTAGAACGCCTTGTACACCAAGCGAGATGGTATGTTTTTTCTCATATCCAAGTGCTTTATGATAGGCAACAGACAGTCCAAAATTCATGCTGGTCAATGCACCGATTCCTGAGCGGTCATACATTGCCAAAAGCCCAATTCCGAGGGCATCTCCATTATTCAACTTTCCCTTCAGCGTAGCCAAATCAAAAGACAAAGCAGCCGTTGTGTATGGATTGCTCGACACACTACTCCACTGTGAGCGATAGTTTGCTGACAGCCGAAGATCACACTGTGTAAGCCCCGTCAATGCAGGATTGAGTGTTAGTGGAGAGGAAAAGTATTGGGTAAAATGCACGTCCTGCGCAAAAGCAGAACCCGCCAAAGTCAACACTGCACTTACTCCGAGTAATATCTTCTTCATCGTGTAAATATTCTTTTGGGATAGTTTGAAAGATTTTTCAGCAACCAAAGTAGGTATTTTAGTTCTATTATGCAAGACAGTAGTCAAGGAAATTTCGTTGGCACTAAGATTGTCGCTTATTTCCATAAGCAAGATCGCCTGCATCGCCCAGTCCCGGCACGATATAACTTCGGGCGGTCAACTCTTCATCAATAGCGGCACACCAAATATGAGCTTGAGGAAACTTTCGGGCAACATATTCAATTCCAATAGTACATGCCAAGGCGCAAACTATATGAATTTGAGTTGGTTTTTCATTTTCAGTCAGTGTTTCAATAGCTAAGACTAAGGAAGAACCCGTAGCCAGCATAGGATCCGCAATAATTAAGGCACGCCCTTCAATGGCAGGAGAGGTAACATAGTGTTGTGCAATCTCAAAACTACCGTCCCGATGGTGCTTTCGATAGGCTGCTATAAATGCATTATCTCCTTGGTCAAAATAATTTAGCAAGCCTTGATGTAGTGGAACTCCGGCTCTTAAAATGGTTGCCAACACGGGTTGTTGAGCCAGTACAAATGCTTCCGATTCGCCTAAAGGTGTTTGAACTAAAACACGTTCAAAGGGCAATTGCTTACTTATTTCATAAGCTGCAATTTCACCGATACGCTCCATATTTCTACGAAAACGCATTCTGTCATTTTGAATTGTTACATCACGAAGCTCGCGCACCCACACACTGAGCAAAGAATTAGAAGTGCTAAGATTAGTTACCATTTCACTGCGAAATAACTTTAAATTCATGGTAAAAGAAAATGAAGCTTCAAAGTAGATTGCATTTCCATGAATATAACTTAAAAATTGCAGTTAAAGTACCGTTAAACTGAATGTGTTGATTTTTTGGGGAAGCACGTACTCCTATTTTTGTACCTTTGCGAGCCTTTTAAAAAAAGGGATTTTTTTTCAACAAAGTATGGACGAGCTTCAGGCATTAGACAACACCCGTTTACCCAAGCACATTGCTATTATTATGGACGGGAACGGACGTTGGGCGAAAGAACGAGGTGAAGATCGCGTTTATGGACATCATGAAGGGGTATTGAGCGTGCGCGACATCGTAAATGCTTGTGGCGAAATCGGCATTCAATATCTTACACTTTATGCTTTTTCTACCGAAAACTGGAATCGTCCGAAAGAAGAAGTGAATGCGCTAATGGAATTGTTAGTCAATACCATTCGAAAAGAAATTGATGACTTGAAAAAGAATAACGTAAAGATGCATGTCATAGGCGACTTTGAAAGCCTGCCGGAAGTGTGTCAACGCGAACTGAATGAAGCCAAAGAATTAACCTCCATGAATACGGGAGTTAACTTAATTCTTGCTTTAAGTTACAGTTCACGTTGGGAAATTGTTCGTGCGACACAAAAAATTGCGCAAGATGCCGTATCGGGAGTCATTCGAGTAGAAGAAATTGATGACAACCTATTTAGACAATATTTAACGACAAGTGAATTTCCAGATCCGGAGCTGATGATACGCACCAGCGGAGAACATAGAATCAGCAACTACTTACTATATCAACTGGCATACGCCGAACTTTACTTTACTAATGTACACTGGCCGGAATTTAGAAAACCGCACCTCATCGAAGCAATTGCCAATTATCAACAACGCGAACGCCGGTTTGGAAAAACCAGTGAACAAATTCAAACGAACATCCCCCAGCATGTGTCATAAAACCTTGCGAATTCTACTTGCTTTTTTGCCTTTGTTTTTTCTCATTCAGCCTTTAGAGGCACAGATAGCTATGCCCGGCGAAGGCAATAACAAAGCCGGTTTAGGAGCCAAAACTCAGCCTACCAAGCCCAATGAATACATAATTGGCGGTATTACCATTTCTGGAAATCGCTTTTTAGATGAAGATCTTTTAATGGCTGTTACCGGACTTACCGTTGGGCAAAAATTACGACTTCCGGGAGATGAAGGTATTGCTCGTGCCATAAAAAACCTATGGAAACAAGACTTGTTTTCTGATGTTAGAGTATCTATTACTAAAGTGCTGGGCGATAAAGTATTTTTAGATATCCATATTGAAGAACGTCCTCGATTAAGCAAATATAATTTTCGCGGTATCAAAAAAAATGAAGCACAAGAATTAAAAGACAAAGTAGGCTTGGTCAAATCTAAAGTCGTTACCGAAGCTACTAAACGCGATGCAGTAAGCAGAATTCGGAAATTCTTTGTAGATAAGGGTTTTGGACAAACCAAAGTATCGGTAAAAGAACGCCCCGATACTACGGTTGCCAATTCTGTAATCCTTACTTTTGATATTGCTAAAGGCAACAAAACCAAGATAAACCAAATCAACATTGCGGGCAATACCGTTGCAACGGATAGTCGTTTAAAGAGAACGTTTAGTGCTACAAAAGAAATGCCTCGCTTGACTTTGCATCGCGCTGATGCAGAAAGCATTTATCCTACCGATAAAATAACTTTGAGTGACTACGCTAAAAGTTTGGGATTTCTTTCCATAACCAAAACCATCGAAACCCTCGACCCTTATTTTCGCTTTAAAGGAATTTTTTCTTCTTCTAAATTCAACGATCAGAAATATCAAGACGACAAGCAAAACCTTATTGATTATTACAACTCGCTTGGATATCGTGATGCCAGTATTGTAGATGACACTGTTTATAACATAAGCAACGGCAACATAAACATTGATCTTACCGTAAAAGAAGGTCATCGCTATTATTTTGGTGACATAAAATGGCGTGGTAATACAAAATATCCTGACTCTACTCTTGCTGATATGCTCGGTATCAAGAAAGGAGATGTTTACAACCAAGAATTGCTGAACAAACGACTGGGTGTGCAACCCAGCCCTGATGGTGGCGATGTTAGCAGCCTTTATATGGACGATGGCTATCTCTTTTTTAGAATTGAGCCTCGCGAAACCTCTATTGTAGGGGATACCATCAATTTTGAAATGGCTATAACCGAAGGTCCACAAGCCACCATTAAAAATGTAACCATTTCGGGAAATAATAGAACAAACGAACACGTCATTAGACGAGAACTACGAACACTTCCGGGAAACAAATTTTCACGATCAGACTTAATTCGTACGAACCGAGAAATTGCCAATTTGGGATTTTTCGACCAAGAAAAAATAGGAATGCAACCCATTCCGCACCCTGAAGACGGCACGGTGGACATTGCCTATAATGTAGTAGAAAAATCAAGCGATCAGTTACAACTATCTGCAGGCTTTGGTGGCGGCATTCGCTTTTATGGCAATATTGGAATCATGTTCAACAACTTTTCGTTGCGCAATATCCTTCGCCCTAAAACTTGGGATCCGCTCCCAATGGGCGATGGACAAAAGTTTTCAATCAACTATCAGTCTAACGGGTCTTACTACAACTCTTTCAACTTTTCATTCACTGAACCTTGGTTAGGCGGCAAAAAGCCGAACGCACTAACAACCGGATTAACATACAGCCGATTTTCCGGCAATATGGCTGACCCGAATTCCTCTTATTTACGAATGTTAGGTGGCAATGTATCAATCAGTCGCCGGCTTAAATGGCCCGATGATAACTTTGTGTTTACTATGGGCGTGGATTATCGTAATTACATGCTAAAGGCTTACCCTAATTTATTACCTAATTTTACTGACGGAAACTCCAATGATCTTTCCCTTCGCATGGTAATTGCACGCTATTCCGTAGATCAACCTTTATATCCACGCAGCGGTAGCAACATCAGTTTAACCATGAGCTTTACACCGCCCGTCAGTTCCTTTAGTTCAAAAGACTATAAGGACGCAAACCCAACAGACAAATACAAATGGATTGAGTATCACAAATATCGTTTTACTGCTGAATGGTATAAAAATATTACCGGAAAATTCGTATTGAAATTAGCTACTAAATACGGCTTTCTGGGGTATTATAATCCGGACATTGGATATTCTCCTTTTGGACGATTCCAATTGGGTGGTGATGGTTTATCCGGCCAATCCTATTTCATTGGCAGAGACATTATATCGCAACGCGGATATGAAATATATGCTTCCAATGCTACCATTTTCAATAAGTACACAGCAGAAATTCGATACCCCTTTTCTATGAGTCCAACCTCAACTATTTATGGGTTAGTATTTGTTGATGCTGCTAATGCTTGGGGTACTTTTAAAGACTACAATCCTTTTAAACTTAATCGAGATGCAGGAGTAGGTGTTCGTTTATTCTTACCTATGTTTGGCTTGTTAGGATTAGATTATGGCATAGGTTTTGACAGATTCGACAGATCAACCGGTAATACCAGCTTTAAAGATATTTCCAAGTTTACCTTTATGCTAGGATTTGAACCGGATTGATAATTTTCTGAAAATTTATTTAATAACAACCAAAACGTAAAAGAATGAAAAAGCTACTCTTTAGTTTGGCACTTCTCTTTATAGGAATGGGAATAGCACAAGCTCAGCGATATTGCATCATTGACTCAAAGTACATTTTAGATCGTATTCCCGACTATAAAAGTGCACAGGAAAAGTTAGATGCTATGTCTAAAACCTGGCAAAGCGAAATAGACAAACGCATGGCTGATGTGGACAAACTATATAAGTCCTATCAGGCAGAGCGAGCTATGCTTTCCGATGAGGTAAGAAAAAAGCGCGAGGATGAAATTGTAGGTAAAGAAAAAGATGCTAAAGATCTTCAAAAAAAATACTTTGGCTATGAAGGTGATTTATTTAAGAAAAGACAAGAATTAGTAAAACCGGTACAGGATAGAGTTTACAATGCTGTGCAAAAAATGGCACAACAGAAAGGCTATGATATAGTGATGGACAAAGCCGGAGGAGTAACCCTTTTTTATGCAGATCCCAAACTCGACAAGAGCGATGATGTGTTAAAATTAATGGGTTCTAAATAGAATAGTTGGCAGAAAAGATTATTGGCGTTTACTTTGCGCTGTTTCACAAAAACAAATTTTCAAAATTAAATGAAAAAATCAGTATTGCTTCTTGCTTGCGGACTGCTTGCAAGTTCGGCGATTTTTGCACAAACAAAGTTTGGCTACATTAATTCTGATGAGCTTTTAAGCGTAATGCCCGAAGCGAAGAAAGCAGATTCCAGTCTTACACTTTTTGCTAAAAGCTATCAAGATCAGTTAGAGCAAATGAGTAAAGAGTATCAAAAGAAAGTTCAAGATTATCAAAATCAAGAAAAAACTATGACCGAAGCCATGAAAGAGGTTAAGGTCAAAGAGATTCAACAATTGGAAGAGCGCATCCAAAGTACCCAACAAAGTGCACAAGACAAAGTAGCTAAAAAGCGAGAAGAATTATATTCTCCTATTCTTGAAAAAGCAGACAAAGCAATCAAAGATGTTGCCAAGTCAAACAATTTTGATTTTGTTTTTGATGCCAGCAGAGGCAATGTGCTTTATGCTAAAGAAAGCGACAATATTTTGCCGCTTGTAAAAGCGAAACTCGGCATTAAATAAATTAAGTCCCTAAAAAATCATAAATTATAAAGGATATCTCAAATGGTATCCTTTTTTTTGTGTAAAATAAAATGATAAACAGCCTGCTTTTGATATGCAACAGTTTCAGCTTTCGACTCTTTGAAATCATGATTCATTTTGGTAAAGCCATAAACAACCCATTTAGGTAGCTTAATATGAACACTATTTTCTGCACAAACCAAAGAATATCAATAAACTTTTTTTAAAAAACCCGATGAAAGGGTTTTGAAATTATATAGACGGTTGAAGGAATGATGTGAAGTAAAGGAATGAATGATAGAAAAACAAGGAAGTGCTTTTTGCTATTTTTACATCTACAGGAATTACAGAAATGAGCAAAGAAAACGCTATCAAAATATTTGAACAAAAGCAAGTCCGCACTTATTGGGACAGTGAACAAGAAAAATGGTATTTTGCTATTGTGGACGTTATTTCAGCATTAACAGAAAGCCCCAATCCACAAGTTTATTGGCGTGTGCTGAAAAAGAGGCTGAAAGACGAGGGAAATGAAACCGTTACAAATTGTAACGGTTTGAAAATGGAAGCACCTGACGGCAAAATGAGAATGATGGACGTTGCAGATACGGAACAGCTTTTTCGCCTAATTCAATCAATTCCATCGTCCAAGGCAGAGCCTTTTAAAATTTGGTTAGCACAAGTCGCATCAGAGCGTTTGGACGAAATGCAAGACCCCGAAATTACTATTGACAGAGCATTGGAACAATATCTGAAATTAGGCTATTCAGAAAATTGGATAAACCAACGCTTGAAAAGTATTGAAATCCGTAAAGAGCTACAGACGAATGGAAGAAACGAGGATTAAAAGAGGGTGTTCAATTTGCTACTTTGACAGACATTATTACAAAAGCATGGGCGGATAACACAACCAAAGAATATAAAATTCTCAAAGGACTAAAAAAGGAAAATCTTCGGGACAATATGACGAACACCGAACTGATTTTGAATATGCTTACAGAGGCTTCTACCAAAGACATTTCGCAAACTGAAACACCGAAAACCTTTGAAGAAAGTGCAAAAATTGCAAGACGTGGGGGAAACGTAGCCAATGTAGCTCGACTTGAATTAGAAGCCCAAACGGGCAAGAAAGTAGTTACCTCTTTGAGCGCAAAGACAATATTAAAAGACGAACTGAAACAAATAGACAAGAAAAAACCGAAAGGCAAATAAACTTATCTCACCAATCAAATTGCAACTTTTACATAGTGTTGCATTTGTAGCTTGAATTCAGCTCCGAAAACGGATTGATCGAAAAAATGCGTACTTTTATCCATGTAATTGAAGTTGTGGAAAACCTAAATTACACTAAATCGGGGTAACCATAAAAAGTTACCCCAACTTTTATTTTTTATCGGATAATAATGTTTAAAAATTATTTTTTGAATTTCTAAAAAATATTTTGTTAACTTTGATTTACCCTTTTTGACACATTTAGCATACCACACACGTACTGAGCATAGTAGTTTTTTTAAGTTGTATTTTATTACCTTTTAAATACATACGCTTATGTTCTCCCCTCTTTGGCATTCAAACAACAGCACCATTGCAGAAAATGCAAAAGCATGGGCGAAAGTAAGGGCACAAAACTGGCTGACCTTGTATGATGGCAG
>JAFDXO010000040.1 GCA_018267925.1 Bacteroidota bacterium | reverse complement strand
TTGGTTTTAAGTAATGGTATAAGTATAAAGTTTATTATTAAATTCTTTTAATGAGCATTACTGGTTCTTAAGGTTTTCTAAAAGTTACCGCTAACGGACAGAGCTTGCTGCTGTGCTGGTATTTTATGATGTCCAGCCCGGAGCCGCTGCCGATTGAAAAACTGATGATGAAGATAACAACAAAAGCTGATAGAATTCCGTCGGCTGGATATAGGCTGATAGCGATATGAAGCTGAGAATATATTCGTCCTCCAGCATAGCAGCAAACTCCCTGTTATGTGTTCGCCCTTCGGCTTGGTAACTAGATTTAAAGGTCTGTGTCCACCGTGGCAGAGTGTGTCCCGGAAGCGTAGGAACAAGGCAGGCTCTTTTGCAAGGTTGGTTTTGTGTGTAGGCTTCGTGCCTTGCAAATGTGCCTGACTTGGTGCGTCGGCTGTCAGAAAACTTTCACTCTATTCATCATCTTCTTCCAATTTATTTTCCAATTCACTTTTAAAGTTACCTTCCAAAAGTTGTCCTTTGCGTAAATGGTCAAAGAATACGATGTAAGAACTCGGGCTTAAAAAGTGAAAATGATAAATTTCCTTTATCCCTCTTGCTTCTAATTCAGCATTAAGATTTTCAAAATGTTGCTTAGCATACTTGTTTTTCGCTTTGTTCTCTGCACTAATGTCTCCGTCTGCTTTGGTTTCAACGATTACGAAATGTGTTATGTCTTTCTTCTTTATCTTGATAAAAAAGTCAGGGTTGAATGCTTGAACTTTTGAGTGTTTACCTGCAACTGATGTAATTGAATACTCAATAGAGTAGAAACCCATATCTCTTGACTTCACCCATGCTTCAATTTCTTTAGCGTTATCTGTCTTGCATAAGTGGTCAATAAATTTTCTTTCTGGCTCATATTTCGTGAACACTAAATCAATTGGACTTTTGAAAAGAAAAGCATTGATTTCTTTTGATGCACTTTTTGGAAAACTTTCATCTTCAATAACGGCATCTAAAATTTCTCTGACTTCTGTTTCTACTTCTTTTGTATAGTCAGAAGAATAGAATATTGTAGAGTTGTGGCGAAGATTTCCTACTGCAATACTTTCTTTTTCTACTACTGCTGTGCTGATTGTAAAAGGGTCTTTTGCTTTCTTTTGATAAAAAGTTGTCTTGCCTGATTTACGAAGAAGTGTATTAAAACTACTTTCTATTTTGTGCTTATTCTTCTCAATTAAACGGTCGCCCTTTATTCCAACCTTGTCCATTGAGTTGCGGATAATTTTCTTGATTTCCTCCTTTGGTGGCAGGTTCTTTTTAGAATATTGACCAGTAGGAAGTTTTAAGATATTTCCTTCCCATTCACGCAATTTCAATTCACTAAATATTTTGTTTACAATCTCATCAATAGTATATGTGTTGTAATGTATGAGGGTGTTTTTTGCATTTATCTCACCTGACAAACTTGTGTATTCTGCTTCCTTTTCTGTTTCTTCAACTTGCGATTGTAATTCTATGTATCCCTTTGTATAATCAAATTCCTGATGCTTCTTCTTTGTTTCTTTCTCTATGGCTTCCTTTTCGTAGTTTATCTGATGTAATTCAAAATGGTATTTTTTTCTGTCGCCCTTTTCAATGGGGGCCGAAGTCAATCGCATTTCAATTTCTAAAATTTCATCAACCAGTCCTCTGATGTTTCTGCTCCAAGCATCGTGATTAAAAACACGGACTTTCGGTTGTGGTGATTGATATTCAGGCGGAACTCTCAATCCTCTGCCCAATACCTGTGCAATTAAAAGTTTTGAATTAAATGCTCTGTCCTCCCAAGGAACTATTTGAAAAACATTTTTTACATCCCAACCCTCTGTAAGCATAGAAACAGAAACAATCCATTCGGTGCTATCTTCCTTCTTATCAACGTCCTTCAATTTTTTAACATTGGTTTTATGGTCATTGTGAGAAGTGACTATCAAAACCTTTTTATCACATTCTTCTGCTGTGATGTGTTCCTTGCGTTGCAGAAAGTCCGAAAGTTCGGCAGCTAAATTCTTTGCTTTGGTGATGTCTTTGGTAACAAGAATTGTAAGCGGTTTTACTTTTCGGTAAGTGTTTTTATTCGTTGTATGGTTATCATAAATTTCCTGGAACTTTATTTCATCTTCTGCATCATCGTTTTTGCTGATATAGTCAACCATTTTAACCATCCTATCATTTACTGCTTGTCGTAAAGAATAACGGTAAATAACATCGTTAAAATAATCGTCTTTAATGTAAGCAGTTCCGGTAAAGCCAAGAATGTACTTGAAATTGTAATCTTTACTTAATAAAAAATCTTTCCATTTCTTTAATGCTTTTGCTTCCTTGTCTTTGCTTTCAACTACATTGAAAATATGATGTGCTTCATCATTCAATACTAAAGTTCTTTCTCCATTGGCTCCAAAACTGTCTTTTATGGATGAACCTGTTCTTTCATACACTGCATGAATATTTTCTACGCAAATGTCGCCTTCCTTTATTGTAACATCGGCAGTTTTTATTGAAGGGTTTTTGAATTTGCTTTCTTCGGGTATAGCTTTTAGCAATGCAGGGTCTTCTGCTAACTTTCTAAACTTTTCTAATAGCCCATCTTCAATTGTGAGTGAAGGGCACAACACCAAAACTCTGTCAACAAAGCCAAATGAAAGCATCAGTTGTGCAATACCGTAAATGACATAACTCTTTCCTGTGCCTGTTGCTAAATCAATGTTTGCAGCAAGTTTTCCCTTCATCTGCAAATGATGTTCATAGTCGGCAATTGATGGAAATCGGTTTTTCAGCTCAACCATCTTTGTGTTTAACCAATTCTCGTTAACTAATCCCTCAATATTGTTGTAAATACCCGAAGCCAAAAATATAATTGCCTTCTGTATCGCTTCTTTTTGATACTGTCGGTCACTGCATAGTATGTCCAAATACCTGTCCCATGCGGCAAGATTGAGTGTTGCGGGGTTGTAGTTTTTAGAAACCTGCAATACTAGGTCTGCCGTTTTATATTGTTTTATTTCTTGCACCATTTATTTCAACTTAAATTCTTCTTTAAATTCATTGCCATAGATGTCCACATAAACTACCATTAAATTTTTACCACAATCTTTTTTGGGAATAGGAGGTAATGAAATTTGATTAGTGTGTTTGAGTTCTTCTTTTATGTCCTCACTTTCATCATCATCTTTTTTCTTTTTCTTTTTTGGTAAAAGGTCTTCGGCAAAATAATAGGTTTCCATGTCAAAGGTTTCACCATCAAAGCTTTTATCAATTAGCACCATCGCCAAGCTTTCAAAGTTTTCCATATCTCTTTCAGTATCTTCTTCACTAAAATCTGAAAGGAATTTCTTAATGGTAATATGATATTCGCCATTTTTCTCTCTCCATTCGCTTTTTACTTCCGGTTGACGCATGAAATGAAATCCGATTGCATCTTCTAAGTCATTCACATTGCTTTTACTTTGTGGTTGGCGGAATTTTTTGAATTGAACTTTATGCAATTCACGAATGATGTGATAAGGAACTTTTAAAAAGTAGTAGCGAACCTTGTCAATTTCATAATAATCACTTATGAAGTCAACATAGCTTGCGGGGGCAATAATGTAAACTCTCCTTCCTGCCTTTGCCCCTATGTGGCTGTGCAAATCATGCAGATAATCTTCGTCAACCAAACTGTCTTTAAATTTCCAGTATTGCCAAACAATTGTATTGTATCCATCCTTTTTCTCACCATCAATCTGTATACCGCTTATAGTTTTCTTTTTTGGCTCAACTTCAAATAAGTTCATTACAAAATCAGAATACTCTTGATTTTTTAGGTCAAATATTTGTTCAAGGTCGTAATGACCTGTATTTACTGAAACAAAACTTTTTGCAGGTTTACCATATTGTTCTTTGGGATTTTCTATTGACTTGCTGCTTTCAATATTCAACAGTCGTTTTTGCATAGTGTAAAAGGCAAGTTTACCAATGTCACAAGTAATCCACTTGCGTTTTAATTTCTCTGCTACTGCTGCTGTTGTTCCTGAACCGCCAAAAAAATCTAAAACAATATCACCCTCTTTAGTAGCAGTCTTGATTACCCTTTCAAGAAGTGGCTCTGAATTTTCAGTCGGGTAACCTGTTAGTTGGTCATACCCAGAAATGTCTGTCCAATTTGCATCAATCGTTTTATCATCATCAAATCTGAAACTCGGAACATAATTTACTGGCGTTTTTTTTCCATTTTTTTCAATCTTTAAAATTCCTGATTTCAACCCTTTTTGACTTTGTGCTAAATACATAACACCTTTTTGATACATTATATCAATTTTGGGCTGAACAAATTTCCAATGTGTGTTTGGAGGTGGTAATAGTGTGACTTTTTTACCATCCGGGTCAAGAAAAACACGTTCAGGAGGATTCCGTTCCCCCTTCATTAGCATATTTGTTCCTTTGGCTTCGCCTTTGTATCGTGGTCTTTTAAATCCAAAAAACTGATAGCTTTCAGTTTTTGAATAAATATAAACCGTGTCCGTTGCTGTGCTATATTTTTTTGTTCCACCTAATCGCTGCTTTCCCCTGTTGACTAAAATTTCATTCACGAAATTTGATTTACCGAATATTTCGTCAAGGACAATTTTTATATAATGCCCAAAGTTGTAGCCCTGCCTAACCATAATTACACCTTCATCATCTAAAATTTCTTTTGCTACAATTATTCTTCTTCTGATAAATTCAACAAATTCAGCTCCTTTGCTTTTTGCAGTGTATCCTTTCTGTCCTTTGTTGCCTTCGTATTCATCGCCTGTCCCAAAAGGTGGGTCAATGTATATCAGTTTAATTTTCCCTTTGACTTTGTTTTTGATAAAAGTGTCTTTATTCTCATATATAGTTTTGAGGAATTGTAAATTATCGCCAAAAGCAATAATGTTTTTCCAGCCATCTTTCCATTGCTCTCGATGTCCATTGAAAATTTTAGCAACCTGCAAAGGCACAGGGAAAACTCCGTCCTCGTTTGCCAAAATATCTTCCCTGCGCATTTTGCCACCGTAAACCAATTCGTATTCCTTTTGCTTTACGGGAAACAATTTGTATTTGTAATCATCTGGAAGAACTTCGCCTTTTTGTAAGCGGTCTATCAAGTCTTCAATTTCTTGCTTGCTTAACTTCATCTTTATTTATTTGTTCAACATTCCTTCAGCCTGAAAGCTGAAATAATTATTTTTTGTTACAATGATATGGTCAATTACCTGTATTCCCATCAGTTTTGCAGCTTCACAAAGTTGATGGGTTAGTTTTATATCTGCTTCTGATGGCTGTGCATCATCTGCTGGATGGTTATGAACGAAAATTATCCCTGCTGCTCTGTCGGAAATGGCATCAGCAAATATTTCTCTTGGATGCACCATACTGTAATTAACTGTGCCTTTAAACACTTCCCGTTTTTCAATAAGTCCCGATGCTCCTGTCAATGTGATTGTGATAAAGTGTTCTTGCTTTTTATCTCTGATGTCTTGCACTAATGAAAGGATGTCATCTGTGTTGCGGATTTTCTTTTCGTCCTTAAACAGATAACGTTTGGCTAACTCAAATGCAGAAAGTATTTGTCCTGCTTTGGCTTTGCCAATCCCCTGAACCTTTGTGAGTTTATCTAATGTGATATTGTCCTTTTCTTTTTCAATTACCTTCAAAATGTCAGTTGCAAGTGCTGAAACATCCCTGCCTGGAAGTCCGCTACCTAACAAAACCATAAGCAGTTCGTGGCTTGACAATGACTGAACACCACGATGAGCCAACTTCTCCCGTGGTTTGTCAATGTCTGGTATGTCGGATAGTTTTTTCATCCTATAAAGCAGATAACAGTTTGATTGCGAATGTACTTAAGAAGTAGCATAACAAGCTTCTGGCTGAGAGGTTTTTTGGTTGATGGACTTCATTGTCAAAGTATATTGTTTGTAAATTAATTATGTGTCTCTATATGTAATCCGCCAGTTGGGTGGTGGGTGGGCATGGTGTCGAGTGATGATATATTGTTGAAGTGTCGGACTAATGATGATAGGTATTCGTCAGCCGGGGTGGGTGGGCTGTGCGTTGGCATTTTTAGCTCTTTGCAAGGTTGGCTTTGTGACGGGGCAATGTGTACCTTGCAATGTGCTAAAAATAGCGGTGGGTCGGGTGGCAAAGTCTTGGTACATGAATTTGAGCAGGATGTTTATTTAGGGTGACACATAACGTCCCAGGCTTTACGTTGGCAGGACGGCTTTAGACGTCCTGCATGGAACTGTTGATGATTAAAGATAATAAGTTACAAATAAATTCTGTTGCCGAATAGCGTTCGGTCAAGCCAAGTACAAAAGCCAAATTGAAAAACAAAAGTTGAGAGGCTTGACCCGTCAGCCCTGCTGACGTAAAACCTTTTGTTGCCTGCAGTTTTTCTTTAATGTGGCTTCCAATTTCTGTCTTTAGGTTCGTCTGCAAAAGGCTTTCGAACATTCTTTTTCATGTTTGGTTCACAAGCTCCAAATTCAGCAAAATTCTTTTGTGCTTGCCTTAAAGAAATTGGATTTGCTCCACAATCGTCGTCAGGATTTTCTAGTTGCTCAGGGTCATCTTCCCAATAGCAGATTGAGCAAATTCCATAAGTCCCACCAGGCTTTTCAAAATACGTTTTGTGTCCACAACAAGGGCAAGCAAATTTTGAATTAATCTTTAAAATCTGTAGTGCTTTGTCTTTAGATTCTTTGTCAAACCCAATGAGAGGCTTTGTCGATACCCAACGTTCTTTAATACTGTCTTCTAAAGAATTAATTGAAAGGTCATCGTCTATAATTACATAGTTTTTGTCAAGATTGTTTTTTACCCATTCTTTTATTTCTGTTGCTCTGTCAAGTAATTGGCTAATTTCTGTTTTGTCGTTTAGTTTTGAAATTGTTTCAAAGTTCAATCCTCTGAATTTAAAAATATCTTTCCACTGACTTTCAGAATAATTAATTCTATGAGTTGTTGTCAAAACAATAGTTGCTTTTGTCTCTTTATAAAGTGTCGCTAAATTTGAAACTGCAATATCTGAAAACTTCATAAAGCCGTCAGTCAAATGCTCAACTTGTTTCCAACTTGGTGTTGTCACCAAAACTCCATCTATGTCTAAAAGTATTATCATTTTTATGGTGTCAAACAAAATTGCAGGCAACGGCGAAGGCTTTATGCAGGTTGGGAATTAGTATTCCGTCTGCCCACAACCGCTGCTGATTGAAAATATAAAGTTGAAATTAAGAACTAAAGCTGAAAGTTGTTTGTCCTGCCCGAACCACAGCTTGGATTTGCAATTAGCTGATGTTACAAGGTCAGCCCAACTTGCATAAAACCCAATGTTAGCGGCAGTTTAGTCTTCATTTGTATTCTCAAATGCTTCTTTACTATACAATTCTTTATGTTCTGGTCTTGCCAAATCCTCTAACGGAATATTCTTAAAAAAATGATAGTCCTCAATTAAAGGCTTGAATTTTTCTATCCCATTTTTACTTAAGCAATTGTAAAAAATCATCAATAATTCGTCGCTTGATAATTGTGCTCTAACAAGTGTACTATACTTATATTTTTCCTTGGGGGTTAAATTACTCTTGTTGATAAATTTAAGGATATGATATAAGTTTCTGAAGTAGTGTCCAAAATCTGTTTGATATGCTTTGTAAAATTTTAGATAGGTTTCTTCTATTTCTAATTGGGTAGAAAGTCGTGAAATTTCTCTTTTAATATCTGAATAACGGCTTTTAAATACATCTCGTCCTTGCTGTGTAATAGTCCCTTGTCTACGGATGTCCATAGTATTGACAATTTGATGATGTAGTGTTAAGAGCTGAAAAAAAGTTGATTCGAATCTTTGTTGAATTAAGGTAGCATTTTGTTGAATCATTTGTTCTTTTTGTCCTTGCAGCTCACCCCTTGTTAACTCAAGCTCCTCTCTTTGAAATGCAAGTTCTTTTCTCTGCATCCTAAGCGTAATATAAAATAGTATAACTCCAACTAGACTCCATAAAGCCCCAACTGTACCTCCAATTAGCGAGCCTAAATTCCCAAATTTTTCGTCATTTACTTTTTTTGAAAAGTCCAGGGTGTCGTTGTACTTAAATATTATAAAAGATGAAACAAATACAACAAATCCAATTGCAGCAAAACATATTGCCAAAACAACAAGAACTTTTTCAAGTTTTGAGAAGTCAGATTTGTCTGTATGTGAAATGGGTGTTGTCATAAAATTGCCGCTAACGTTTTGCAGCTTGGCGAAGTGGCGGATTTTAAAGCACTTACTTTCATTTTAGCACTAAACTTCATTTGAAAACCAAATGTCCAATTTAGCACTGAACCCGCCATTTTGCCAAACTGCTGTTACCTGCTGCCCTTATTCTTGCTTAATTAATTTCACATTTGTTGTTTTCAATTTTTGGTTTAACCAATTTCTGATTTTTTCTGTATCTACATTTTCCTTTTTATTGTCAATTTGATAAAGAACAACTGTTAGAACTTTTGTACTATCAGTATTTTGATTTATTGAATGTCTTCCAAACGATACATTTTTAAGTTCTGGAAATAATATTTTTAATTCTTTATGAATATCAGAATTATCAAATTTATATTCTCCAAGTTCATTTTGAAGATTATTTATTAAAACATCTTTTTCAGATAAATTTGTATTTTGATTATTTAATTCATTTAAAATTTCACTTTTTAAATCTTTTGCATCTTGTTTTATTTCTAATTTTGTATTGCTAATATCGTATTGAATTAACCTTTGATTTAACACTTTTATTTCTTCAGCATTAAATTTTTTGGTCAAAAATGCGACTTCAATTTTTTTAGGATTTGAATTAAATTTTGTGTTCTTATAAATAATTGTGTAACCTTTATTTGTAAACTCGTTTGAGATAAATTGTTCTACTTTTTGAGCGTATTTTTTTTCATTGAGTAGATTATATGCTAAATAAAAACTTGGAATTATCATAATCAAAATTAAAGAAGTGATGCCGTATCTAATTTGTTTTTCAAATTTAGGATTCAAACTTCTTACAGGTTCATATTTTAGATATTTAATTATCAAAAAAGTAGAAATACATATAAAAAAACAATTAATCGTGTATAAATAAAAAGCACCAAAAAAATAAGAAAAATTTCCTATCGCTAAACCATAACCTGCTGTACAAAGAGGAGGCATTAAAGCCGTGGCGATAGCCACGCCTGGAACTGGATTTCCTTTTTCTACTCTTGTTAGAGCAATAACACCTACTAAACCACCAAAAAAAGCGATAAGAACGTCGTAAATATTTGGAGATGTTCTTGCTAATAGTTCTGATTGAGCTTCTTTAAATGGACTTATGTAAAAATAGATTGAAGCAACTGCTAAACTTACAATTGTTGCTATTAATAAATTTTTCCCTGACTTTTTTAGTAGATCAAAATCATAAATTGCCAAGGCAAAACCTGCTCCAACGATAGGACTCATTAATGGAGAAATAAGCATTGCGCCAATTATTACTGCTGTTGAATTTACATTTAAACCAACCGATGCAATTACAATAGCACAAGCTAAAATCCATAAATTAGAACCACGAAAAGAGATATTAGATTTTAGATTTTCTAAAACTTTTTTTTGTTCTTCTTCGCCTTTATGAAGACTAATAAAATCAAAAATTTTATTGCTCATCGTCTATATATGTTTTGTTTAAAATTCCATTCAGAACAAAAAAGCCTAAAAGCCCTGCAATTAATGAGGAAATTAAAATTATTAATTTTGAGTTATTTATTATTGTTTCGTTGTCAAATGCAAGCAAGGTTACAAAAATTGACATTGTAAATCCTATTCCTGCCAAAAGGCCAACGCTAAAAATTGATTTCCAATTTAGATCTGTTGGTAATTTGCAAAGACCAAACGTCACGGCTAAAAAAGTAAAAATAAATATACCTAATGGTTTGCCTACGATTAGTCCAAGTGCAATGCCTAAACTATTGTTTTCTGTCAATGTTTGTGATATGTCGCCACTAAAAACGATTGCTGTGTTTGCCAAGGCAAAAATTGGCAAAATGATAAACGCAACTGGTTTATGTAAAAAATGTTGTAAGATAAAGGAAGTTGATTTTTCGCCTCCATTTCCAAATGGAATTGCAAAAGCCAACAGAACGCCTGTAATAGTGGCGTGAACACCTGAATGAAGCATAAAATACCACATTGCAACTCCACCTATTAAATACGGAAATAAATTTCTTACTTTTAGTTTTCCAATGATAAATAACAAAAGCCAAATACCTAATGCAATAAATAAGTTTGTCCAAAGTAAGGTTTTTGTATAAAAAATTGCAATGATAATTATTGCACCCAAGTCGTCAATAACGGCTAATGCGGTCAAAAATATTTTAAGTGAAGTTGGTACCCGATTTCCTAACAATGATAATATTCCCAATGCAAAAGCAATGTCAGTTGCCATTGGAATTCCTGCTCCTGATTGTGTTGCAGTTCCAAAATTGAATAGCAAAAAAATTCCTGCTGGAATTAACATTCCACCCAATGCTCCAAAAATTGGCAATAAAGCATCTTTTATGTTTGAAAGTTCGCCTTGATAAATTTCTCTTTCTAATTCCAAACCAATGAGCAAAAAGAAAATTGTCATTAGTCCGTCATTTATCCAATGCTCAAAACTATGCCCTGCAAATTGAGTTTGAAAAAAGTCGTGATAACTTGTACCATAATTTGAGTTAGCAAGTAAAAGCGATAAAATAGTACAAGCAATTAACACAAGTCCTCCTGCTTTTTCGCTGTTGAAAAAATCTTTAAATAATGTAGTTGCTTTCATTTGTTATATAACGCTATAAATTAACCAAGTTCCAATTAAAAAAGCGAATGGCGAAATTAACTGAAAATAAATTGGCTTTAAAATATCTGCTGCTTTTAATGAAAAATTATGGTGCAGTTGTCTTGGAACAAAATACAAAACCAAAGAAGTTAGCAACATAAACCAACCAAATATTTTAAAAATGTCTGGATATTTTGAATTGTCTGCCGACAAAATAAGTCCAACGGCAGGAATTATTCTGGTAGTGATTTCGGCATAGTTAATAAAATTGGTACTTCCTGCTTTTCTCAAAATGTCATTTGCTTTTTTAGGATTGAAAAGCATCAAAAGTCCAACGCAAATAAAAAATATTCCGAAAAGTATAATTGTCCATTTTGATAATATGTCTATCATTTTTATCTGTCTGTTAGCTGTTTGTAAGTTCGCTCGTAGGGTTGCAGGTAACGAGAGTTTGTGAAAAAACCATGATATCAAACAAATATACACACAATGTGAATAGGGTAAATGGCGTATGATTTTTGTTGCGGAACAGCATGCAATTTATACAAGGAAACAACCGCCATCAA
>JAFDXO010000003.1 GCA_018267925.1 Bacteroidota bacterium | reverse complement strand
TGTTTGATTGCTCAGATTTACGCCCGGTGTGATGGAGATGGATGTACCATTTCCCTGCCCCGGATCGGTATCAATAAAATATTCTGCCGCAATAATGTTTTGAGGTGTGATGGGAGCAGAAGGATAAGCCGGATCATAATTGACAATAAAGTCCTTTATGTTCGTCAAACTCCAATTGCCTTCACCGCTTTTGGTGCGGAGATAAACCCGATGCACACCATTGGTCAATCCGGCCGTATTGATGGCTACTGTTTGATTGCTCAGATTTACGCCCGGAGTAATGGATATGGATGTACCATTTCCCTGCCCCGGATCGGTATCAATAAAATATTCTGCCGCAATAATGTTTTGAGGTGCTATGGGAGCAGTGGGATAAGGCGGATTGGTTTGTGCCCTTACTTGCACCCAGCATAGTACCCAAAGCAATTTGAACAATAATTTTTTCATTTGAAATTAGGTTTTAAAGAAAAAGTAGTAAATCATTGACTAAGTCAATCAGAAATTCACACTTCTGCTTTTTGAGTTAATTATTGTTTTGACTACTGAAGGTGATATTCATGGAAGGGGTTCCGGATGGAATAGAAGCAGGAACGGTTAAAGAATAAATAGTAGGAATAGGCGGAATACCGGAAAGCACATAAGGATCAGGTCCGCCAAAAGCACCACAATCAGGCGTAACCACTGAGCCAATGGTCAGTCCTGCTGCAATAGCCGGTGAACCGGTGGCCAATTGCCATTGCACATCATAACTATTGCCTGAAAGTCCTTTAAAAATTTGTGCTTCTGTATAATTCCAACTATTACCATTAGTACCTTGATAAGTACTAAAACCCGATGGCTGACCTGAAGCGATGTTGTTTTTGACAACGGAATTCGTCAATGTAATACTTGCAAAATATACAAATGTATTATTAATTACGTATGCGTTATAAATATTAACGGAACTTCTAAAAACGTTATTTCTTATAATATTCGCTGTATCCAAACTCGCACTCAAGTTTATCGTACCACCTACAATATTATTCCTAAAATCCCAATTTACAGAAGTAGCTCCGCCCAAATCTACACTATTAGCAATGTAGCATTTATTTACTTTCCATTTGTTTGCAACGGTACCAGAAGCTGGATAATAATTTCCAATCGAACTTAAATAACAACGGGTAATAACCATGCTATCTGCAAATTGTGCATTATACGTATTGTATATATTGTTAAATTGAAGGCCTTCAATTACGGATCCGGTACCCAAAGAATCAAGTGAAATATCCCCGATAACAGCATTATTAGGGTTCGCTTGCAAGCCCGAATTATTGTTACTGCCACTGAGGAAATAACCCGTGCCAATGATAACCAAACGTTTATTCAGGGTAATAGATCCATAGTTGGTTGCACTCCCTTCAATATATAAGGTGTCGCCATTATGCACCAGGTTACTACTAATAGCAGAAGAAGGATTTGTAAAATTAGCGTTCACACCGGCATTGTTATTGATGCGCCAAACAGCGGCATGAACATTGGAAAAAAGTAGAGCAAGTGCCCAAGTCATCAATGTAAAGAGTTTTTTGATAGTCATGATTTTAAATTTTTAAAGTTTGAGATTATACAATATTTTAATAATTCTGCAAACTTACAGGTATAAATCATGCTTGGGTATCCTATAAAAGGATGATTTTTGGGGGAAAATAAACTTCTTTTAAAAAATGAGCTGAAATGGGTTGATTATTTTTTAGCAGAAACAGATGATGGCTTACACATTTATTGAATTGTTTCATTAAAATCCTTTCCGGTTAATTTAATCAGGAGATACCGGGTTTTAAGTTATGAGTTTTCAAAAAAACAATCTTCCTGACTGAGCGTTTTTTCAAACTATGGGTGATTCCTACATGTTTCAAGCTCCTTTTTAATTTTTAAAAACCATTTCTTTTGTTCGTCAGCAAGCGTGCCGTGGTTTGTTTCTGCATCATACTGCTCTTGTCGTTTTGCCAATTTGCTTTGATATTCTTCATGCATGTTTCGCACTAAGGAAGCAAAGTTTTCTACTGTAAATTTTATTTGTTTAAGGGTGTCTATCAATTGACATGCCGCTAAAGCGGTGAGGTCAAAATGACCCCGTTCATGCGCCAAGGTGCTATCACCACAACGGTCTTTTTTATACCACGACTTTGATGTGTCCATAAATGCCACAATACTTATTTGTGCTTGTATATCTTTACTTTTTTTGCGCATCGCATATTTCACCTTGATTCCGGAAAAGGTCATTGCCGCATATTCGGAATTGTGATTAGGTATGGCTTGAAAGTATTGCCAGTTAAAGTGTTTCGGAGGATAAGATATTTCACCGGCTCTGCAAAGCAAGCTATCCCAAACTACTTCAACAGAGTTTATGGTTTGTGAACGGGCTGTAAAAACTATCCACATCAATAAAAAAGAAAGAATGATTGACCTCATAAATTTGGAGAAGGAAAAGGTACTACTCTTTCCGAAAATAAGAAAAGGCTGCCCGAAGGACAGCCTAAAAAAAACACTCATTATTTCGATTCATTCGTTTAAATAACTAAATCATGCTCTTTCATCGCTGCACGACCAACTTCTGCACCTGCTGCTGCCCGTTGGCGTGAAGGGTAACAAAATATAGCCCGTTTGCCAAGCCCGAAACATCTATCTGCTGTGTAAACAAACCGTTGACCCGCCCTAATGGCACGCGCTTAACCACCATGCCCGCTATATTGGTGATGGTTAGCTCGCTCTGCGAAAGAGCCTCCGTTGCCTCAAAACGAACCAACGCCGCCGTAGCAGCAGGATTGGGCACCAGCGTAAAACCCCGTACCGAGGTAAGATCTGATACGCCTGCTAAAGGCTGAACATCAAAACCTATCCACAATAAGCTTGCTGATCCACAAACACATTTATCCCACACCGGAGCTATTACTACCGATTCTCCTCCTAGATAAGCATACAGAGCCGGAGCTAATGAAGAGGGCGTGAAAAATGTCATACTATCTTGAGAAACATGCACCACCAAGTTGGGTATCTTACCCGATTCGCCTTGTGGCGAAAATGAATAGGTAAAGGGAGTGGACAGATGCACTTTTAGCCAATCGCCCTTGACCATATTATAAGGGAAATGA
>JAFDXO010000039.1 GCA_018267925.1 Bacteroidota bacterium | reverse complement strand
GTTCGTATAATATAGTTTCCGTTGACCTTACGCACAAGGAATAATACTAAGCTGCCATTTTTTTTGCCTGGGACAAGTCACGGCGTATAACAGGCAGGTTGGCGTAAAATGCGGGCAGACGGAATACGTTCGTCAACTTTTGGTTCTTTGTTTGGGCTATTGTTCCGGCAGACGGAAAGCAATCGGCAAAATTTATAACTTGTACTTTAACTAAATAATCAACTTCGGTATGCCCAGCGAGACGGATCGCTATTATCCGCACTTCGCCAACCTGTACCGTTGTGCGTCACCATTGACGACCATTCTTCAATTTGACAGACCAAAATAAAGTTTCTAATTTTGGAAACATTCACTATCTTTGCAGAAACACATTCAATTGCAATTCTTTCAAACACGGTTTTTAGAAGAAGCAGACAAGTTTATAGCGGGACTTGACCGAAAGGCGGCAAGGAAAGTATTCTATAACATTGACCTTGCTGAACAGAGCAACGACCCGAAACTTTTCAAGAAACTTCAAAAGGACATTTGGGAGTTTAGAACGAAGTTTGGCGGTGCACAAATTAGGCTACTTGCTTTTTGGGACAAAGACGAAGAGACCGAAACATTGGTCTTTGCAACGCATGGTTTTATCAAAAAGGTTGACAAAGTACCAGCCAACGAAATTGAGAGAGCAATCAACATTAGAAAAAAATATTTTGAAAACAAACTTAAAAAATAACCTTATGGTAAAGACAGCAATGAAGTCATACTCTCTTGCCGAAATGAAAGATAAATACCTCGGCAAAAAAGGCACAAAGGACAGAGACCAGTACGAATACGAACTTCGTATGGACGTTTTAGGGCGAATGATTAAAGCGGCAAGACAAGAACGCAACTTGACACAAGAGCAATTAGGAGAGCTTGTTGGAGTACAAAAAGCGCAAATTTCAAAATTGGAAAGTAGTGCAAACAGTGCGACTATTGACACTGTATTAAAAGTTTTCAAAGCATTGAAAGCGGACATTCACTTCAATGTGAAAATTGAAAAACAATACTTGCAACTCGTTTGACATTAAGGCGAACGCACAACAAAAGTATTTGCAAAAGCAGGGCTGGACAATGTAACATCAGCTATGTGCTACTATCACCATCGGTTCCGGCTGGACGTTCAATATTCAGCTTTAGTTCATAACTTCAACAACATATTTTCAATTGAGCATTTGTACCGAGCTGGACGAACAATGAATTCCCTGCCTTCGCAAATACTTGACCGTAAGCGGCTATTTTACCGACCACCTTTATGACACGACATATTCTTGCAACTATACTGACCCTAATTACTTTGACAACGACAGCTCAATACAAAATGCGACCAGTTGACGAACTAATAAATAAGACTGACCCAGGTTGGACACTTGTGAAAGAGTGGATTAAATCCGCTAAAAACAAAGTCGAGATTTTGACGGTTGACACAGTAAAATCAAAAGACGCTTTATATAAAACGCAAGTGACAACACGTTCGCCAATGGGTGCAGTTGTTTATATGACAGGTGGACTTTTAATTGATGACGGTTGGATTAGAATTCTTGGTGCGGGCAATGAAAAACTTAAACGGACACTTCCAGATTGGAACAAAGGAAAATCATTTAAAGAGTTTGGAGAAACGCCATCATTTTTATTAATCGCTGACGATGTAGTTGGCGGTTTTTATCTTTTAAATGGCGGTGGACTTGGAACGGACTTAGGAAAAATTTATTATTTTTCGCCTGACAATTTAGAGTACGAACCGCTTGACATTACTTACACCGAATTTTTACAATTTTGTTTTAACAACGACTTGGACAAATTCTATGAAGGAAACAGGTGGACAAAATGGAGGGACGATGTTTCAAAGTTGGACGGCGACAAAGTTTTTAATTTTTATCCGTTTCTTTGGACAAAGGAAGGTAAGGACATAAACAAAAATTCACGAAAAGCGGTTCCAGTTGAAGAGCAATACAGTTTAAATCTTGACATGCGGAAACAACTTGGGCTTGACAAATAAAAACAGCCGCTTACATTGCATTGGCGCATATGGCGGGGCGATGAATATATTCTCAGCTTTTTGTTCGCTAATCAGCTTCTGTTTCGTCTGACGAATAACGCCGAGCTATAGAATGAACAATGAACTTTTGTATATTTACCAGCATTGGTTCCGGCGGACGAATATAAATGCCGCCACATCGCCAATGCTTCAACGTAAGCGGCTATTTTACGAGACATGCATAAACTACTAATCTTATTTTTAATCTTTCCAACAGCAGTTTCATCTGGACAACAAAAAATAAAAGAGTATGTACTTCATAACGCAGTTCCTATTTCAACTATTTCACCGGACTCTACAAATTATGACGACTTGTCGGCAATTGGAAATTCAATTGGAAATGCTCAAATTGTAATGTTAGGGGAACAAGACCATGGCGACGCTGCAACCTTTCTTGCAAAAACAAGACTAATCAAATACCTGCACGAAAAAAAGGGATTTAATGTATTGGCATTTGAAAGTGATTTCTTTGGATTAAATAATGGTTGGGGCACATTCTATAAGACCAACTCACAAATTGCAACATTTTTAAAAAATAATATTTTAAGTCTTTGGGCGTACTGTGACGCCTGTAATGACTTATTTTATAATTATATTCCACTTACTCAAAAATCAGATGTTCCGATAAACGTAACAGGTTTTGACAACCAAACAGTTTATTCTTATTCAAGAAATCATCTTGTTGAAAAACTTGATAGTGTATTCCATGAATTAGAATTACCGATAACCCGGGAAACCGACTACCAATCAAGAGTATTGTCGCAACTTGAAACATTGGTTACTAAATTCGGTTACCAGCGACCTGCAAATGATTTTTTTTATACGTGCGGAAACACCTTGAAAATTATTAAGGAGCAAGTAAAAAATAAATTACCTTCTGAAAACTTTTGGTCTGTAGTAATAGACAATCTAATTGTTTATAATGACGAAGAACTTTACCTAAACAAAAAAGACAAATGGCAGGTAGAAACAATACGAGATAAGCAGATGGCTTTAAATCTAAAATGGATTATTCAAACAAAATACCCAAATCAACAGATAATTGTTTGGGCAGCAAACAATCATATAGCCAACTATTCCGACAAGAAATATACTTCAATGAGGCATTTTTTAACTTCCGATACATCCCTAAGTGATAAGATGTATTCCATAGGATTTACTTCCTACAACGGAGAAGGCGGACGCTTGTGGGAGAAAAAATTTACTATCGGCAAACCAAAAGCGAATAGCTTTGAAAGTTGGATGAACAATTCGTTTGAATATGCCTTTGTTGACTTCACAGCCTTTAACAAAGCTTTTCCAAAATCAAATGAAGAGTTTGACATGAGAGGGTGGAGATATTGGACATCTAAAAAGCAATGGAACAGGATATTTGACGGAATTTTCTTTATTCAAGAAATGTATCCATGCAAAGACAACAAAACAGCCGCTTACATCGGTTTGCAGCAAGTGGGGCTGAAGGAATAACAATGAGCATTTGTAACATTATT
>JAFDXO010000038.1 GCA_018267925.1 Bacteroidota bacterium | reverse complement strand
GGTACTACTTTTGTAAACTTTGGTAAACCATATCCTAAAAGCACTTTCACGGTAGTAATTTTTGAAGCTGCCTTGTCTAATTTCAAATACACACCTTCGGCATATTTAAAAGATAAAAGTGTTTGTATAACAGGGAAAGTAAAAATTTATAAAGGCAAGCCAGAGATGATTGTAAATAAAGAAGAACAAATAAAAATTCAGTAATTAAAGTCAAATAAAAGATAATGCCAACCGACCAATACATATATCAGGACAGAGCAGTGGTTTTTCTTGATGTATTGGGCTTTCAAGAGAAACTTAAAGAATTTCAGGAAGAAGCTATAAAGTATAAAGAAGATAACAATGCTGAGTTTTTCATATCGGATGCAGTTAATGAGTTTATTAAGACATTTAAAAATGCAGTTTCATTTCTGGACGAAAACAATTACAACTACTATCTTTTTTCAGACAACATTTGTATAACTATTGACTACTATCAAAATCACAATTTATTAGTTGATATTTTGGTTACAATTAATGACCTTTTTTTCAAGTTTGCTGAAAAGGGGTATTTTCTAAGAGGCGGTTTAGATATTGGAAAATTTGTTGATGAGAAAGCTATTGCAGTAGGCATACCATTGGCAAATGCTTATAAATTAGAACAAAATGTTGCTACTTACCCGAGGATTGTGCTTTCTGATAATTATAAGAGAATACTTGATGATTTTGAAAAAGCAAAAACTTTGAGTGAAAAATCAATAACCTCAAAAAAATACCTAATAAAAAGTCATTGCGAGGTTAATTACATAAATATCTTTTTTAACCTTATTGATAATGATAACAAAATTGAAATACTTAACTCACTAAAAAATTCAATTGATGATAACTTAAATCAGAATTCTAAAGCTGAAAGAATTGCAATTAAATACGAATGGTTAGCAACTCAATTCAATATGTTTATTGATGAGTATTCTACTGAACTTATGTATTTAGAAACAGACGCCCAAGCAACAGATGAAGAACTTGAAATTATTAAAGCACTTAAATTTTAATATTATGTCTCAAAACTTAAAATACATGCCGACATTTAGGGCAAGACAACAAGAAATTATTGTTCTAAAGAGCTTTGATTTTGGCAACAATATGTATCCTTTAATGGAAATTATAAAAGAAAAAGACAGGTCAAATAATCCCAAAACTTCAATTGAGATTTATTCAGAAATTATAGGTGCAATTAACGCTGATAATGTTTTTGTTGACCTTCCTACATACATCAGAGATTCATCAGGTATGCAAGATGATGTAGTTGCATTTAATAGAACAATGTTATCTAATATTGACAATAGGCTTGCATTTTACAATGCACTTGCAGCTCATAGTCCGAAATTGATACCCGTAGTTTCATCATTGCAAATCAAAACAGGTCAAGCAAATACAATTACTCAACAATTTCAAAATTTAAAACAAACATTCCCATCAGTTGCAATAAGAACCTTTACTAATACATTCAAAAACGACATTGCAGAAATCCGGGCTTTACTCACTGCGAGTGATTATTTGATTTATGATATTCACGAAGGGTTAGGTTTAACTAACCCAGTTATTACGCAAGACAGAATAGAACTTGATACTATTACTGCTCCATTCAAAGTCGCATTGCGAAGTGCTATTAATACCGACATTCAAAATGTTCGTCTTAATCACGGTGAGATTGTTTATGAAGCAGATAATAGTTTGTTGGATATGTTTTATCAGCCAATGCACTTTAATGCTTTTGGGGATTATGTAGGTATCAAAAAAGATGACCTTACTTCTGGCGGTACTATCAGCCCTGGTTTCATTCTTTACAACCCTGTTAACAAGCTCTATTATGGGTACAAAGGTGATGTAAAAAACCTTGCAGAATTTGAAACAAAAATTGTTCCATCTGTATTAGCTTCTCAAATTGCCAAAGACATTAATGCCGCTAATCCTGATTATCTGAACAATCAAAATGAAGGCTGGAATACTTTATTAAGAATAAGAGATGGAGAGACAGGAAAAAGTCAGGCAAAGTTCAAGAGGATTTCAATGGAACATTACCTGCATTGTATAAAAGTAAGTATTGCAAATGGCAATATTCGCTATGCACCATAAATTACTTTCGGATGTATGTTGTGATGGAAAAAGAATTGATAATCTATTGGCAAGATTTCAGAAAGGTTTGCCTTTAAAAAATTCCATCTTTTAGTGTACCTGCGTTTAAGCATTTCTTTAAAACAAAGGTTGATTTGTTCATCAGTAAATGATTCTTTTATTAAAGTAATGTCAGGTGTTACACTCTTAAATGTTTGTTCCAATTCTCTTTTTGTAAATAATCCAAGTTGAATATTAGTATTTAAGTGATTGTTTAAAGTCGCTGGTTTAAGTTGTTGTAACTTGTTTTTTTCTAAGACATAAATACCATAATGATTCGGTATTAATTTTAAAGCTGCTTTGTAATGTGTTTCGTCTATTACGATAAAATTATACTCAAATACTTTTTCATAATCACTTACTTGTTTTGACAACTTTGATAAGTTGTCAATCCTTGACTTAATTTCATAACTAACCGTATCTCCATTTACTTTTAAAAAGTCAACCCTGCTATTATTAACTTTTATTTCAAATGCAGCCGTTACTTTTTTCTCTATAAACATTTCCACCAACTTTGCTTTTAAAGCAGCTTCTCCTTTATACTTTTTAGTTAGAATCTGATTGATTATACTATGTAATTCAAGTTTAGAGAAAGTATCAAAAGAAATCCCTGGCACTGTTGCATTAAGTACATTAATTAAACTCTTTGGATAATCCAATACATTGTAAGACCTTGCCAATGCACTTACAGCACTTTCATTGATTTGGTTAATATGGCTACTTATATTTTTCAATGTCCTTAGTGCTTTTGTTTCTTATAATTCTATAAGGCAAATTTAATAACTATTCAAGGAATATCATTACTTTTGCACTCCTAATTTCTTAGCTTACTCGACTTGTTTTACATCATTACTCTGCACTAAGAGTCTTCTTAATCTTATAGTGTAAATGAACTTTACTTTTCTTTGATATTTGGGCCTTCCCCTTCGGGTCGGGCTTTCTGCTGCAATCTTTTTTGAAACAAAAAAGGATTTCCGCTACAATCCCTAATGCAAAAAGGGGTGTGGCAGAGCCACGAATCTATTTGCACCCACCCAGCCAATACACAGGAACGGCTTGTGCAGTGATGCTAACACACAAGACCTATGCTTCCACTGCACTTGTGTTGTTGCCGTCATTTTTAACTGTCATACTTTTTGTGGCTATGCAGCAAAGCCATTTGGCACATTGCCTATTCCACTTCGTTCCATAGTCAAAGAGCCAAGCCAACGCAAAGCATAGCAACAAAAAGACGGGCTGCCCCAAAGCCCCTTCGCAGCCCTTATGCCAGTATAAAAATGCCGGAAGCATACTTAAACATAATGCGGTCTTATAGGTTCGCTACGCATAGCCATCCTACGCTTATGTAAACATGCCAACGCTATGGCTATCCTATAAGTCGCCATTATGTTAAGTAGCCAACAACACAACAATTTTTATCAAAATTGAAGCCGTTCCTTTTGCCAACACACCCCACCCGAAGAAGAACGCCACCACACCCCGCCACCCTTTCAATGGTGCAGAAAAAAATAAAGCATGAATTTATTTGTTTGCCATGTTCTTGCGGTAGGTTCATTCTCTTCATTCACTTGTTCCGCTACATTCCGTTTCACTCCATTCCGCTACACCCGTTCATTGCGTTCATTTCACCCACCTCATCACCGCACAGCAAAAGCAATTCCATCCCTTCATTACGCAAACCTGCACACAGGCTTTCCGTGTCATGGCATCCCGATTACCCACACACAAATCTTTCACTCATTCGAGATTGCTCATGCCACTGCAAGCAAGCCAATCCATTTGCTCCATTGCGTTCAGTCATTGCATTTGCTTTTTTCCACCGCACAAAGACAGTTGTATGCTTTATTTTTTTCTGCGGCATGTTACCCCAGCCTGAAAACAAAATCCGTCTCCATAAAAAATCATTCGTTGGAAAGCGACAGCATGGTCATAAATAGGAAAACCTATCTGATAGAAGTACAACAAGTCAAGGCAGTATAGTTATTCTGATAATAGCATTTCGTTAGACTAACAGTAAAGTAGAAAATCCAACTATTGAAAAAATGCCTTGACTATCTTGACTACTTAGACTAATCCACTTCTTTAGCCCTGAATAAAATCCCTCTAAGAATACAAATAAAAAAATACAGCAAAGTTAGTTGGCTGGCACAGCCCCACGCTTAAAAAAAAACAAGGAACTACGGCATAAACACAGCCCCACCGCACAAAGCCATCATTTATTCCGTTCCTCCTTGTTTTTTTAGCCACGCCACCTTATAAAATTGCTTTCTTTTTTCTTTTTTTTTTCGGTTTTTTTTCTTTTCTCTTTTGGTTAATGTATTGGCGGAGCGTAGCGGAGCAATCATTAAATGCTCAAACTATGAACAGTCCGAAATTTCAAACATTCAGCGTAAAAAATCAAAGCACCCAATTTGAATTTTATATTCTTTGCAAAGGCTTGAATAGTGGAAAGCCGCTTGAAACACCTTGCCCAAATTCTTTTGTTTGTATCTGTAAAAGTCAGGATGAAAAAGACTTTTATTTCTGGCTGCTTTTCGGTTTGTGGAAGGCAAAACATTTTCACCAATTACTAACAGGTTCGGTTATCCCGTTTATCCGCATTGATGAATTTAAAAAGGAAGTTGCAAGGCAAGCTGAACAAGTAAGCAAACAGCATGAAGCATACACAAATACAATCAATCAAATAAAACTACTGGAACAAAAAGAAAAGCAGATGCAGCAAAATTTGGCACTCATAAAAGATGTAAAAAGAGCAATGATATACCGGCACATCAAAAGCAAAATCTAATGCAGCCCTTTACCTGCAAATACTTGTGCTAAGTATAAATTTTGATATGCAAAGATAGCATGGCGGGCAACCGCACAAAGCCAACGAAAAAAAACCAAAAGACTACGGCATAAACACAGACCCGACACACAAAGCCATCTTTTATTCCGTTTCCTTTTGGTTTTTTTATCCGCCATGCTGAGAGAAGCATATAAAATTTACACATTATGCACAAGCATCCACGTATCAGTTCGGGCAGCCATTCAGGCATTTGTCCTTTTACTTCAGTTGCTCTTTCAGCATTTGTTCCTGTTTCCCGTTTCGGGTATCAGCGTTACATCCGCAGGGCTTCTTTCAACTGGTGTCCTTCGCCTGGCATCAGGGTTTATAATTTGCCTTGCGGTTGCTGTCTTTGGGTTCATTCCACTGGTCAGCGTTTTCTTTCAGCATTACCCTTTTAGGGGTAGTGCTTTTTTATTTTGATGGTAAGCTACCAGCTTACAGCGTTGCGACCTTGCACAGGCTTTATATGACCTTACACACATGATTTGAAACACAGCTTGACAGCAATATAATTCATACATATTCCCAACATGAGCCGTATATGATTGCACCATTTTGGAAAATGAAAGCAAAGTAAAGCAGCGAATTGCGGCGAATTTTGGGGAAATTTAAAGCAGGTTTGCCGGGTGTATGCCGGAATGTACAGGCATAAAAAAAGCCCCACCTGTTCGGTTAGGGCAATCTTTACAGTGGAAAATATTTAGAAAACTTCATCAACTCTTAACGCATTACCTGAAGAAAACAGGTAATAGTTTGAACCCACTTGCTGATAAAATTCTATACCGATACAATTTAGAACGCTTACAGTTGCGGTCATTGTTGGAGAACCTGGCAATGTAGTTGTAATAGTTGTTGCAGTAGTTACAGCGTTTAAATCAAGATAACCTGAATACTGAACGTCTGAAAGTTCATTCAATGCAATATCAGTTGGCTCATACTTTCCGGTAGTGTCATTATAAACCCAATCGGAAACGACTGCAATAGCGTTTAACAACCGGAAATGTGTTGCACCTGCTGGAGCAGTTACAAGGTTTGCAGGATTGAAAGCTGGAATAGTAAATGTTGCACTATCACGGGCAACGGTATTTGAAAGTGAATAGGGGGCATTGAACAGACCCGACAAACTCAAATTAGCATCAAACTCCAAGCCTTCTAAATATTGCCTTTGTGTTGAAATTTCAATGGCTCTTTTACCCCTTGCCTCTGTTTGGT
>JAFDXO010000037.1 GCA_018267925.1 Bacteroidota bacterium | reverse complement strand
GAAGAAAATTTTCAAAACCCCGTTTCCATACCGGGATACTTAGATGTCGTGATGATGGAAAAGGTATTGAAATATTTAGGTGAGAACATTTATAAAACCGTTCAATTTCCTGAGTACGAAAAAGGTTTTGTGCCAACTTGGAGCAACTCAAACACGGAAACACCAACGGCGGGGCATTAATCAGGAAACTTACCAAATATTTACTTCCATTGAAAGGAGAATGTCGAATTTCGATTGTACAGATTCTATAATTTCAAGAGCAAGGCTTTGAATTTCGCTTCCTGTTGCCATTCCATAATTTACTAAAACCAAAGCTTGCTTCACATGTACACCCTCATCATGTTGTCAGACCGCTATGTTCTATGGTGTGAGGGGGCGAGTTTTGGAAAAAGCATATTTAATATTGCATTATTTGTTTCTGTCTAAATTTAGCTGTTTCTATTTTAATAATGAATACCAATGCAAATTGAACTGATAACATCCTGATTTCCAAAGCTTCCTAAAACAATCGGACCTCAAATACAGAATCATTTCTTTATTGTTTGTATCTTTATAGCTACTTAAAGATGCTACTAAATGGCTATAAAAGATAAAGTTCTATCTTATTCTATTGCTTTTCTATTAGATAAGCTGAACGAGCAAGGCAAAAAGTGCTTTACAATTGATGAAATATACAGAATGTTACATGATTCGTCTAAAGATTCTGTAAAACGAATGTTGGGCAATATGGTAAAGCGTGGTTTGTTGATGCGGGTAAAAGATGGACTTTACTATGTTATTCCTTTTGAGCAAGACTCCGAAATTTTTATGCCTGATTGGCATTTGCTTTCACAGTATTTGGTTGGCGAAGCAGAATATTACATCGGATATTATTCGGCATTACAAATACATAGTTTGACAACCCAACCACATTTGAAAGAACAAATTGTGGTGAACAAACAAATCAAACCTTCAACGCTTTTAGTAAAGAATATTCCGTTTCAATTTATCTATCACAACGAAGGTCATTTTTTCGGCAACAAAAAAACATGGATTGACAGTTTTAATAAGGTACAATGTTCCGATTTGGAAAAAACGTTTATTGATTGTTTTTTCAAACCGCAATATGCAGGTGGTATAACGGAAATTGCAAAAGCCATTCACAAATCAAAAGACAAAATTGATTACCCGAAATTATTGGATTATGCCAGACGATTCCATTCGCAAGCGGTGATAAAACGATTGGGATTTTTGTTAGAGTTACTGGAAATTCAAAATCCTATAATTGGCAAATTACAAAAATTACGAACAAATTCTTTTGTGACATTAGAACCGTCTTATCCCAAAGAAGGTAAAACTATTTTCCGTTGGGCAATTCAGCAGAATATTGACAGCGATTCAATTCTTTCACCCATTTACAGTTAAATAATGATAGAACCCAAAGAAATAAACAAAGTTGCAGCAGCAAACCGAGTGAATGACCGACAAATTGAAAAGGATTATGTGTTATCGTGGATACTTTATGCCATTTCAAAAAATGAAATTCTGAATAAAGCATTAGTGTTTAAAGGCGGGACGGTTTTGAAGAAAGCGTATTTTGAAGATTACCGATTTTCTGAAGATTTGGATTTTACATTGATTGATGAAAGCATAACGAACGAACAAATCAAGACAGAGTTCAAAAAGTTGTTTGATTTCATCAAAGAGGAAGCAAATATGGATATGCGGATTGACGAAAAGAAATGGACAATCCACGAAACGGAGCCAGCCACGAAATATCGGGGAAGTCTGCAATTTTATATTGACTATGTTGCTTCGTTGCAGGGAAATATGGGAAGCCGAGATTTGAAAATTGACATTACAAGAGGTGAGATTTTAGAAACAGAAATTGAAAATAGAAACATTTATCACAACTATTCAGACCTTGAAGAAAAATTTAAGTTACAATGTTATTCGCTTACCGAAGTATTGATTGAGAAAATGACCGCACTGATGGGAAGAACCGAACCGAGAGATTTATACGACTTTTGGTATCTGACAGAAGTTGAATGTTTAGACGTTGCAAAACATACAATTCCGTTTCACAACAAAGCCAAAAACAAAAAGCAAGACCCGACAAAAATAATGGACAAAGTGTTGAATAAAGAAACAGCATTTAAAAGAGATTGGGAAAAAAAATTAGCTTCTCAAATCCACGACTTGCCGCCATACGACACAGTTTTTAGAGGTGCGAAAAGGCATTTGAAATTTTGTATAAATCAATGACAGACAAGAAGGTGTTTTCAAGAAGAGGGGGTGAATGGCATTTTTCGGCAAGTTCAGTACAAGCCGATTTGGCATTTTTCGTTATGATAGAGCAAGTTGTACAAGTACCAACTCTCATTCTTTAAAGTGACAGGAAAAAAGACCTTTAGCAACAAGGACGTGATTAAGTATATGAACAAAAATTTTTACGCTGTAAAGTTCAATGCCGAAAGACAAGACACCGTCATGTTTATGGGGAAAATGTTTCCGTTCTCACCAT
>JAFDXO010000036.1 GCA_018267925.1 Bacteroidota bacterium | reverse complement strand
GGCTTTGTGTCCGGGTTTTGTGTGCCTTGCAATGTGCTAAAAATAGCGTGGGGTCGTGTCGGCAAAGTCTTTAGGTTGTGTCAAACTGGAACGCTGTGTCCCAATAGGGTGACGTACAACGTTTGGCGGCTTTGCGAAGGTGGCGATTTTCACCACAAAACTACCTACGAAGCACAGACTTCAAATTTACGAAAAACTGTTCTACGAAGCAATGTACCGCCACTTTTGCAAAACCGCTGTTAGGTGCTGGCGTTCTTGTCAGTCTCTTGTTTGTCAGTGTGTTATGGACTTGTTGTATGCTATAAATATGTCTAATAACTTGTCTGTCAGCTTGTGCGTTGGGGTATTGTTTATTTCAGAAGGGGAAGGATTTTTTTTAATTTTTTGTCTGCGGTTGGCGACTTGTAAGCTCTTTGACAAAGCTTTGTTTTGTGCGTTGGCTTGTGCGGCTTTGGCAATGTGCTTGCAAGTGTGCGTTGATCTCTTATGTTGCTTTGTTAAGTGTCAAAGTAAACGTACTTCCTGCTCCAAATTCACTTTCAACATTAATTCGTCCGCCTTGTGCTTCTATAAATTCTTTACTTATGGCTAGTCCAAGTCCTGTGCCTTCTTTTTTTGTCCCGGGCACTCGAAAGTATCGGTCAAAAATTTTGTCTTTGTACTGTGGTGCTATGCCTTGTCCAGTGTCCCTAACAGAAATTTGAACTTGATTGGATGTCTGCTGAATTGCCAAATAAATAGTTGCGTTGTCGTACGAATACCTAATGGCATTGGAAATAAGATTTGTCAATACCCAAGCTGTTTTTTCGTTGTCTGCCTGAATTTTGGAAATGTTGTCAGGACAATTAATCTCAAAATTTATCTGTTTTTGGTCTGCCTGTGTTTTTGTAGCATTGATGGCATATAATAATATTTCTTTGGGGTCTGATGGTAAAATCGAAAGTTGGATATTTCCGCTTTCAACCTGTGTCATGTTTAGCAGTTCACCCGTTATTTTCAATAGTCGGTTTGCATCATCTTTTATGCTGTCAATAAGATTTTTTTGTTCATCATTCAACTTTCCAATTTGCTCGTTTTCCAACAATTGTAAACTCATTTTAATGGATGAAATAGGGGTTTTAAACTCATGCGAAACAGTTGCTATAAAATTTGTCTTGGCAAAATCTAATTCCTTGTATGTGGTTACATTTCGCAAGAAAATTACATGACCTACTAACCTTGAATTTGCTTCGCCTGTTGGCGTAATTGAGATATGTAAGGTTTCTTTTTCAAAATAGCTTTCTTTATTTTCTGAAAATATTTTGATAGGTTCTTGTTTCTGTCCGTTGTCCGTTTCACCAATTATTAGGTCTTGAATAAGAGAACGAATTAAGTCGTTTTTGATAGCCAATTCCTGAGCTAATTTACCAATCAATTCAGTATGCGTTAAGCCTGATATTTTTATGGCTTCTTCATTAGCAAAAATAACTTTCAGATTTTCATCTAATCCAATTACAGGATCATGCATATTATTGATGAGGGCTTCAATTCTTCGCTTTTCCATCATCAATTTCGCCAAGTTGCTGTTGTTGTATTCTTCTAATTTTTCAGCCATTGTATTGAATGACCTTGCCAATTGTCCAAACTCGCTGTGGCTTTCAAAATGTACCCTTTCGGAATAATTTGTTGCTGCAATTTGCTCTATGCTTTCAGTAAGTTCTTTTATTGGATTGGCAATGTTTGAAGGCAGATTAACTAACAATACAAAAGCTATTAAAAAGCACATAGTACCTGTAATTGCTATCCAAAATACTGCCTTATCCGCGGTTGCTTTAGCAACTTCACTTTTTCGCTGTATGGCCTGCATATTCATATCCATGAGACGAAAAATATCTTTCCTAATACTGGCTTGAAATGAGCTATCAAATTTGTTCGATTTGTATTGTTCAAAATTGTTTCTGATTTCAGATGTAGTTTCTTTTTCTCCAATTTCAGTGATGTTTTTCTCCTGATTTTGGAGGTTAACATCAAATTTCTGCAACGCTTTTTCCGAGCCGTCATCTAAAGCAACGAGCATATTTCGGCTATAATCTAAGGAGTTGTAATTTGCCACTAAAATATTTTCGGAATCGGCTTTCAATTCATTGATATATTTAGCACCAACGATACTTAACAGAATTATTAGCAGGAACAAAAGACCTACTCCTAAAGTCAGTTTTGTTTTGATTTTCATTTATGAAAGAATTACAAGGTCAATATCGTTTGAAGATAGTTTTTTTAGCAGCTCATTAAATACATTAGTTGCCAAAATAATTTTCAACAAATTTAAGTGTGGCTTACCAACGCATATTGTGGTTATTTTCCGTTCAGTTGCTTGTTCAATAATTGCTTTTGAAACTGTGCTACTTTCTACTTTGATAATTTCTGCCCCCAATTCAGTTGCCAGTTTAAAGTTGTTGATTAAGTGCCGTTGTTTGTCTAGTGGAATCTTGTCGGGACTTTCGTTGGGAGTTTGGACGTATAAAACATACCATTTGCTATGATAGTAATTAGCCAATCGTGCAGTTTTACGAATTACTGTTTTTGCCGTTTTTTCATTACTACTTATGCAAGCTAAAAAACGTTCATGTTTTAGCGTGTTTGGTTTGGTTACTTCAGTTTCCACCTTTCTTTCAACCTGCGAAGCCACTTCTTTTAATGCAAGTTCTCTTAGTTGTAGAATATGGTCGCTTTTAAAGAAGTTTTGAAGTGCCGTTTCAATTTTTTCGGCTTGGTATATTTTACCTTCCTTTAATCTGGTAATTAATTCATCAGCAGTTAAGTCAATATTTACAACTTCATCTGCTTGAGCCAGCACACTGTCTGGAACTCTTTCTTTTACTTCGACTCCTGTAATTTCTTTAACTTCTTCATTCAAACTCTCAATATGTTGAATATTAACCGCACTAATTACATTGATACCTGCATCTAAAATCTGCATTACATCTTGCCAACGCTTTTCGTTTTCACTTCCTTCAATATTGGTATGTGCCAATTCATCAACAATCACCACTTCCGGACGCAGAGAAATTACGGCTTGTACATCTAACTCCTCCAATTCTTTGCCTTTATAAAAAAGTGTTCTCCGAGGTATAATTGGCAGACCATCAAGTAATGCGTGTGTTTCTGGTCGGTTGTGTGTTTCTATAAATCCAATTTTCACATCAATACCATTGCGAAGCAAGGAATGTGCTTCCTGCAACATACGGTAAGTCTTTCCCACACCGGCACTCATTCCGATGTAGATTTTAAACTTTCCTCGTCTTGATTTTTTGATTAAATCAAGAAAGTGTTTTACCGTATTTTCTTTGTTATCTTCCATAAAAAAGCCAACTACAAATTTACCAATTACTAAAACGAAATCGCTATTGCTGTTGTAATAAAAACATTATTGTTATTAGCTTTTTCATTCATCATAAAAACTTTGTCTTTGCTTGTAAACCCACGCCCTTCTATACGCCACAATACATTATTGTGAATTTGGTAATCGAGGTTCAGTGAATAGCCAAATGCCTGAAAATTATTCGGTGTTCCGGTGGCAATAATTACTCCGTTTGCATCGCTGAAATATTCGCCACGGGCAGTTATACTTAATTTTTCAGTTGCATTTACTTTTAGTAATAACACAGGTGTAAACCAAGTATTGTATGCGCTGCTTCCTTTGCTTTTCTGTTCTGCACCAATGTCAAATCCAACCGTTACACCAAATTTTTCATGCACCTGAAAAATACCATACAGATTATGGAAATATCGCATCTGTCTTGTGCTGTCAGGTTTATCACTTCCTACAAATGAACTGCTGTTCAAAGTAATTTTAGAATTTGGCTTGTAAGTAATTTGATGCCCAAAAGCAGGTAAATTATTTCCATCAACTCGTTGTATGCGTTGCCAACCGTTTAAAACCAAGCCACTCAAAAACCATTTTCCATTAGGTGTTGTGTAAGATATTTTTGCTCCCGTTTCAAAGTAGGGTGAGTTATCGGCAAACAAACTTCGGGTGAGCGTCCAATTATCTTTACCAACAGCACTTTCAAAACCAATGTGTGATGAAAATATTCCGGCATCAATCCACAGGTCATGTTTCTTAGAGATTTTGAAACCGCCATTTGCTTCGTAAATGTTTTTCAACACATTAGGTTCAGAAGCATAATTAGCATTCATATACGTTCCCGCAGCTAAAGCAAGATTGGCTCTTACTTTATCGGTATTAAACGCAGCTTTGATATAACCGAGGTTCAGGTTTATTTCGTTGTGCCTGTTGTGAGAATAAGTAAACGAAGGACGTGTATGGTTGCTTGGGTTTCCAAAATCATAGGTATAATAGGTTTCTAAGTATCCTGAAATTGAAAACGCATCAGAGATTTGTCCGAATGGTTTTTTGGGTTTTTCTTTCAAACTGTCCAATACTTCCTTTTTTATCTGCTGAATGATGCTTCGCTTTTCTGCTTCAGATAAGGAGTTTTGAGCATTTAGTGAATTACTCTTTG
>JAFDXO010000035.1 GCA_018267925.1 Bacteroidota bacterium | reverse complement strand
TCAAACGAATATCCTGATCGAAAAAACCGTAATCTCTATGTCTTTTATATCGCTTCATATCTATTGAATTATGGCATAAAGATACTGACATTCAACATAATACAGAAACAGTATAGTATAATGTATTGTTAATTTTAGTTTTTAGAGGTGCCCTAATTTGAATATTAGATATCCTAACTATAACACCCCAGTGCCTTTTTACCAAGATGACTTCTTTGTAAGAAGTTGAGCCGTCACTAAGTTCTGGTGCACCGTGAATAATTGTGCCTTGCCCATCACCCAAAACAGAAACTTTATTATTAGTGGTGATTTCAAGATGACCGTAATATTCACCGGCAGGGATATAAATAGTACCCTCCTCTGCAGCAGGGGAATCTGCCGCCCGTTGAAAATAAGGCGTTACATCAGCTATGGGTTGTGTATAAGCTGAGCCTGTGTGTGGATCAATAGGCGGGTTCGGATCGGTAGCCCCCATAATAGCCCCAAACCAGCGTACATTGATCGGACCAGAATAAATGCGCTTGAAGTAACCAAGGGAACCTAGCTTATCACCATTAAGATAAAAAACAATTCCCTTATCTTCTTTTGGAGGAGTGATGCTTCCCGGAGGGTTGATAGGTTCCCAAATAAAAGTACCCCCGCCACCATCACCGGGAGAGTAAAAGCCTGCTACAACATATTCTTCAGCAACTGTGGGAGTAAGATGGATGAGTGTATTAATATCTGGAATGTACATGGAATAGAAAGTTTTACCTGTTAAAAAACTAAAAGTAGTAAATGTTTTTTAACTTTACAAGGGTTTTCAAAATAAGATATCATGAAAGAGCCAATTTTTATTGTTTGTACGTTTATCTTTTCTTTTCTTTATAGTGATAAAGTGCAAGGGCAGGGCTTCTCTTGGGCAAATGCATTTATTAGTAGTAATAGTGGCGTTTGTGGTGGTACTATGATTGTATTTGATACAAAGAATAATCATTACTGTGTTGGCGGTTTTTCCAAAACGGTTGATTTTGATGCAAGTTCAAACATTTACAACCTAGGCAGCAGCACCAACAAAAGCAGCATGTTTTTATTGAAAGAAGATGCCGCAGGTAATTTTCTTTGGGCAAAACAATTCCCTTCTCTTTCTGCTCCGGGTTCTACACTTGTTGATTGGGTTGGTTATCCTAGTATAGCATTAGATGCCACCAATAATATTTATCTTTTTGCAGTGCATCTAGATTCTGTAGATGCCGACCCCGGCCCTGCAACTTTTTCCTTGCCTAATAATGGTACTTATCGTACCTGTATTATAAAGTTAGACAGCATTGGGAATTTTATTTGGGCAAAAGAGATATATGGCTCCGGACCAACAGCAGCTACATTTGCTAGGGTATCCGGTGCTAAAATAGACTCTATATCCCAAAACATTTATCTCACATTAGACGTTGGTGGTACTATTGATGTTGATCCGGGGTTGGGCGTGTATAATGTTATTACGCCGCCTGATAGTGTCTATCCACTCACCAACAATACCAACGCAGTAATTGAAAAATTAGACACGGCAGGCAACTTTATTTGGGCCAAGCAAATAACCGGCACAAAAAACCAAGGCGCATCTCAATTGGCAATAGATAACCATCTCAATGTGTACATAGCAGGCGCATTTCAAGGTACGGCTGATTTTGACCCCGGCATTGGTGTATATAACATGACATCTGCGGGAGGTTATGATGCTTTTGTAGCCAAATACGATTCCGCAGGCAACTACATTTGGGCAAAAAAAGTTGGTTCTGGCGGTGAAGATAAGGTGTGGGATTTGTCCTTAGACCCTTGGGGTAATGCAGTTGTTACGGGGCAATTCGAAGGCACAGTTGACTTCGACCCCGGCCCGGGGGTATATAATCTTACATCCAATTCCAGCCGAAGCATCTTTACCCTCAAGTTACGCAACAATGGTGATTTTGCTTGGGCAAGGAAAGCAGGATATAGTTGGACACTGAATGAAGGCAGAGCGATAGCTGCTGACATTGTAGGAAACGTTTATGTTACGTCATACGATTATCCCATGCAAAAGTTTGACTCTTCCGGCAACTTGGTATGGACATTAGGAGCTATGGGCATACAGTATGTGGGATTAGATGCCTCGAACAGTATATATACCACAGGTAACTTTAGCGGTACACAAGATTTCGACCCCGGTCCGGGTGTGTACAATCTCACAGGCAGCAACTCCGGTTTTATTCTCAAGCTGTGCCAGCAGCCTACGGCTGCTCAACTGATAGCTTCTGCCAAGACCGTCTGCACCGGAGATACGGTTTTGCTCACGGCTAATGCACCGGTAGGCAGCACGTATAAATGGTATCAAAACGGCAATCTGCTACCCGGCACGGGCAACACCCGCAAAGCCACCACCGGCGGCACCTATATTGTAGAAACCAATACCGGTTGCCCGGGATATGATTCGGTGGTGTTGACCTTCAAGAATATAATGCTGCCCAAATTTAATGGATCGACGCTAATAAGCTCCAACAATGTGGTGCCTTTAGGGCAATGGTTTACCATTTACGCACCCAGCATTACGTTAAAAACAGACACTGCATCCTTCTTCAACCTTGATTGGTTTAAAAACGGGGTTTTAGATACCTCCACTATCGCCTACTCCGGGCACATAAACTATCCCCTTACGCTGAAGAAAAACACTTCCACCAGCGACAGCTTCTTTGTTGTTCTATCTAGAAAAGGATTTATCTGCTGCGTTCCCGATACCAGCAAAACCATAATCATTCAAGGCGTAAACGGTATCAATGACCCATACTCATCAACAGAAGTGGCAATATACCCTAACCCTTCCTCAGGTTTGTTTACCGTTTCTACCTTCGAACCAATCAATAGCCTTTCTATATCAGATATATTAGGAAAAGAAATAAAAACAGCCAAGCCAAATACTAACCAAACTGAAATTGACTTACGCGGAAAAGCACCCGGAGTATATTTCTATACCCTTTCCATAGGCGAAAGAAAACTAAGAGGAAAGTTAGTGCTGGAATAACAACATTAAACTTTATTCGCAACAACAAATTCAGAAGGTGAATATTTTTTCGTGTTGAAAGAAATTACCGGAAGCCCTTATATATGCAGGGAATTTTATAGGAAAGAAGGACAACAGCCTCCTTATCTTGCCATCAGTCCGAATGAAACATCTGTCGGCATGTTGTCCGATGACTTCACCAAACTTACCACCATACCGGTGGTCGTCAGGTCATCAAAAGAAGCAACAATAGC
>JAFDXO010000034.1 GCA_018267925.1 Bacteroidota bacterium | reverse complement strand
TCCCGTACTTCTACTATCTTAAAATGATCAATTAAACCTGACGGTAAAATCAACTTAAATAGCTCTTTTCCCAAACCTTTTTTTTGCAAAGTAATTAGTTACTCCCCAAATAATATAACTGTGCCCATATTAGCCCTGAAAGGGCGTAATACAAGTGCAAGGCAGCATCGCACCTCGTGTAATACAAGAGCAAGGCAGCATCGCCATATTTATTGCAATCCAAAAGTGCCTTTACAAAAAAAGCAGTATAACGATAAGGTTGGGTATCTAAAAACACTCCTTATTTCGGGAAATACGCGATAACGCAGATAGTTTTTCACTACTATTTATTTTTAAAGCCCTTTTTCTAAAGCTCTTTTTACGGCTTCAACATTAGAATTGACTTGCAGCTTTGTATATATGTTTTTTATATGACTACGCACCGTATCTAATGAGATGAAACAATTTGCAGCAATCATTTTATAGCTATACCCATCTACAAGCAAATGAAGAATTTCAACTTCTCTATCGCTCAAACTATAAGTATTGTCTTTCTTTTTCCTTTTTTGAAACATGGCAAGTGCCTTGCGAGCTATTACTGGTGTCATATAGGAGCCTCCTTCATAGATTTCCTTAAGCGATGCTACCAACTTATCGTTCAATGTTTTTTTGAGAATATAGCCTCGAGCACCTTCACAGATAGCATTATAAACTTTTTCATCATCTTCAAAAATGGTGTACATTACGACTATAAGTTCAGGGTTTATGGACAGGGCATGTTTTAATGCGTCTATACCATTGATGACCGGCATATCAATATCCATAAGCACCATATCAGGGTTATCGCTCTGTATGTGTTGTTTAATTTCCGTAGCATTTTCAAAAACACCACAAATATGAAAATCTTCTTCAAGAAGAAAGACCTCATTTATACTACTCCGCAGTTGTGGGTTATCTTCATATATTGATAATAGTATCGGATATTTCATAGCGCAAATTTAGATGATGAAAAAAAAAGAAAAGCCACATCTTTATGCGATGAAAATAATTTCAGAAAAGCAAACCTGAATATTTATCATCAAATTCTTTTCAAACCCTAATTTTGTACGCTTAACACACCATTATGCAGTTTCTTGATTTTGAAAAGCCTCTTGAAGAGTTGTACAACCAGATGAACAAGCTGAAGGATGTACACACAAAGAATCATCAAGTGGATGCAGAAAAAGCTATCGAACATCTGGAGGAAACCATTGAAACGACTCGATCTCAGATATATGAACAACTTACTCCTTGGCAACGAGTTCAACTGAGTCGTCATCCGGAACGTCCTTATACGTTGTACTATATTGAAAAGATTTTTTCAAACTTCAAGGAGTTGTATGGCGACCGACAAGTAAAAGATGACAAGGCTATGGTAGGCGGAATGGCTGAACTGGATGGACTTCCGGTAATGGTTATCGGACAACAGAAGGGGATCAACACCAAGATGCGCCAACTGAGAAACTTTGGCATGGCTAATCCAGAGGGGTATAGAAAGGCTTTGCGCTTAATGAAGCTTGCCGAAAAATTTAATCATCCAATCATTACACTCATTGACACGCCGGGAGCATTTCCGGGCTTAGAAGCAGAAGAACGCGGACAAGGTGAAGCCATTGCAAGAAACCTTTTTGAAATGGTGAACTTAAAGGTGCCAGTAATTTGTGTGATCATTGGCGAGGGGGCATCCGGTGGGGCTTTGGGCATTGGTATTGGCGATAAAGTTGCCATGCTTGAAAACACTTGGTACACGGTTATTTCACCGGAAAATTGTTCAACCATCCTTTGGAGAAGTTGGGACTTTAAAGTGCAAGCAGCCGAACAACTTCGGCTTACGTCTAAGGATATGAAAAATTTCAACCTGGTGGACGATGTGATTAAAGAACCGGTTGGCGGAGCGCATAGCAAACCCGAAGAAATGTCCATAACGTTAAAACAATATCTCATTAAATCATTGAAAGAGTTGCTTGGCAAAAAAGAACAACAACGCGTTGATGAGAGAATAGAAAAATTTTCAAAAATGGGCTTTTTTGAAGAAGCCTAATTCATTGACTTTTCATAACAACAATCAAAACAAAAACAAACGTAGATGAAACATCCGTTTAAGGGTACTGGAGTTGCCTTAATCACTCCGTTTACAAGAGAAAATACGGTTGATTATGCTGCTTTAGAAAAGCTCATTAATCACGTCATACATCATGGTGTTAACTTTCTTGTGGCTTTAGGAACCACAGCCGAAACCCCTACCCTTTCAGATAATGAGCGACAAGAAGTTCTGAGTTTCATCGTAAAAACAAACAATGGTAGGCTGCCTATTGTTTGCGGCATTGGTGGCAACAACACAATAGAAGTAGTTAAGCAAATTTGCTCCATGAATCTTACCGGTGTAGATGGAATTTTAAGTGTAGCACCTTACTACAACAAGCCCAGCCAAGAAGGAATTTATCAGCATTTTAAAGCGATTGCACACGCTACCGACAAAGCTATTATCTTATACAATGTTCCGGGAAGAACCGTTACTAACATTTTACCGGAAACAGTGGTCAGACTTGCCTCAGAATTTAAAAATATTGTTGCCATCAAAGAAGCCAGTGGTAACATGGCACAGTGTATGGAACTGATTGGAACTAAGCCACCCCATTTCACGGTTTTGTCCGGCGATGATGACTTAGCATTAGCACAAATTGCATTAGGAATGGAAGGTGTTATTTCCGTAGCTGCCAATTGCTTCACAAAAGATTTTGTCTTTATTGTAAATGCAACTGAAGTGAATAAAGTGGACAAAGCTCGAGCTATTCACTACAAATTATTGCCGGGTATCAAACTCCTTTTTGCAGAGGGAAACCCAGCAGGTGTAAAGTGTGTTCTTCAACACATGGACATCTGTGAAAACTATTTGCGCCTACCCTTAACTCCTGTTTCGGCTGTAACCCAAATGAAAATTCATGACTTTTTAAATACCCTTTAAAACCTGTATCACAGAACGATATTTCCCTTTACTGAAAACCCAAATTTTGCCATAAAAATCACTTGGATAGAATTTTCATACCTTTGCCAACCTTTTTTTGAAATACTAAACACGAATTATAAACTATGAGTGCTGCAACACGTAGTCAAATTGACTTTAAAATGCCCTACAAGGTGAAAGACATGAGCCTTGCTGAGTGGGGAAGAAAAGAAATAAAATTGGCAGAGGCTGAAATGCCGGGGTTAATGGCTATCCGTTCAGAATACGGAGCAAAAAAGCCACTGAAAGGTGCTCGGATCGCGGGTTGCCTACACATGACCATTCAAACAGCTGTTCTGATAGAAACCTTGGTGGAACTTGGTGCCGAAGTGCGCTGGAGTTCTTGCAATATATTTTCAACACAAGACCATGCCGCTGCTGCAATTGCCGCTGCCGGAATTGGTGTTTTTGCATGGAAAGGTCAATCTTTGGCTGAAGCTGATTGGTGCATAGAACAAACACTTTTTTTCGGTAGTGAAGATCGTCCTTTAAATATGATTTTAGATGACGGTGGCGATCTTACCAACATGGTTCTTGACAACTATACAGAACTCGTTCAACACATAAAAGGTATCAGCGAAGAAACCACAACCGGAGTGCATCGCCTATATGAAAGGATGCAAAAAGGCACACTGCCCATTCCGGCTATCAATGTAAATGACTCCGTTACAAAATCTAAATTCGACAACAAATATGGCTGTAAAGAATCCTTAGTTGATGCCATCCGTCGCGCTACCGATGTAATGATGGCAGGTAAAGTTGCCGTTGTGGGTGGATATGGCGATGTGGGTAAAGGCTCGGCAGAATCCTTGCGCGGTGCCGGTGCACGGGTAATCGTTACCGAAATTGACCCAATCTGCGCACTACAAGCTGCTATGGACGGATTTGAAGTGAAGAAAATGAAGGATGCCGTAAAAGAAGCGGATATAATTGTTACTGCATCAGGATGCCGCGACCTCATTACCGGCAAACACTTTAAACTCATGAAGGATAAGGCTATCGTTTGTAATATTGGACACTTCGATATTGAAATTGATGTGGCTTGGTTGAATGACAACTACGGAAGCACCAAAAATACCATCAAGCCTCAAGTTGACATGTACACGGTAGATGGCAAAGATATTATTCTACTTGCAGAAGGGCGATTGGTAAATCTTGGTTGTGCTACCGGACACCCAAGTTTTGTGATGAGTAATTCATTCTCAAACCAAACACTTGCCCAGATTGAGTTGTGGACAAATAATAACCAATACGAAAACAAGGTTTATGTGTTGCCCAAACATTTAGATGAAAAAGTAGCACGTCTGCATCTTTCAAAAATTGGTGTGGTTTTGGAAGAACTCACCGATGCCCAAGCAAACTATCTTGGCATTCCGAAAAACGGACCATTCAAACCGGAACATTATCGGTATTAAAAACAATCATAGAAAGTTTATTAAAAAGCCCCCTAAACAATTCGTTTTGGGGGTTTTTATTTTATGGCAGCTCGCTTAACCCATATTGCGCATATTCATACGGTAGGTATAGTTTGTTGTGCGTTCGGCATATTTGTCAAATGACTAATTTCTTATTGTTTAGCTCTACGTTAAAATTCACTTTTGCTCCCAACGCATTAAAGACTTTTAAAATTGTTTCAAATCTTGCGTTCTTAACACTGTTCTCAATTTTAGAAATTTGTGCCTTCTTTACACCTACAAGGTCGCCTAATTGTTCCTGTGTCAAGTTACGTTCCTGTCTTGCTTGTTTAATAGCGTATCCTAACAAGTCAATTCTCAACTCGTTTTCAAACGCTTCTCTTTTTTCAGTTCCTCGTTTGCCAATATGTTTGTCAATCATTGTGTCAAGCGAAACAGTTTTAAATTTATTTTTTGTCATAACTATTTATTTTTTGCCTTGTTATCTATATATTGCGTTCTAATTTCTTCTGCATTTTTGATTTCCTTCGGTGGTGTTTTCTGTGTCTTTTTCAAAATTCCGTGTGTTGCCACAACCAAAGTTTCTTTACCATCTGTTTTGTCCCAAAATAAAAAAAGTCAGTATGCTTTGCTTTTGTATAAAGTTCTAAATTACCTTCGGTGCTACTTCGTGGTCCCAAATAAAATCGTTTAGTTTTTTGAAGAGTTCGTTGTCGTTCACGAATTGAGATTTCTTGATGTTGTAATAAATCTTCTCTCTCGTTTTGTCGCCAAGGGTTTCTAAAAACTCAATTGCTTCGGGCAATAATTCTATGTCAAAGTTTGGCTTCATTCACAAATTTCATCAAAAGTGCAAATTTCCCGATTAGGAAACAAATGTTTTTGTCAAAAGTCGGAAAAAGCCTTTCGTTTCCCTCTGTTGATGCCTTGTGGGATGGTCGGGAAAGATTCTGACTAACGTTTTATATTTTGTTCATTTTCAATTGTTTAATTTTCCGTTAGCACGAGAATTTATTTTCGTCCGGGAAAAATGGGGAATGACGCACAACGGTTGGCATATTTGCGTAGGCACTGCATTTGAAAACCGTCAGCTTAAAATATGCACTAAAGTTGATAGTAGCACAAATGCTCAATCACTTCCTTCAGCCGTGCTTTTGCAAATATGTTTGTTGTAAGAAGTACCCTTTTGTTTTGAACTATTCTACAGTTGGTCACCTTTTAATTAGCCCTAAACATATTAAGCAATAGCTTATATTCTGAAATTGTAGAGCCATAAATTGGTATGCGTAATATTAATTTTTCTCCACAATAATTAATACCAAAATGTGCCATATAATTTCCGGAATTATGGCAGCCGCCTATTTTCAACACATAGTTTGAATCTGTTATTACACCATTCATATATAGTGTATCATTATCAATTTTATAAATTCCTTTTTGATATTGTATCCAAGTTTGTTGATAACAGTCTAAAGCAGTTAGGTGTTCTGCCCAAATCCGTATATTCATATAAAATGAATCATTACGAAATTCAATTTTTTCCCATTCTGGAAGTGGTTGAAAAGCAAGAGGGTCAAGGAAATAATCTTGTTTCCACTTTCCTTGTATGCCTGCTTGCTTGGGAGTATAGCATACAACATCTTCCTTTTTTTTACAAGAAAAAAAAGTAATTGCAGCCATAATGACTACAGCTACTAATAGAAATCTACTTTCCATATACTGTTATTTTAGAAGTGAATGAAGTATGATTAGAGAATATTGCATTGATGATGCATTTTGCAAAGCAATGTTTACAAATTCTGTTTGATTTAATTTTTCAATATCGTAAAGATGTCGGCTCAATCGATCCACTCGAATTTTGTCAAACGGTTTTTGAAATTCTTCGTGTGTACAACAGGGGACTTCATATTTTTTCTTTCATACCTTTTGTTTGTTTCCATATAATGATACAAAATTATTTTTTTGTCAAACTATTTTTTTGATTTTTTTGGTTCGTGAGTTCGGTTATACTATTTCTGCCAACGAACAGGGATTGCCGAAGGTAGGGATTTTTAGCACGACCTGTCCCGCCTTAGCGGGAAATGTCCAATAGAAGCCGTTCAGCCCCGCTTCCCGAAGAGTCGGGACAGGTCTTGGCAATTTCTTGTTATGCGGTCGGCTTTCTATTTCTGTCGGTCGTTTCATTCTCATTTGCAGCAATTTGTTCCTTCTTGTATTGGTGGACATTTCACTGTCCCGTAACTACAATAAACACAGCAGTCGCCTTGTTTTGGTTTTAAAACCTTCTTACAGTTCTCGCACTCGTAAAAATACTGGCAAGCATCTGTAGGCATTGTTTCTTCTTTCTTATGTCCACATTCAGGACAAGTGATTATTGATTGCAGTATTATATTCATTTTAATTCTTTCTTATAAGTTACTGAATATCCTGTTTTTGCAATAGCTTTTTCTAATTCTTGAATGTTCGTTTTCGTCTTATCAAACTTCACGATTGCATTTCCGATTTCGTATGATACAGTCGTTTTAATTATTCCTGTCAGTTTATTCACTTCGTTGTTTACGTGTTCTTCACAGCCCGAACAAGTCATTCCGTTAATTGTAAATTCTGCTGTATGAATGTTTGCCTGTTCAGTTATAATTGTTTGCTTGTTTGCCTTAGGGAAAAAGATATGGGAATATGTAGGAAACGCCAGCATAAGCCCCGCAAAAACAGTCACGATACCTAAAAATGTTTTTGTCTGAATAAACGAAGATTTTTCCCTTGTTTCGCAATTACAGTCTATTTGTTTCTTTGGTTTGAGTTTCTGAAACCAAGCAAAGCCAAGCACCAAAACTGTCAAGCCGATTAAATACGGACTAAAAGGGTCAAGCCACGAAAAAGCCGAAGCAAACCCACTAGTTCCGGCTAACAAAGCCAAAACAGGTGTAATACAACATAGTGAAGCCGAAATTGCTGTAAAAATCCCAAGTCCTGCAAGTTTATTTTCTGATTTCATTTTCTATTTGTATGTTCAGTTGTTGTCGGTTTTAAGCTGCCGCATAACGCAGCAGCCCTCGCCTATCTTCATAAAATCGTTTACCAAGCGGTAGCGATACCACCCATATTTGGTCAGGTTGCCAAATGAAGATTGAGCCCATGCTTGTTGTGTCAATAACAATAAAACAATAACGAATACAATATGTTTGCGTTTCATAACTGTTGGTTGATTTATGGTTTGATAATGTTAGCGCGTACTAATTCCCATACCGCATAGTCTATCGTGTCCTTATATCGTATCTTAATAAGTTTGAGGCTATCGTTGTTTAATAAGCTAAGCAAACATTGGCTTTGTCCTTGTGTCCAATATTTAGTTTGTGTTCTCACATTGGTGTAAGGCTTGCCAAGAACAGTAACCGTATGCCCTACATCATTAAAATCCATTTGGAACCCTTGTCCTCTTGAGCTATTCCATGGGGGATATATCATTGCAAATGAAGCATCCCTCCCTCCGCCTGCAAAGCCAAAGCCGACCATTACACTATCAAAAATTCCCCCATTAAAATGATAAATAAGTGCATCTTGGCTCTCCATTTGATCACTGCAATGCTTTGAAACATTAATGGGTCTAAATCCATCATAATGGTTATCTATGCAAACAAAACTATCTTCCCTTCCGGTGATAGAATCGAGCATGATCCAGTATGAGCCCTCTTTAAAATTTTTTATGAAGTCTATTTGGTGCTGGGTGAAAGAATAGGTTTGATTGTTACAACGATTGCAGGCGGCATGGCTCAGCGTAAACAAGCTGAGGGTGAGTATGAAAAGGCGTTTATTTTTCATGACGCATAGCTTTTTTCAGGTTTCTGATTTCGTTTTTCATTCGGCTAATTTCCTGATGTTGCTCTAATGCATACAAGGTCAATTCTTCTATTTTTTGCAACAACAATGCATCCATTTCCGCTATATCTACCCCATTTGCCACCACTTTTTGTGCCGAGGGAATATTGGGCAAGTGTTTGTGTTGGGCAATATAGTTTCCGAGTTCACTCATAGATAATAATCTAAAGTCGAGCAGATATTATTTTTTAACATTAAGAAGTTAAGTTCATTAAGTTTCTTAACTATTCTTAATCGGTAATGGTAAGTCGTTCAGCAGGAAATGGTGTGTTGATACCAACATAGGTTGAAATGTTCGTAACTACATTCATACCATTGGTAATCCAAGTTTGCGCATCACAGACATGGGGAGTGAACAGGTAAAAGATTAAAGTGAAAAGTGAAAAGTGAAAAGTTTGTTCTTTTCAGATTTTTGTGGAATGTCGGCGAGGAAAAGTGTTAGTTTCATATACGTGTCATTTTTTTACAAGGTAGAACACAACTATGTTCATGTCAAGCGTTTTTTAACTTTTTTTTAAGTTGGAAATTTTAGGGTTTCGGCTACGGATTACTATGGGCGTATTTCAATTGCTTTTGCTGAAATTTGTAACCGATGTTTACGATTAACCGTCCTTATTTTCCGGCTGGAGATCAGCCGCAAGCAATTTCTGAATTGGTAGAAGGTATTGAGCAGGGCGAAGCCTTTCAAACGTTGCTTGGTGTAACCGGTTCGGGTAAGACGTTTACTATGGCAAACGTGATTCAACAGGTGCAAAAACCCACGCTGGTACTCACGCACAACAAAACGCTGGTAGCCCAACTGTATGGTGAGTTTCGCCAATTTTTTCCTGATAACAGTGTGGAGTATTTTGTTTCTTACTACGACTATTATCAACCGGAAGCCTACATCCCGACATCCGACACCTATATCGAAAAAGACTTGGCCGTAAATGAAGAATTAGAAAAACTTCGATTGCGCACCACAACCAGCCTCCTCAGTGGGCGGCGAGACATTATTGTTGTGGCTTCGGTTTCTTGCATTTATGGCATAGGAAACCCAACAGAATATGCCAATAGCATCATCCGCATTGCCATTGGCGACCAACTGCCACGCAATTCTTTTTTACATGCCTTGGTCAATGCCCTGTATCACCGAAGTCAAGGCGAATTTGCACGAGGCACTTTTCGAGTGCAAGGCGATACAGTTGATATTAATTTGCCGTACTTAGATTATGGTTATCGGGTAACTTTTTTTGGCGATGAAATTGAAGAAATAGAACGCTTTGAAACAGAAACGGGTAAAAGAATTGAGTCCATGAAACATGCGGCTGTGTTTCCTGCCAACTTATATGTTGCCCCCAAAGATCAAATAGCACAGATCATTCACGAAATACAAGATGAATGTTTTGCCCAGCAAGAATATTTCAAGGAAATCCATAAGCCTTTGGAAGCGCAACGAATCAAAGAACGAGTGAGTTATGATCTTGAAATGATTCAGGAATTAGGGTACTGCAATGGCATTGAAAACTACTCCCGATTTTTAGACCGGCGCAAACCCGGCACTCGTCCCTTTTGTTTGCTCGACTATTTTCCGAAAGACTTTTTATTAGTGATTGACGAAAGCCATGTTACCATTCCGCAAATAAGCGGCATGTATGGCGGCGACCGATCCAGAAAACTCAACTTAGTAGAGTTTGGCTTCAGGCTTCCATCTGCATTAGACAACCGCCCGCTCAATTTCAGCGAATTTGAACAACTGTTGAATCAAACCATATTTGTAAGTGCCACACCCGGAAAGTATGAATTAGCACAGTGTGAAGGGGTGGTGGTAGAGCAGGTGGTTCGTCCTACCGGATTACTGGATCCACCCATCGAAATTCGCCCCAGCATCAATCAAATTGACGACTTATTAGACGAAATAGATAAGCGTGTTCGTCTCGGACATCGGGTGTTGGTAACAACGCTGACCAAGCGCATGGCAGAAGAACTTGACAAATACCTCAAGCGAATCAACGTACATTCAAAATATATCCACTCCGAAGTGGACACCTTGGAACGGGTAGAAATATTGCGCGACCTACGCCTCGGCAACATAGATGTGTTGGTGGGGGTAAACTTATTACGAGAAGGATTAGATTTACCGGAAGTGACGCTGATGGCTATTCTGGATGCCGACAAAGAAGGCTTTTTACGCGATGAACGTTCGCTTACCCAAATGGCAGGGCGTGCTGCAAGGAACGTTGAAGGGTTGGTGATTTTTTATGCAGATAAAATTACAGATAGTATGCAGCGAACGATAGATGAAACAAATAGACGTAGGGAAAAGCAGTTGAAGTATAATGAAACACATGGAATCATTCCTAAAACCGTGTACAAATCGAAAGAGCAAATCATGCAGCAAACTTCGGTTTTAGACATCAAGGGCTTTGACGAAAAAAGTGCTTTGAACATTTCTGACGAAACCCCTTCAATAGCCGCAGAAGATGGAATGATATATGGATCTGCCATACAGTTAGATAAACAAATTGAAAAAACAAAAAAGGCAATGGAAAAAGCTGCCAAAGATCTTGATTTTATGGAAGCGGCTCGTCTTCGAGATAAAATGTTACAACTTCAAAAAGATAAAGAATCATTGAAATAAAAAACACCAAAATCTTATTCCCTTGACCCGTAAAGAAAGATATTCATTCGTCCTCGATTGGTTCTTAACCCATCTGCCCAACCCTGAAACAGAACTGCACTACAACTCACCATTTGAATTATTGGTAGCCGTAGTCCTTTCTGCTCAATGCACCGACAAGCGTGTGAACATAGTGACACCTGCACTGTTTAAAAAATATCCAACCCCTAAAACCCTTGCTGCTGCAAGCTTTGATGAAATAAAAGAGTTGATTCAATCTGTAACATTTGCGAACAACAAAACCAAACATTTGATGGGTTTAGCAGAAATGTTAGTTCGCGATTTTGATGGTGAGATACCCGAAACGGTTGTAGAATTGGAACAACTGCCAGGCGTGGGTAGAAAAACAGCCAATGTGATTACATCCGTTTTGCACCAACAACCCAATATGGCTGTTGATACCCATGTCTTTCGTGTTTCAGCACGTATCGGGCTTACTCTTCATGCCAAAAATCCAATGCAGGCAGAAGAACAACTCATTTCCTACATCCCCAAAGAATTAGTGTATAAAGCACACCATTGGTTGATTTTGCATGGGCGATACATTTGTATTGCCCGTCGTCCTAAGTGTGAAATTTGTGGTCTTCGATCTGCATGTAAGTTCTACCACACCGATATGCGACATCTTATAAAAGAAGAGCTTGATCCACTAACGCCGGAAGAAGTGAAAAGAATGGTTAGTCCGTAAACCTCAGCTTATATTGCTCATTGCACTCTGGATAGGCATTTCAACAATAAATGTTGTACCAACATTTTGCACGGTTTCAAACCAAATATTTCCTTGCCAAAACTCTATGATACGCTTTGTCATAGCTAACCCCAATCCGGTACCGGATCCTTTTGTTGTGAAATAAGGGCTAAATATTTTCTCTACCACGTCATCTGAGATACCACTACCGTTATCCTTAATTTTGACAAATGCTTTACCATCCTGAGCTGATAAAGAAACAGTAATAACCCCACTTTGTTCATCCACAATAGCCTCCACTGCATTTTGTAAAAGATTGGTAAACACCCGTAACAGTTGGCTTCTATCGGCATATACCGGAAGAAGAACACCTGTTTCTTGCAACTGAACAATTACTCTTTCGCTTTTAAATAAATCAACGGCTGCTTTCAATAATTCATTCAACAATATGGTTTCTGGTTTCACTTCTGGCATTTTAGCAAAGTCAGAAAAAGCGGAAGCGATGTAAGAAAGGTTGTCAATTTGTTCTAACAGGGAAGCAGCTACTTGATTAGTAAGTTTAGGAGTATCGGGATGCCCACTTTGCAAAGCATTTTGTAGATACTGAATGTTCAGTTTCATAGGAGTAAGAGGGTTTTTTATTTCATGTGCTACTTGCTTAGCCATTTCTCTCCAAGCTGATTCTCTTTCACTTTGAGCAAGTTTAAAAGTGCTTTCCTCAACCTTCTTCACCATGTTATTATAGGCTCGAACTAAAAGACCTATTTCATCTTCATGATTCCAAACAATAGGTTCGTTCGATTGCAAATTAAAACGCTGAAAACGACCAATGACCATTTGTAAACCTCGAGTAATCCATTGCGTTACGATAAGTGCAAAGGCTACAGAAACAATAAAGACAACGGCTATAATATTTATTAGAGCGACTATAATAGTTGAGATTTGCCCATTCAACTCTGTCTGTGATGCAAAATAAGGCATGTTGATATAACCAACTGCTTCGTCCTTTTCATTTCGAATAGGGACATAGCCTGCCAAGTAATGTAATCCGCCTATATTTTCTTCTTCAGATAGAAATGGCTCATTCAAAACCGACAACTTATAGTAAGCATCCGGCATCATCAATCGAGCAACAATTAGTTTATTGTAGATTTCGTCTTGAGAAGTAGCAGTCAATTCACCGAGAGAGCTATAAACATTGATATCTAAACTTTGACTGTTAGCTAAATCTACTATGAATTTTTTAAAGGCTGGCTCATCTGCCATTGCATCGAAAGCAATAGCATCATTCAAAACGTTTTTGCTTTTCAATTCTTGACGAATAGATTTTTCAATTCGGGTAATAGCCGCTCGGAGTCTATTTTTAGTGGTTTGATCAAATCGTTGAACAAAAACAGCTATGGTTGCAGCTCCAATAATAAAAAATGAAACAAACACCACACCAAGCATGGCGAAATGAATACGTCGTTGAATGGTTGGACGAAAAAATCGAGACGTTTTGTTTTTCCCTACAATAAAATAGAAATAAAGCTGGAACAAAACAAAAATCAGCACAATCACCATCAGTACACCTAACATATAGGAAAACAAGGTTGCAGTGCGCATAATGGAGTTTTTGCTTTGAACAATTACCACCGTTTTTTCTAAAGAAATAGGATATACAAATACAGATGTCTGTAAATGACTAAGCACTGACTTTGATTCATTATTCAAATGCGATAAAGTAAGCGGGAATGCGTAATTGCCGGATTGACTCCACAGTTTTTGATTTACATAAACAGCATAGGTATAAGCTTTATTGGCATCACTTTCCCTTTGTCGAGCAGGTTGTAACAGTTCCGGATAGACGGTCGTGTTAGAGGACTTTTTAAGGCTAAGATCAATAAATATTTTACCCAATAAATTTCCGCCTGCATTTTGGATGGGTATGGCGGCTAAATAATAATGACCATCGCGTGAATTAGGGTGAAAAAAGAGAGTGCGGCTAACCATCATTCGATCGTGTGCAGTCAGATTTTCAAAACGCGACAAGCCTTCTATATCCGGGTTATAGAGCGGTAAACCTTTTGCATCAAAAATATAGACCTGCGCATCGTAACGCGACAATCCTCTGAAATAATTTGAAAACAACTTTTCATCAACTAACATTCGTGCATCTGCTGAAGGTGCATACAAAAAAGCCTGTAACATTTCGCTCTTGCTAAGACTATCCGATATACCATTAAACGCATACTCCATAATCTCATCACGCTGCCTGACTATTTCTTCCGCAAAAACTTTTCTTCTATCAGCTTCTTTCATTTCAGCAAAAGACTGAAGAGATAGCGTTGCAACTAATGCTAAAAATGCTGCACCAAAAACAACATCCGAACCTAACCATGTTTTCCATTTCACTTGGCTGCGAGTATCCAACAATGCTATAAAAATGATACTCCATAGCGAAAGCTTGAACAGCAACCAACTTGTGTTATGTGTAATAAAAACAAGACTGATTGATAAAGCAATCAAAAGAGCATACTTTATCCAAACACTTTTGAAAAAACTATTGAAAAACCGATTGATACCATAAAGAATAATAGCTGCATTACACCATATTAAACCAACCGTAAACAAGCCTACTACCATGAATTCATTGACCGAATAAAAGCTTTCCGCATCAAATGAAATTCCGGAATCAATCACCAAACTTTTCACCAAAATAATCGGACCAATAGTAGCTATTAACCAAAGTATCAGCCCCCACAAGAAATTGAAAATACTGCGCCAACCGATAGTTTGAAATGATGTGAAATGTTTTATTAAATAAAGTAAAACCCATAACAAACAAAGCATATCAAGTATCAATGCACCAAGTGATGGTACAAAAACACTGGCTGCATATAACTGAGTTGAAAACAAAGGCAGCTCACTCAAATGAAAGCGAGGTGCCGCGAAATAAACAAATGAAAGAGTTGCTAAACCGGTTGATATAATCAGCAACAAGCCCGTCCATCGTTTACGCTTTCGCGCTAAAGAAACGGCTAAAAGTTGAATCCATGAAACACTAAAAAGAGCAGCTAATACCAAGCTAATTTCCATGGCTGCATCAGGAATCCATCGAGGAATATCTTCCTCCATGATTTGAATATAGAACAGTGGTTTCCCCTTTGTATCTCGCACAGCCACACTGTTCGGAATGGAATCTGTTAAGACCTTAGTAGAAGCCGGTATAAAATTGGCAGCAGCAAAATCGGATTGAAGATATTCATTGTGAATAGCGTAATTAGTGTTAATGGGCAATAGGGCAACTAAGGTTTGAATTGGCAACATTCCTGACGTTCGAATACACCTTTTCAGATAAGTGCCATTATTTCTAAACAACGTATAATCCTCTTTAGTCAAGTTGTGTTGATTGCATACACCAACAACTTGATTACTGTTCCAAAAAATAAGGATATTATCTTCATCACTTTCTTGTTCAAATGCGTAAATTAAGAAAGGAGCATCTGCCAACTTATTTACTTCATCTAAAGAAAGCTTGCCGGAGAAAATCTTTTTAACTAAATCAGCATTTTTCAACTGATGTTCTAAAGCATCATTCCGTTGAGTCAAATCCCTACTGATCAGATCCGCCATATTCGATGGGCGCGTCAACTGATGATGCACATAGTCGCGGTAAGCAGTAAAAGCCCAAGCAAACAAAGCAAGTAAAAACCAACCCCAATATGGTGCTCTTTTAAACAAAGTACTATTCTCCCTTTTTAACCTCGTTCCACAATGCATCCATTTCATCCAGAGTCATTTCTGTCAAATTTTTGCCCTTATAGGCAGCTAAATTTTCTACCTCTTGAAAACGACGAATAAACTTTTTATTGGTACGCTCTAAAGCGTTTTCAGGATCCACACCTACAAATCGGGCATAGTTGACCAAAGCAAAAAGCACATCGCCAAATTCATCTTCTATTCGATCTGAAATGCCACTTGCCACAGCTTCATATAGTTCCCCTATCTCTTCATCCACCTTTTCACGAACTTGCGAAACCTGATCCCATTCAAAACCCACTTGCTTTGTCTTTTCTTGTAAACGTAAGGCTTTCACGACGGCCGGTAATGATTGAGGAACACCGCTCAAAACAGAGCGTTTCCCTTCTTTTAATTTTAGCTTCTCCCAATTTTGTTTTACCTCATTTTCGTCTGCTACTTGAATGGTAGAATATATGTGCGGATGCCTTGCAACCAATTTGTTACAAATACTCTCAACCACGTCATCAAAACTAAACTGCCCTTGTTCCATTCCTATGCGACTATAAAACACGAGGTGTAAGAGCACATCTCCCAATTCCTCCTTTATGGCTTGCCAATCATGCTCTGTAATAGCATCAGCTAATTCATACACTTCTTCTAACGTTTGCTGACGCAGCGTGTGTATGGTTTGTTTTTTATCCCAAGGACAATTTTCTCTCAGTTCATCCATTATTTTCCTAAGCCGATCAATAGACTGTGTATAAGTTGTTGTATTTGACATGGAAGAGAAGTATGATAATTTAAAGACGATCCAACTGGAATGTCCTTCATTTAAAATGACCTTAACAAAGCTAATCGGATTTGTCCGTAATTTCGACAGCACACCAAAGCCTTGTCAATTGTATATTGTACCCTCTATGCAAGCGATACATCAACAATCAAAAATGAACTAAAAAATCATTAACCATATTTTTCTAAGCTACAAAATTTCTTTGGATGAAACATTTTATTTTAATCGTATTGAGCCTTTGGATGATGACACCTACAAGCTTTGCTGCGAATAAAAAGCAAAAATCAAAATCAGCTAAGACAACTCAAACAACCAACGACTCCACAGCTATTCACTGGCTAACCATAGATGAAGTGCAAGTGGCAATGAATAAACAGGCTAAAAAGGTTTACATGGATGTATATACAGACTGGTGCGGATGGTGTAAAGTGATGGAAAAAAAGACCTTTAGCAACAAGGACGTGATTAAGTATATGAACAAAAATTTTTACGCTGTAAAGTTCAATGCCGAAAGACAAGACACCGTCATGTTTATGGGGAAAATGTTTCCGTTCTCACCAT
>JAFDXO010000033.1 GCA_018267925.1 Bacteroidota bacterium | reverse complement strand
AATCTCTATGTCTTTTATATCGCTTCATATCTATTGAATTATGGCATAAAGATACTGACATTCAACATAATACAGAAACAGTATAGTATAATGTATTGTTAATTTTAGTTTTTAGAGGTGCCCTTGTTAAGTTGAAATTGTATGGCACAAACTTTCAAGGAAATTATTCAGTCGGAGAAACCGGTTTTAGTCGATTTTTTCGCCACATGGTGTGGACCTTGCAAAATGATGACCCCTATTTTACAAGAATTAAAATCTAAAATGGGAGATTCAATATCAATCATTAAGATTGATGTTGATAAAAATCAGGCAGCAGCACAATCTCTTGGTGTGCAAGGCGTTCCGGCTCTTTTTATTTTTCAAAAAGGTGAAATTAAATGGCAACAAGCCGGTGTAGTATCGGCTTCTGTTCTACAACAAATTTTGAAACCCTTAACTCTTACTTCTTAAATATAATTTCAGTAGCTCCAAAGCCATACCGTCCCATATATTCATTCCGAAAGGCTTCTACCTCTGATGTTTGTCTCAAGATGTTATGAATAGCCTCACGCAAGGCACCGGAACCTACACCATGAATAACAATCATCTTATGCTGATGGTACGAAATAGCCAAATCTAAAGAACGTTGGAAGGTAGAGAGTTGAAGTTGCATGATAGTAGCATTATTCATGCCTTTGTGGCTGGGTAAAAGCTTTTCAATGTGAAGATCTATTTCATATCGGGGTAAATCAGCTAAAGAAATTTTCTTCGACTCTTTACTTTTTTTAAACTCAGGAACTAATTTTTGCACAGGAATTTGTACAGCTTGCTTTTTTTCTATCGGTGAAAATTCACTAAGTAATAAATAGCTGAAAGTAGCTTCATTCTTGACTAACAATTGATTGATTTGTTCAAACAGTTTGGGGGGGCGAATTCGCAATGTTCCAGACTCGATTTTGTCGGACAATGTATCTGCGTTTGAAAGTTGCCAATTAAATTTTGGCAGATCATTCATGGCCTCGTAGGGCAGTGAATGGAGAAATAAGTGCCCGAACGGATGTAGCTTTCCTTGGTGAGAAAAAAGTGTAGCAGTTTTACTTTTTACATCGTATGAAAAATGAATGCTGTAAGGAGTCTCGTTGACTAAAAAGATCTTTAATTCAGACACCAGATCCTCCATAGCATCGTGAAAAAAGACAGGCATAAACGATAGGGAAATACCACTTGACAGTCGCTTCTCAATCGTTTTTGGCGGCTCAATAGGAAATTGCTCCGGTCGAGAAATGGAAGATGTTTGTTTCTTCTTTTTTTGTGTAAACCAAGTTAAGTAGGGGTGTTCAACTTCATCAGTATAAACAGGGAATATGGTGCCTGAAACTTCTACTTCAAGCATATCATTACCAATATATCCACACACAATTCCCTCTTCTCCGGTTCGTTTGATTAGAATTTTATCACCTATTGAGAATTTCACGAAAGTGCAGTTGTTGTGTGCCTACCACAAAAGATAGGGTTTCCAAAATAATTCAACCCAAAAATACTTAGTGTGAATTGGTTTGTTCTTTTAAAAATGCCACTAATTTTTCGGTTGCTTTAGCACGATGGCTGATTCTATTTTTAACCGAAGATGGAAGCTCTCCAAAGCTTTGATCATAATCTTTTGGTATAAATAATGGATCATAGCCAAATCCGCCACTACCTTGCCTTTCATAGCTAATCATGCCTTCGCAAATACCTTCAAAAAAGTAGGTTTTACCATGCCAAATCAGGCAAAGAACAGCTTTGTAGAATGCTGAACGATTTTGTTGTCCTTGCATACTTTCGAGCAAATGATGGTTGTTTTTTTCATCACTTCTGGGTTCACCCCCAAAATAAGCACTATGCACACCCGGCGCATCGTTTAGCACATTCACACATAGCCCGCTATCGTCTGCCAACACATTTTTGCCGCAAAATTGAAAAAGTGTAGATGCCTTTTGATAGGCGTTTTGCTCAAAAGTTTCATAAGGTTCTTCAATCACTGAGTTAAAGCCTACATCTTCTAAGGAAAGCAATGAAAAATTTGAAAGCAAAGCACTTAATTCAGCCAATTTCCCTTTGTTGTTTGAAGCCAGTACTATTTCGTTCATTCGGAAAAGGAAGATTTTTTATCAGTATAAAACTGAGAATTACTAAAAAAATAAACCCCCAATTTATTGGAACAAGAATTAAAATTCAGCGTTCTTAGGTGTTCGCGGAAATGGAATCACATCACGGATGTTGGTCATGCCGGTTACAAAAAGCACCATGCGTTCGAATCCTAAACCAAAACCGGCGTGTGGTGCCGTGCCAAATCGGCGTGTATCTAAATACCAATAAAGTTCCTCGGTCGGGATGTGCATTTCATTCATGCGCTGCTCTAAACGTTCTAATCTCTCTTCTCTTTGTGAACCACCTACAATTTCACCAATGCCCGGAGCTAAAATATCCATAGCAGCAACGGTTTTCCCGTCGTCATTTTGCCGCATATAAAAGGCTTTGATGTCCTTTGGGTAGTTGGTGACGATTACCGGTTTTTTAAAGTGTTTCTCAACCAAATATCGTTCATGCTCACTTTGCATATCAATGCCCCATTTTACTTCATACTGAAACTTTTTCTTTTTATAAGCAGGTGATTGCAGTAAAATTTCAATGGCTTCAGTATAAGTTATTCGTTCAAATTTATTGTTACAAACGAACTCTAACTTTTCAATTAACCCCATCTCGCTGCGCTCCTGTTGCGGTTTTTGTTTTTCCTCTTCAGCCAGTCGTTGTGCCAAAAATTCTAAATCTTCTTTGTTATGGTCAAGTGCATACTGAACAATATAACGGATAAAGTTTTCTGCCAAATCCATATTGGCATCAAGATCGTTGAATGCTACCTCAGGCTCTATCATCCAAAACTCCGCTAAGTGCCTTGCTGTATTTGAGTTTTCGGCGCGAAAGGTAGGTCCGAATGTATAAACTTCACTTAGTGCCATGGCTCCTAACTCAGCTTCTAATTGCCCACTGACTGTAAGGTTTGTGCTGCGGCCAAAAAAATCTTCATTAAAATCTATTGAGCCATCTTCCTTACGAGGTGTGTTTTCAAAAGGCAAAGTTGTTACTCGAAATGTTTCGCCCGCGCCTTCCGCATCTGATGCAGTAACAATAGGTGTATGGAGATATACAAAACCACGATCGTTAAAGAATTTGTGAACAGCAAAAGCTAAACTGTGTCGTACTCGAAAAACTGCTCCAAAAGTATTGGTACGGAATCGGAGGTGTGCTATTTCTCGCAAGTATTCAAGACTGGGGCGATTCTTTAATTGGAGAGGAAATTTTTCCGCATCACATTCACCAAGTATGGTTACTTCTTGTGCTTTCACTTCTACTTTTTGCCCCTTTCCTTGTGATGCAACAACTTGTCCTTTAATGCTCAAAGCCGCACCGGTAGTTATTTTTCGAATTAGAGCTTCATCGCTGTTCAGGTCAATGACAATCTGAATATTAGCCATACACGATCCATCATTGAGTGCAATAAACTGATTGTTTCTAAATGAGCGAACCCAACCTTTTACGATTACTTCATAGTTTGTTTGGTCGGAAAGTAAAATGTCATTGATCTTGTTGCGTGTCATATCTTTTTTTTGGAGCGTTTCAGTTGAATTTGTATAAAGGTGGATGCACATTAGGCAGATGTGTTTTCAACCTTAGTTTTGATGGGGATATTTGTTTTTTCATCCGTTGGTTTAGGCTTATCAAGGAATAGATATTTGATTGCCATTACCAGCATAAAAACAGCAAAAATGCGTTTTACTGTAAGTGTATTTAACCCTTGCACCCACTTGGCACCAAAGTACGAACCAAGAATAAATGCGATAATGAGTAAGATAGCAAATTGCCAATTGACGTTGCCGGATTTATGATAAATAAGAACGCCTAAAATGCCTATGGGAGGAAGCAACATGGCAAGAGATGTGCCTTGTGCCATTTTTTGACTGAATCCAAATATGAGCATTAATGCGGGAACAATCACAATGCCGCCGCCAATACCCACCATACTGCTCAACATGCCGGTAGCAAAACCTATTAAAAGAAGGAGGATAATGGTTGTAAAACTCATGTTTTTGTTTTTTGTGTTCATTGGAAAGTTGCTGTTGCAGCTAAATTACAGGAAGTGTGGAACCGTGTTTTATAGTTGGTTTATGAATTTATTGGTGTAGAAGAGAAATGTTGATCATAATCTTTGATGGCGTGTTGCAGGATTTTTTTGGCTAATCGCGCCCCTTGAAACTCTTCAATCTTTACATGCTTATTCTCTAATTTTTTATACTCTTCAAAAAAATGCCGTAACTCATCAATAAAATGATTGGGCAACTCGCTAATGTCATTAATATGCGCTACGCTCATATCGTGTGCACATACGGCAATCAATTTATCGTCAGCTTCTCCTTGGTCAAGCATCCGCATGACACCAATTATTTTTGTTTCCACCAAACAAAGTGGCTGCATATCAATTTGAGATAGTACTAAAATATCAAGCGGGTCTTTATCATCGCAATAAGTGCGTGGAATAAATCCATAATTAGCGGGATAATAAACAGAAGAATACAACACCCTGTCTAATTTTAAAAGACCGGTTTCTTTGTCTAATTCATATTTGGCTCGAGAGTTTCGAGGAATTTCAATGATTGCATTTACGGTGTCCGGTACATTGTTTCCAAAGCTCACGGAATGCCATGGGTTAAAGCTCATTTTTTGATGCGTTTTTTTGTGGGTTGCCTTTGTGGCAAAAAGTAAATGAATGGATAGGAAGTAGTTATTACAGTCAAATTCACCTATCCAAAAGAGTTGCAAAGATAATTGTTAAAGTTTCTCATTTTTGATAGCGATTGTTACAATTTGAGTAATATTTTTGGAAAACTATCGTTTAGAAAAGTTTTACTTTGATGCCTTTAATGAAGGACTATTTTTGTTGAATTGTTTGATAAAGGTAAATTAACATACAGGCAGTTGTTTTTTTAATGCCTACGTATATCTTTGCAAGCACACGAAACACGAAAAGCCTTTTTAAAGACTTCAATTAACCGTAACCACAAAATTTTTAAAAACAAACAGATCATGGCAGAAGTAAAAACAGCCAACGCAAAACCAGTTGCTCACGGACAACGTGCCGGTAAACCGAAAAACTCAAACAATTTTTGGCTCAATTTCGGCATTGTTGCCGCTTGTATCATTGTTGGTTGGGTAGTGTATTCATTTGTGCTCGGAAGCCCATCCAACTTCTTGGATGCAGAACGACATAAGCCAGCCAATTTTGCCGGCAACATGTATCTGGGTGGTTTCATTGTTCCTTTTTTGATGGCTACATTTTTAACCATGTTGTGCTTTGTGGTTGAACGTGCCCTCACTGTAATAAAAGCAAAAGGAAAAGTAAATAATGCAGAATTTGTACGTAAAGTTCAGTATCATCTTGCAAACAAGAATATTGATGCAGCACTTTCTGAATGCGATAAACAAGCCGGTTCAGTTGGAAACGTTATGCGTTCCGGATTAGTAAAGTATCGGGAAATGATTACCAACACTGAACTAAATCACGATCAGAAAATTCTTAGCATCCAAAAGGAAATCGAAGAAGCTACTGCTCTTGAATTGCCTATGCTTGAAAAAAATCTGGTGTTCCTTTCAACCATCGCTTCCGTAGCAACACTCTTGGGTCTGTTAGGTACTGTACTTGGTATGATTCGTGCATTTATGGCAATGGGTCAAGCCGGCGCACCAGATGCAGCTGCTCTTGCCGCCGGTATCTCTGAAGCCTTGTATAACACAGCCCTTGGTATCGGTACTTCATTTTTTGCCATCATTTTCTACAACTTTTTCACTACAATGATTGATGGTATCACCTTCGGTATTGATGAAAGTGGTTTTACACTAACACAAAGTTTTGCTGCTAATTACAAGTAAGCAAGAAAAGAAAAAAAGTGATGAAGGAATTGTGGAAAATGATTCTTTCCGAGTCTTATGCTTAAACGAGTAAACAAAATTTAGCGATGCCAAAATTAAAAATGCCGCGGAAAAGCACGAATGTGGACATGACCGCAATGTGTGATGTCGCATTCCTGCTGCTCACCTTCTTTATGTTGGCGACCCGCTTTAAGCCGGATGAACCGGTAACGGTTGTAACGCCAAACTCCATTTCTGAAATTCCGATTCCGGATAATGATATTATGCTGTTGACGGTTGACCCAAAAGGACGAGTGTTCTTTTCAATTGATAATCCCGGAATCAGACGCACTCTTATTGAGGACGTAAATGAGTATAAAAGCTTAGGATTGACTCCTCAAGAAATGCAGTCCTTTGCACATGGCGCATCAGTAGGCGTTCCATTTGCTCAATTGAAATCGTATTTGGCTGCCCCTCCTAATCAACAAAAAGAGTTTGATAAGGTAACAACCGGGATACCTACTGATACGGTTAATACATCCGACCAAAATGAACTGGCCGCATGGATTCGTATGGCTCGAAACAACAACCCTAAACTTAGGATTGCTATTAAAGCTGATGGGAATGCCAGTTATCCTGAAATTAAAAAAGTGATTAAAACTTTAGAAAACTGGAAGATCTTTAAGTTTAATCTCATTACAGGACTAAAAGCCGTACCTCCCGGAACTGCTGCTTATACAATGCAAAACGGAACTGCAAAACCGAAACAATAATTGTAAAAGCAAAAATTATTAAATAACCTTTTAAAATAATAGTACCATGGCAGAAATGGATGTGTCGAGCGGTGGCGGGCATAAAAAAGGCCCCGGGGTCAAAAAAGGGAAAAAACTTTCTACGCGTGTAGATCTGACACCAATGGTTGATTTAGGCTTTTTGTTGATTACATTCTTTATGTACACAACAACCATGTCTAAACCTAAGACAATGGAAATCAACATGCCTAATAATGAAAAAGTTGAAGAAAAAGACCAAACCAAAGTAAAAGAAAGCGTAGCAATGACCGTGCTTTTAAGCAAGGATCATCGTATTTACTATTACGAAGGCTTGGCAACGGATCCTACTAAACCACCTGAGCTAAAAGTTACTTACTTCAAACCAAAAGGAGGAATTCGTGATGCCATTATTGACAAAAAAAAGAGCGTAGATGAACTTCGACAAAAAGGTGTGCTTAGCGGAAAAGATCAATTGACCGTACTCATTAAACCAGACACAAATAGTACTTATGATGATCTTGTAAACATCCTCGATGAAATGGCAATTAATGACGTAAAGGTGTATGCTATTGTAGATATCACACCGGTAGATCAGGAATTCATCCACATTACCGAGAGCGCTAATCAAGGCACTACACAAAAGTAGTTTATTAGGAATGCTTTTAATTATGGAAAATATCCTTTAGGGTGTCTTTTATACAAAAGCAGTTCGCCAAACAAAATTAGGAACAATGGATACCAATAAAATTTTAAATAGCGACTACCTCGACATACTTTTTGAAGGTCGCAACAAAAAGTATGGCGGTTATGAGCTAAGAAAAAACTACCCGAAAAGGGTAGGCCGTGCCCTAATGGTTCTTTTGGGTATTGGTGTGGCAGTAGGTGCTTATGCAGTTGTTTTGCACCTAAAACCAAATGACTCTGGTAAAAAGGTTGCAATGATGAAAGAAGTAACCCTTGCCGAACCACCACCAATTGACCCCAAAAAACCACCACCACCACCACCACCAGAACCACCACCACCCGTTAAACCTACCGTGAAGTTTACACCACCGGTTATTAAAAAGGATGAAGAGGTGAAGGAAGATGAAAAGCCACCGGAAGTAACTGAATTAAAGGATAAATCTGCCGGATTGAAAACACAAGAAGGCGATCCTAATGGTATAGATCCGGGTATTGTAGATCCGGGTCCGGGAACCGGAGCTGTAGAAGCTCCACCACCACCACAGATCTTTACTTATGTTGAACAAATGCCAGAACCTTCCGTAAATCCATCTGAGTTTTTAGCTAAAAACCTTAGATACCCTGAATTGGCAAAAGAAAACAATATCCAGGGGCGAGTTGTAACTCGATTTGTGGTAGATGAAAATGGAGATGTCTCTGACGTAAATGTTGTAAAAGGCATTGGCGGTGGCTGTGATGAAGAAGCAGTAAGAGTAATTAAGAAAATGCCAAAGTGGAAACCCGGAAAGCAAAATGGTAAACCGGTAAAAGTATATTATACCTTACCCATTAGCTTTAGGCTTGAGTAGAGGTTTATCTCTTATGTAATAAATGGCTGTCTTGAGCGTTATTTAAGACAGCCATTTTTTTTACATCTTGAATTTTGAAAAACCTTTCTTGTCAGAAACCATACAGTCTCTCAAAAACACGAACTATTTTTGTCCCAGTCTTTTTCATAATTGATATATTCAAACACTGATTTTACTCAATTGAAGAAAGAAACATTTTTTTAACCATTTTAGGGTTCTACACAAACCCAAAATAAGGAGCCAAGGCTCAAAACTGAAAACAAGCATACATCAAAATGAAAAACACCTCAAACATTTTTAGCGCCTTAGCCTTAGCCGGCGTAGTTGTCCTTTTTATCTTACACTTTTCAAACCCTAAAACAACTAAAAACAATTCTACCAGTGTATCGCATAACCTAACCGATACGCTTAAAATTGCCTATGTAAATATTGATACTTTCGAGGCACACTATGATTATTTAAAAGCTAAACGGGATGAATTTAATAAACGCCAATCATCCATGCAAAGCGAATTAGAAAGATCCGCTCAACAATTTCAAACACGAGTAGCTGATTTCCAAAGAAAAGCTCAAAGTAATTCAATTACTCAAGCAGAAGGCGAAGCAACACAAAAACAATTAGCACAAATGCAACAAAGCTTGCAGCTTCGTGAACAAGCTCTTACAGAACAATTGATGAAGGAAAAAGATGCCTTCAATCAAAAACTTCACGATGACCTCAATGGCTTTTTGAAAGACTATAACAAAAACAAAAACTACGATTTCATTTTCTCCTATACAGAAGTAGGTAGTCAAATTTTGTTGGCCAATGAAGCATTGGATATAACAGATGATGTCATCAAAGGAATGAATGAACGCACCAAAGGAACTAGCGATACAACTAAAAAGAAATAATTATTTTGAGCAAAACTTTTCTCAGTGGATCAAAAGCCAGAGTTTCACCGGTCGCTCACCCTTTTAGATGGAACATTGTTGGTAATAGGATCCATGATTGGATCCGGAATTTTCATTGTTAGTGCAGATATAGTTCGAAATGTAGGTAGTGCCGGATGGTTAATCGCCGTTTGGTTAATTACCGGTGTGATGACTATTACAGCAGCAGTTAGCTATGGTGAATTAAGTGGCATGTATCCTCAAGCCGGCGGACAATATGTTTATCTAAAAGAAGCCTATAACAAACTCATTGCCTTTCTTTATGGCTGGAGTTTTTTTGCAGTCATTCAAACGGCTACCATTGCTGCCGTGGCTACTGCATTTGCAAAATTTGCCGGCTACTTTTTCCCTATTTTAAATATATCTGATGATAACCTTATTGGACATATAGGTAGTGTGAAGTTTTATCCTGCACAAATCGTAGCCATAGCAGTTATTTTCTTACTCACCTACATCAACTCTCGTGGTGTGAAAGAAGGAAAATGGATTCAATTTGTATTTACTCTTTCTAAATTAGTGGCACTTTTGGGTTTAGTAGCTTTTGGTTTTTTTCTAGTCTCTAACAGTTCATTTCATGCCAATTGGACTACCGGGTTTCAAGCACAAAAATTTATAGAGAATCTACCCAACGAAGGGCTTTGGAGTAATATTTCAGGTACAGCATTGGCAGGAGCCATTGCAGCAGCTATGGTCGGATCTGTGTTTAGTAGCGATGCTTGGAACAACGTAACATTCGTTGCCGGAGAAATTAAAAACCCACAACGAAATATCGGACTTAGTTTATTCTTAGGTACATTAGTTGTTACACTATTGTACATTGCCACTAATCTAATGTACTTGAATGTACTCCCGCTTCACGATATAGCATTTGCTGAGCAAGATCGGGTTGCTGTAGCAGCTGCCAATCAAATACTTGGCAACAATGGGAAATTTGCCATAGCAGCACTAATCATGATTTCTACTTTTGGCTGTAATAATGGACTTATACTGGCAGGAGCGAGAGTTTACTATACGATGTCAAAAGATGGTGTCTTTTTCAAAAAAGCAGGAACATTAAACAAAGCTGGAGTACCCCAATGGGCATTGTGGGCACAATTTGTTGTTGCATCTATCTTATGTTTAAGCGGACGCTATGGTGACCTCCTTGACATGATTTCATTTGTCGTAGTCATTTTTTATGTGTTGACAATTGCCGGTATCTTTATTCTTAGAAAAAGAAAACCAGAACAAGTCCGCCCCTATAAAGCTTTTGGTTATCCTTTTCTACCACTACTTTACATTTTGATGGGAATAGGTTTTTGCGCCTTGCTACTCTGGTTTAAACCCGAATTTACTTGGCCCGGATTTGTTATAGTGCTAATAGGAATTCCACTCTATTATTTTATACAAAAAAGAAGTGAAACAGAACACCAATAATTTTTCAATCGAAAAAGTCTTTTCCCAACTCAATAGCCTGCATGTTGTAGTAATAGGCGATGTCATGCTTGATAACTATTGGTGGGGCGATGTTGATCGTATTTCACCCGAAGCACCTGTCCCAATTGTTGCGATACGTAAACAAGAATCCCGCTTGGGAGGCGCAGCAAATGTTGCACTGAATTGTAAGGCATTAGGGGCAAAAGTTACTATGGCTAGCATTGTAGGCAATGATAAAAATGGTGTAATCCTTCGTCAACTTTGTGAAGATGCCGATATTCTAACCCAATTACTTTCTTGCAGCGATCAGAGAATAACCACAACCAAAACACGTGTCATCAGTCGAAATCAGCAAATGCTAAGAATTGACGATGAAATCACGAATGAATTAACCCTCAAAGAAGAACATGGATTGATTGATAATGTTCTGCGCTATTTGCAAATTGAAAAACCCGATTTGGTCATCTTTGAAGACTATAATAAAGGTGTTCTAAAGGAAAATGTAATAAAACATATCATTGCCCATTGCCGAGAATTAAATATAGTAACTGCCGTAGATCCTAAAAAGGAAAACTTTTTAAGCTATCAAGGAGTATCAATTTTTAAGCCCAATTTGAAAGAAGTTAAAGAAGGGTTGCACATGGAAATTCCTGAAATCACAGTCGCCCATCTTTCTGAAGTTCATGCTAAGTTGCAACAAACATTGCATCACGACATTACCTTCATAACACTCTCTGAACATGGAGTGTTTTTTCAAAGCAATTCAACAACATCAATTATTCCTTCTCATTTACGCAATATAGCTGATGTATCTGGAGCTGGTGACACCGTAATTGCAACTGCAGCTTTAATATTCACCGCAACTAAAAATCCATATCTTATGGCTGAAGTGTCAAATCTTGCCGGTGGTTTAGTTTGCGAACAAGTAGGAGTGGTGTCTATTGATAAACTTCGACTTTTAGAAGAATGCAAAGCCTTACTTAACTCATAAAACCATTAAGTCCGGTAAAAGAATAGCGTATTCCATACTACCCGTAATGCAAGTTCAAAATAATTTTGAAAAAAAATTGGTGGTGGAAATATAATCTCATACCTTTGCAACCCGATTGAAAAAGAGGGTATAGTTCTTAAGGTTAAGCAGCAAGTGCAAGGAAGATAAAATGGCGGGTATAAAAAAATATTTGTCTGATAAAAAAGAAGTATTACCTTTGCACTCCCAAACGAGAAAACGAGATGATGTTGATTGTTTTGGTGAGTTCATAAAGCGGATGTTTTTCGAGAGATAACAGAAAAGAAATTTCGAGAAAAATTTGGTAGAAAGAAAAAGGTTCTTACCTTTGCACTCCCAAACGAAAAGCGACAGAGAGTAGTTGAGTAGAAAGGGTGTTATAGTT
>JAFDXO010000032.1 GCA_018267925.1 Bacteroidota bacterium | reverse complement strand
CGCCTTCAGGTGAAAAGGACGACTACTATTGACCGTTAGCGAATCCGGAAATTGGTTGTTTACCGATTGGGCTATGGTGTGAACAGAATTAACAACACCCATCAAAAGAACAAAAAGAATAGGTTTCATAGAGCGTATTCGTTTAAAAAATAAAAACAAATCATCACTTTACACAAACCGAAATTACAAAAAAATTAACACTTCCAAATACAATTTATCAACAGCTCCTTCTGAGAAAAATAATCATCATCCTCTTTGGCATGAAAACAGAAAGCGAGCTATAACACAACTCACCCTCCAAAGCAATAAGCCTGCTGTTGTTTTTTTTTTAACGATCCAATACGTCTATTAATTTGCACTTCCATGCAACACGATACTTATATCCGGCGATGCCTCGACTTAGCAGAAAAAGGAAGTGGCTATACAGCTCCTAATCCTTTGGTTGGGGCTGTATTGGTTTATGATAATCGAATTATTGGCGAAGGATATCATGCTCACTATGGCGAACGCCATGCGGAAGTAGCCTGTTTTGAAAACGTAGCTTCATCAGATAAGATATTCATTCCGGAAAGCACCCTATATGTGAGCTTAGAACCCTGTGCCCACCAAGGCAAAACACCGCCTTGCGCTGATCGGATTGTGCAAGAAGGAATTAAAAATGTCGTAGTGTGCCAGGCAGATCCGTTTGCTGCCGTAAATGGACGAGGGTTTGAGATTTTGCGTTCGAATGGTGTAACGGTAACTGAAAATATTTTAGCAGAAGAAGGGCGATGGCAAAACCGCCGTTTCCTTTGTTTTCATGAAAAGAAACGACCGTATATTACCCTAAAATGGGCAGAAACGACACAAGGTTTCTTTGCACCATTGAATCGCTCGCGATGGCAAATCAGCAACAAACAGACACAACAACTCACACACAAATGGAGAACTGAAGAAAGCGCCATCATGGTAGGGACCAGAACTGCCTTGCATGACAACCCACAACTCAATGCGCGATATTGGAATGGTAAACAACCATTACGTATTGTTTTAGACAGAGCCTTAACCTTGCCCGAATCACATCATTTATTAGATGGAAGCATTCCCACTTGGATTATTAATGAACGAAAGGAAAAAGTCCTTGACAAAACACAATACATTCAACTATCTTTCGATGAAAACTTGCTTACCGCCTTGCTTTCCCTACTTTATCAAAAAAATATACTTTCACTTCTTGTAGAAGGAGGTGCTCAATTGATTCAATCATTAATTGATGCAGCCTTATGGGATGAAGCAAGAATATTCAGCGCACCAAGTGAATTGCAAGAAGGAATTGTTGCGCCCTCATTAAGGCAAAGTATTGAAATAGCAAATCACCAGATTGGGAATAACAGTCTCAACATTTTCTGTCATTCTCAAAATTCATACAACATACCTCATTCGACAAGGAATAAAAACAAATGATATACCTGTTTGCAACCATTGCTTTAAATGCTACCCTTTTTGCTTTATTCAAATTATTTCCTCGATTTGGCATAGATGGGTTGCAAGCTATTGTGGTCAACTATTTCGTTTGTGTACTAACTGGCAGCATCTTTTTAGGAAATTTTCCAATTACGCTTGAAAGCCCACATCAGTCTTGGTTTTGGTGGGCTGTTTTGATGGGCGTAATGTTTATTTCCATCTTCAATTTAATAGCTTGGCGCACCAAGGAAGACGGCATGACAACAACGACCATTGCCAATAAATTGTCATTAGTTATTCCCGCGCTTTTTTCAGTCTTTTTATATGGTGATCAATTGACCGTTCTTAAAGTTACGGGGATTGTTCTTGCCTTTCCGGCAGTGTATTTATCTACACGTACCAATACACATACCAACAAATCCAAAAGCCTCTTTTATCCTGCCCTATTGTTTGTAGGAAGTGGCTTGTTGGACACCTTGGTAAAATTTACCGAACATCATTATTTATCAACAGATGCGGCACAAGCGTCATTTACGGTACATATCTTTGCTGTTGCTTTTATCATCGGTGCTGCCGTAGTAACATTATTGGTTGCAACCGGCAAGCGGACTTTACATTGGAAGAACTTGTTAGCAGGTATCATTTTGGGTGTTCCCAATTATTTTTCCATCTATTACCTCATTCAATTTTTGCATGAACATGTGCTACAAAGTTCGGCAGCCATTCCCGTAAACAATATTGGAATCGTTTTAGCTTCAACCTTAGTGGCAATCATTTTTTTCAAAGAAAAGTTAACCCTACAGCGCGGCATAGGCTTAGCATTTTCGCTTGTTGCCATTTTATTCTTAGCACTTTCTGATGGATGAATTATTAACATACAAAACGATAGAAAGTCCAACCGACGGCGTTTTTCGAGATAGAGGAAGCAAATTTTTATCTTTTGCCTTTCCTATTCAAAATACAAAAGAGGTGAAAGACCTTCTATCATCTTTAAAAAAAGAGCACCCCAAAGCAGTGCATCATTGCTTTGCCTATCGAATAGGAACTGATGGATTATCTTTTCGTGCCAGCGATGATGGCGAACCTTCCGGTACAGCAGGTAAACCTATTTTAGGACAAATAGATCGCTGTAAACTCACCAATATACTTGTCGTTGTAGTTCGGTATTTTGGTGGCACCCTACTGGGTGTTCCGGGATTAATTAATGCCTACAAGACTTCCAGTGCGCTGGCTCTTGACAAGGCTAAACAAATTGAAAAACAAGTAGAGCAATCGGTTCAATTATCATTTGATTATCCGGCGATGAGCGAAGTGCTGTATATTCTAAGACAGGCAGGGGCTTCCATTCTGCATCAGGAGCTTCAGCTTTTTTGTGAAATAGAAGCCGGCATTCCAAAATCTACCTTTGCAGCTTGTATTGAAAAGTTAGAAAAAATAAGAAACCTAACTTGGAAAGCCCGCTCATAACCTGATTGATTTTTGAGAAAAAAGCATCCCTTTGTTTTTAGATTTATGTTTACCTGTTTTGTCCATTTCTATCGGCAAAATATTTTCTTATCTTTCCGCCTTTAAAATAATTCAGACACATCATTTATGTCGCATTTACAAGAAGAAGTAACCGGCACAGCCACCGATCGCCCATTTGAAATGGAAGGCGAAAGCAAAAAAGGACACCCCAAGGGACTGTATCTTTTATTCTTCACTGAACTATGGGAGCGATTCAGCTACTATGGCATGCGTGGAATTTTGATTTTATACCTCACCAAAGCATGGCTGGCCGGCGGTTTGGCTATCAAGCCAGAAGACGCATCCTTGATCTATGGTTTCTTTACAGGCTTTGTATATTTCACCCCATTAATTGGCGGATGGCTTGCCGATAGATATTTAGGGCAAAGAAAAGCAATCACTATTGGTGGCATAACGATGATGTTTGGACAGTTTGTGCTGTTTGCACTGAACACCCATGCCGGCATGTATCTCGGATTATTTTTGCTCATTATTGGCAATGGATTTTTCAAACCCAATATCTCTACGCTGGTTGGAAGATTATATAAAGAAGGCGACCCCCGACGTGATTCTGCCTTTTCAATTTTTTATATGGGCATCAATATCGGAGCATTCTTTGCACCCCTTGTCGTTGGTTTATTTTCCGATAAACTGTTTGGTGTGCGCGATGCAGCAGGCCAAATCATTACCTATGGCTACAAATACGGCTTCCTGGTGTCCGGCATAGGTATGCTTTTGGGGCAAATCATTTTTAATTCTTTTGCTCAAAAATATCTTGGAGATATTGGACGCTACCCTGCTACAGGAAACAATGCTGCAAAAACGATTGATTTAGCCCACGAAGTAAAGCCGGTAACCGGTCAAGACCGCCAGCGCATGACGGTCATTTTTATCCTTACCGCTTTTGTTATTTTCTTTTGGGCAGGCTTTGAACAAGCAGGTTCTTCGCTTAGCTTATATACCGATAAATTTATTGATCGTTCTGTTGGTGGATTTGTTATTCCAACCTCTTGGTTTCAATCTGTAAACCCATTGTTCATCGTACTTTTAGCACCATTGTTCAGTATTTTCTGGACTTCCAACTTAGGAAAAAGAATGCCAACACCGGTCAAGATGGGCTTAGGTATGATTTTGCTTGGCGTAGGATTTTTCTTTATGTTGGGTGCCGTAGCACAGCGTGGCGGCGATGTGCAGGATGAAGCCGTGAAAGCCAGTTTAATTTGGTTAGTAATGACCTATTTACTACACACCATTGGTGAACTTTGTTTGTCGCCCGTAGGATTATCGGTCGTTACAAAACTTGCTCACCCCAAATTTGCCTCATTGATGATGGGCGTATGGCTATTAGCCACCTTTGTTGCCAACATTGTAGGAGGTTTTTTGGCACGATTTGTAGAAAGTATGGGTGCTCATTTGATTTTCTCCACTATAGCCGGATTTGTCATCGTATTAGGTCTTGTATTGATTGCGCTTACTAAGCCAATCTTGAAGATGATGCACGGGGTGCGATAAGAAACATCAAAATTTTTTGGCGTAGTTCTAAATAATATTTCGTACCTTTGTGCCATGACACATCAAAGCGTATTGGCGGCATTTGAGCAGTTGAGTTCGAGCGAAAAGCGACTAGCATTACAGGCTATTGAGACCTCGTGG
>JAFDXO010000031.1 GCA_018267925.1 Bacteroidota bacterium | reverse complement strand
TGCCACCAACAAACAAATTGGCAAGAGAGCGGGTGAAGTTCTTCGATTGAACAATAGTGCAAGGTTGAACGGTAGTAATTCTATTCAACATTTGTGCTAAAAGTCCGCTCCCTCGCCAATTTGCCAACCGTTATGGGCAAGTTTACAACGACACACCGCAACGGACATCGGCAGACAAGAACTGTATTTCTTGCTCATACTTTAATTATTACAAGACAAAAATTATTAACCAACTGATTGAAAAATGAGTATGAAGCAAAATGCACAAAGACAGCTTGAGCCTATTTCAGTGGCTCAAATCAAAGAAATACTGAAAAAGTCTGTTCCTGACAAATTTGATAAAATGATTATTACAGACGAACAACCCGTTAAACGTGGTAATTACATTTTTGCAAAACTGAAATATCAAAAAGTTGAGCGACAAGTCGAACTGCTTAAATTTCCATTATACGGAGCAATCAAAGACAATTTTGCAGAACTTGAAGGAGGAGAAGCAAAATTTGGTGCTAAAGCATCAATAAATTCAGAAAAACTTTTTGATACATTACGAAGCAATTACCAAATTACAGGTAAAGGATTTGGCGTTAATAAAGTTTCTGAACCGTTTAACTTTCCATTAGATGAAGCTAATGGAGAAATTTCTAAAGAACAGAAAAAATACTTTTTCCCCGACCTTACTTATCAAGAAACTTGCGATGAATGTAGAGGAGAAAAGTATGTTAGATGTACCGATAGCGAATGTGATGGTCGTCATAATTGGACTTGCACAGATTGTCACGGAGACGGAAAAGTCGGTTGTAATGATTGCGGTGGAGACGGAAAAGTTACTTGCAGAAATTGTAAAGGTAGTGGCTATGTAAAATGTGGTAGTATGGTAGGTTCTAACCTTGTAGGTGGCTTAATTGGTAGTTCAATAGCAGGTTGCAACGGTAAAGGTATTATCTATGTGGACGGAGGAAAATATGCCAACGGGCAATCAAGACCTAAAAAAGAAAAACAATGCTCGCAATGTCGTGGAAAAGGCGAAGTTGCCTGTAAAGATTGTGGTTCAAGAGGCGAGGTAAAATGCGAAAAATGTTCGGGACGTGGAGAAGTTCAATGTCGAGAATGTTCAGGAAAAGGCGACATTACTTGTTCTGTTTGTTATGGCGACAAAGAACGATACGGGAAAGTTGATTGTCCAGAGTGTAAAACAATTGGAACGCTTGGACAAATTGTTTATGTAAACAGTATCGTTACTCAAAACAACAATGAAAAAATTATTTTGAAAGGCAACACGTTAAATGTTACAGACAGCAACATTCAAAGCCATATAAAATCAAATACACAAGAGCAACCTGTTTATAAAAAGATAAACGACAAAGTTGAAGATAACTACGATGAATTTAGCAAAGAATTTTCTGAAATCTTTGAGAAAGATTTAGGACTACACAAAGGTACATTTCCACTTGTAACAAAAGAGGAAATGTACTATCAAGTTGTTCCGTGTGTAGAGTTGAATTACAAGCATATGCTAACAAACACAACTCACGAATTTACAATTATTGATATTTGGGACAGTCCCGAAATTATTTTCCACAGCGAACCCGAAGCATTAAAACAAAGTGCGGGAAATGTTACAAAATCTGTTGGCGGTTTCTTCGGTAAACTTTTTAAGACAAAAAGTTTCAAGACAAAAGAAGACAAGAAAAACGAAATCACTTTATTGATTTATCTTGCAAAGGCTGACGGAAAAATTGAGGACGAAGAAAAAGTAACATTGTCTGATGAAATTCAACACTTAGACGATTTTACAAATGCAGAAAAGCAAAAGTTTTTTGATTTAATGAATGCAGTAACACTTCCCGAATTAACCAAAAAAGAAACAATATTTAGTTCGCAAGAACGAGCAAATGAAATGTTAGAAAAACTTACAAAATTGGCAATGGCAGACGGTGAACTTGAAGGCTCTGAAAAAGAATTTATTGAAAAGGTGAAATCTCTAATTGGATAAAAACAACTTTATAGCGGTGGCGAAGCCACCGCTATTTTTTTATCTTAGCTCAAATAGAGAGATAAAGCGGTGAAGAAAATTGCAAAATAATACATTATGCGAAATAATTGTGTGTTTCTCTTTTCAGCATCAGACGTTCCGTTCCAAGTTTGAATTTCCCAACCCAATTGCCCAATAGCAGAAGCACCAAGTAATAATCCCAAAGTCCCAAAAATTTTCACCAATATTAAAATAGTTTCTTTATCAGCTACACTACACAAAAGCAACTTTGCTACGCCAAAAGCAACAAGCATATCAATGGCAGTTTTAACTACTGACTTAATGTATGAGTTATTTACATCTTTAATATTCATATTTTGTAAAGGTAAAAATGTTTTGCAGTTTCCTCTTAAAGTACAACCATTTTTATTACCTTTACAACCAAGTTTGCAAAGAAAAAAGTGAGTATAGAACAATCAAAATACACAGCCTTAATTGATGAAATCGGCTCTTTGCTACAAAAAGGCAGAGAGCAAGTTGCTCAAACAACAAGTACAATTTTGGCTCAAACATATTGGTTTATTGGGCAACATATTGTAGAGTTTGAGCAAGGCGGGAAAGAAAAAGCAGAATACGGAAGTAACCTTTTAGACCGACTTTCAAACGACCTTACAAAACGCTACGGCAAAGGTTTTAGCCGTTCCAATGTGTTTCAAATCAGACAATTTTATCTGCGTTTCTCAAAAATCCAGACACTGTCTGGACAATTCAAAAAAAGTCAGACACCTTCTAACGTTTTGAGTTGGAGTCATTATATTGAAATTCTGAAAGCCGACAACGACCTTGAAATCAGTTTTTATGTCAAACAAACCGAAAAAGAAAATTGGAGCGTTCGGGAACTTAAACGACAAATGAAAAGTATGCTTTTCCATCGTTTGGCTTTGAGCAAAGACAAAAAAGGCGTATTGGAACTTTCCGAACAAGGACAAGAAATTCAAACAGCAGAAGACATTTTGAAAGACCCTTATGTTTTGGAATTTTTGAACATTCCACAAAGCCAACAATATCTTGAAGGCGAGTTGGAAGAAAAGCTAATTTCTAACCTGCAAAACTTCTTGTTGGAATTAGGAAAAGGTTTTACGTTTGAAAAACGACAATACAGAATTTCATTAAGCGGAAAGCATTTTTACGTTGATTTGGTTTTCTATCATCGTATTTTAAAATGCTTTGTGCTTATTGACTTGAAACGTGGCGAAGTAACACACCAAGATGTTGGACAAATGAATTTGTATCTAAACTATTTCAAGAAAGAAGTAAGCACAGAGGGCGACAACCCACCAATCGGTGTATCGTCCTGAAAAAAGTTTACACATTTTGATTAAAAATCCTGATACAAATTTACACATTTATTTCAATCCTAAATACCGTTTACATTTGTTGAACCGGATGAAGCGGAAACGGGCTCTGCTGAGGAGCAACTCGTTAGGAATAATCCGGTCAGATAGCGTAATAATCCGTTATTAAGTTTACACTTGGTAACGGATTTGCTTTATTACGCATTCTGTTTATGCCTAAAAAAACCTATGTCATAATCATCTCCTTTTCCTGTTTTAGTTGCCAATAGTTTTTCCATCTTTTCTTTATTTCTCCGCTTTGCCGGTGAGCTTGTGCTGGTTTAAGATTATCAATACTACCGTGTGGTCGTAGGTGATTATAAGTGCTGCAAGCAATGGCAACTTCACATTGTGCTGTTTCAAAATCAGCAAATACCTCTTCTAAAAGTTCGCTTTTTAAAATACCGTTTACCCTTTCTGCAATAGCATTTTCAAGAGGGTCGCCATTTTCGGTCATACTGATTTTAATGTTTTTATCTGTTAGTTTTTTCACATAAGCATCGCAGCAATATTGCACTCCTCGGTCGCTGTGATGAATTAAATTATTGATGTTTGGATTTGCCTTTAACGCCATCTTGAGTGCTTGTAAAGGTCCATTTGCGGTTAAATCTTTATTTAAATAAAATCCAACAATTTTACGGCTGTATGCATCCGTTATCAAACTTAAATAAGCAAAACCGTTGGGTAAATGAATATAGGTTATATCGCTTACCCAAAGCTGATTTGGGGCGATCGGTATAAAATCACGAATGATGTTTGGATACTTCTTAAAACGATGTTTTGATAGGGTGGTTATGCAGCCCTTTCGCTTGCGTTTTGTAACCAACAAGCCGTGTTCAGCCAACAAATTAAACATGGCATCTCTGCCTATTTGAAAATGATGAGCAGCTAAAAAATCTTGCATTTCTTCTAACAATTTACGAGTGCCAATTTGCTTTTGATACTTGCGATAACGCAATACTTCTTCAATGATTATATCCGATTCAAAAGCTTTTTGTTGAATGTGTTTTACGCCTTGATAGTAGGATTGCCTACTATAACCAAGCAGCAAACAAAGTTCGTTGATACAACGTGGCTCACTTTGTTCTACTGTTTCTACCGCTTGGTGCCAGACTTTTTTCGGATATCAATTTTAAGTTGATCTTCGGCAATATCGATCATTGCATTGAGCAACTTATTGTGCAGTTGTGCTTTGCGTAGCTCTCGCTGCAATTGCTTTACCTCATTAGAAAGTGGAACTTCCTCTTCTTTCTTATCCTTGGGCTTTGGAGCTCCTGTTCGTTTTTTTCCTTGATATTTCATTACCCACGAATGTATCAATCTAAAATCAATCCCATACTTGATTCCTATTTTCCTGTAACTGGTATTTCCAGTTAAATACTCGGCTATTATTGCCTCTTTTTCTATTATTTTTTTATCCATTTTGCTTACATTTTACTGTAAACCTATTTCAGGACGAGACACGACACACAGCAAGCACATTTGCAAACCACACAAGCCGACACGCAAACCAAAGTTTGCAAAAGAGCTTGCTTTGCCAACGCACCCAAGCCCACCCACCACCCAATAAATCTAATTTTCGGCATTTTTTAAAACTTGCTGCCATTTCATAGTTTTTTGTATCTTTGCTTAAAATTTAAAAAGTCATCGCAACGGACAAACTACATACCGACAAGTTAAAACGTCATTTCAAGAACAAAGCCGTTTTTGAAACACAAGACATTGTTGCGTTTTACGAACAAACAGAAAACGACATAAAACTTACAACGGTAAATTGGCGTGTTTACACATTGGTACAAGAAGGCGTTTTGCAACGCATTGGCAGAGGAAAATTTACGCTTGGTGAAGGAAAAAATTTCGTTCCCGAAATTTCATCAGCAACAAAAAGTATCTTCAAAAAACTGAAGGCTGAATTTCCTTTTGCTAATCTGTGTGTTTGGAATACTTCTGTTTTAAACGAATTTATGTTGCACCAACCTAATCAGTTTTTTGTTTTGGTGGAAACTGATAAGGAAACAACCAATGCTATTTTCTATTTTTTGCGTGAAATCAAAAAATCAGTTTTCGTTGAGCCGACAAATGACATCTTAGAAAAATACATAATAAACGAACAAGAAGTATTTATTGTAAAACCGCGTATTTCAGAAGCACCAACGCAAAATATAAACGGAATAGAAACTGCAACCATTGAAAAAATTCTGGTGGACATTTTTTGCGATGATGTGATTTTTTTGGCTCAACAAGGTGCGGAAATGCGAACCATTTTTAAAGAAGCGTTTGCCAAATACACCATTAACCAAAGTAAAATGCTTCGCTATGCCGATAGGCGCAGAAAGAAAGAAGAATTAAACCAATTTGTAAAAACAGTTTCAAATTTATGGCAATAATTAGAAATATCTGCCGTTTTATAGAATGATAAACTTAAACGAAATATCAAGCGAATGGCTTAACCAAGTGTCAAAGCAACACCGTAATGCAGATAAAATCCTTGTGGAAAAGGTTATTCGTGCATTGTTGCTTTTGGAAGGATTGGCAAAACAAAATCTAAACTTCGTTTTCAAAGGTGGAACGGCTTTAATGCTTCATTTTAATTCTGCAAAACGCTTATCAATAGACATTGATATTATTCTTCCGAATGAAATCAAAGATTTGGAAAGTGTTTTAGATGCAATCGTAAAAGAGCAAGGTTTCTTGAAATGGGAATTGCAACATCGAAGTACCAATTCAAAAATCAAAAAAGAGCATTACAAGTTTTTCTACACGCCTTTGCATAAAACCAACAAAAACGAAGAATATGTATTGTTGGATATTCTTTTTGAAGAAGTAAATTACACCAACTTAATTTCGTTGCCAATCTACTCTGATTTTGTTCCGCAATCAGGAAAGCCGCACAACGTAAACGTGCCGAGCTTGGAAGATATTTTGGGCGACAAACTCACAGCATTTGCACCCAACACCACAGGTATTCCCTACTTCAAAAAAGATGATAGTATGAGTATGGAAATCATCAAACAACTGTACGACATTGGGAATTTGTTTGATGTGATAAATGATTTGGAAACCATTAAAACTACGTTTTATCGCTTTGCGAAAACCGCAATTGCCTACCGCAATTCAGCAGGAATAAGTGAAAACGATGTATTGGAAGATATTTACCAAACCGCTCTTTGCATTGTAAGCAGAGGAACAGACGGTAAGGGAAATTTTGAGGAGCTGCTAAACGGTATTTTACGAATAAAAGGGTTTATTTTTTCGGAAAGCTACCACATTGAAAAAGCAATCGCCAATGCTTCAAAAGCGGCATATATTGCCGAACTGATAAAACACAATGCAAAAACAATTGAAAGGTTTGAAAATCCAAACGAAATGAAAGATTGGTTAATTGGTGAACCAGTCAACAACAAATTAAACAAACTTGGCGTAGTTCTAAATAATATTTCGTACCTTTGTGCCATGACACATCAAAGCGTATTGGCGGCATTTGAGCAGTTGAGTTCGAGCGAAAAGCGACTAGCATTACAGGCTATTGAGACCTCGTGG
>JAFDXO010000030.1 GCA_018267925.1 Bacteroidota bacterium | reverse complement strand
AGGGAAAGAACCCGGAGTTTCCCAATACCTGGTTCCTGCATGTCACGCGGCCGACAGAGTCTAAGGTAATTGACTAATCATCTTGCAATTGTGACTAAGAAATCCGGATAGTTGAAAGTGCCATTTCCTAACGGCCACATCAAAACACAGAAATAGTTGTCATATTTATAAAATAAAAATACTTTATCTGCTATGCGATTGAAATTTCCACACTACACCCAACTTGATGCCATGGATTGCGGCCCAACATGTGTGAGAATGATTGCCAAACATTATGGTAAAGCCTTATCTATTGGTGAATTAAGATCTAAGTCTTTTATTACCCGTGGGGGAGTTTCAATGCTTGGCATAAGTGAGGCTGCAGCTGCCTTTGGTCTTCGAACCCTTCCAGTAAAAATTCCTTTTGATAAACTTAAGGACGAGGCTCCCTTGCCTTGCATTGTGCATTGGAATCAGAATCACTTTGTAGTAGTATATAAAATCAGAAAAGGCAAAGTATATATTGCTGACCCAGATGCTGGATTGTTTGTTTTAAAAAGAAAGGATTTTGAAGAGTCCTGGCTTTCTGCAAAAAATGAAACGAACGGAGAAAACAAAGGCCAAGGTCAGCCTATGGGTGTGGTGCTTTTGATTGAACCAACAGCTGCATTTTATGAGATTGAGAAGGGTGGTGACACGATTAATAAAAAAAAAATAGGACTGACATATTTATTTTCCTATTTGAATTCTTATCGCAAGTTAGTTTTTCAATTATGTCTAAGCCTTCTTCTTGGTAGTCTAATTCAACTCCTTTTCCCATTCCTAACCCAGTCGGTCGTGGACGTGGGGATAAATACACACAATCTTAATTTTATTTATCTTGTTTTGATTGGGCAATTGATGCTCACATTTAGTAGGGCTTCAGTGGAGTTTATTCGAGGTTGGATATTGATACACCTTAGTGCCCGTATTAATATTTCAATTATTTCGGATTTTCTTATAAAACTCATGCAGCTACCCATGAGTTTTTTCGATCAGAAGATGACGGGGGATATTTTGCGTAGAATAGATGATCACTCACGTATTGAGCGCTTTCTCAGCTCCTCTTCGCTGAACATTCTTTTTTCATTTTTTAACCTGATTGTTTTCAGTAGCGTGCTGATTTTCTATAGTCTTCCCATTTTTTTTGTGATGATGACTGGTAGTATGTTTTATGTCGCCTACACTCTATTATTCATGAAAAAAAGGGCAGAACTGGATTACAAAAAATTCAATCGGATGTCCCAAAATCAAAACACACTGATTCAAATTGTACAGGGAATGCAGGAGATAAAACTCAATAATTGTGAACATGAGAAACGCTGGTGGTGGGAACGTGTACAAGCAAAGTTATTTCAAATAACAGTAAGCACCATTCGTTTACAGCAGTGGCAAGAGGCGGGCAGTTTACTAATCAATGAAACTAAAAACGTCATCATCACTATCATGGCCGCAAAAGCTGTGCTCAATGGCGATATGTCGCTGGGTATGATGCTGTCGGTACAATATATAATTGGCCAGACTAGTTCACCGATTAATCAATTTGTAAGTTTCATCCGGGAGTACCAAGATGCAAAACTGAGCCTTGAACGGATTGGTGAAATCCATTCGATGGAAGAGGAAGATGGAGCTATTAAAAATAAGTCTTGGCCTTTCATTAAAAATGGAAAAACAGGTATCAATGTTACCAAACTCTCTTTTCAGTATGAGGGCCCTAATTCGGCTAAAGTTCTTGATAACGTTGAATTATTCATCCCAAAAGGTAAGGTGACGGCAGTCGTTGGCGCAAGCGGAAGTGGTAAAACTACGCTGATGAAATTGTTGTTGAAGTTTTACCAGCCTGTAAATGGTGAAATTAATGTGGACGGAGTAGGGCTAAGCACTATTCACTCTTCAGTTTGGAGAAATAAGTGTGGGGCAGTGATTCAAGATGGGTTTATTTTTGCCGATACTATTATGTCTAATGTTACCATGGGAGATGATAGCCCTGATCTTGAGAAACTTTCTGAGGCGTTACGTGTAGCCAATATTATAGAATTTGTTCAATCCTTGCCTTTAGGGCTTAACACTAAAATTGGGGGAGCAGGCACAGGTATAAGCGAGGGTCAAAAGCAACGCATATTGATTGCCCGAGCCGTTTATAAAAATCCTGAATACCTTTTTTTCGATGAAGCTACATCATCACTTGATGCTAACAACGAAAAAATGATCATGCAAAATTTGGAAGGATTTTACAAAGGGCGTACCGTTCTTGTGATAGCCCACAGACTAAGCACGGTAAGGAATGCCGACCAAATTGTTGTGTTAAGTAATGGGAAAATTTCAGAGTATGGAACTCATGAAGAGCTGACCGAAAAAAGAGGAGTATATTATGAGTTAGTAAAGAATCAATTGGAGCTTGGAAGATAGATAGGATTATAGATTATTTCTTCTTCATGTTAATTCCATTCAATTTAGAGTATTTTTTGAGTGGTTGCAGACCAACAGATTTTCGTTTTTTATTTATTGTAGATAAGTCAATTGGGTAAAAGAAAAACCTATGAGACAATGAGTCAAAGTAGTATTGTGTGCCATAGACTTGTGGGAGCCCCTTCATTATTAGAATTCGATCCATTAATTTTGCCATATCCAATAGACTTGACTTTTTTTGCTTGGCTGAACCCGCTAACATTGGAAAATATTTTTCCATGATTTCTAAGTTAGAATGCTGAATAGCCAAAAAGAGCTCCTCGTTAGCAGTTGCTCCAATTTTATCTATACCAAGCCATCCGTATTTATCAAGGATTTTAAGCACTTGAATTAGAATAAGACTATCACTTTGACTAATCTCTTTATTTAATTTTTTAAATTCGATTGACTTTTGGCCTTTGGATGTTAATACCTGCCTGATTTTATTCCTTTGAGATATGCTTTGATCGAAGAACCCTTCGAGTTTCGTTTTAAGACTATCCGAGTTTTGGCTGTATAGATTGCTATTTGACATCACGACCAATATAAATGTTAACCATATGGAAAGCCTAATCCCACGTTCCAGTATAAGGATCATATCCGCATTTTAATGGTTTTGAAAATATGTTCGAACTTTCCTTAAGATAAGCTCTACAGTCGGTACATATATACCTGAACTCACAATCTCTACAGACTAATATTTGATCTTTTTTTATTGACCACATCGTTTTAAAACTTGAGTTTGAGTTACCTAAAACCTCAATCAGAGTATTTGATTTTATATTGCCATAACTCATAGCCATAGAAGGACAATTTTTAATTGCTCCGTCAACGTCCACTGAAATTTTTTTGTTCAAACAGGAATTATTTGAAAGAGCTTCGGTGAATGTTTCGATATTAATTGAAAAATGAAGTGGGGATATATCCCCGCAATGGCTGGATGATTCGATTGCTTGTTTCAAAAATATTAATTGGCCAATTCCATTAAATCCTTTACCCTTAACTGTATCTTCATTAGCCGAATGAACAATAATAGACACAACTCTTTGGTACTTGTTTAAAAGATAATCATAAAATTCAGAATCAATGAAATCGCTGTGTTTAAGGATCAGCTCTACGGACATCCTAAGCCCATTTAATGATACTAATGTATTTTCAATGAGGGTTTTGTCCACACGATTAAAAAACCTAAGCTGGACTGACTTACATCCAAGATAGTCTAGTTGAGAAAAAATATTTTTATAATCATGATTAGATTCTTCATTGGTGTCTATAATTGAGTTTGAAATTAAGGAGGCCGTTTCATAATTTAATTCTAGTTCCGGGAAGTTTTCTGGGGTTGAGGTCCAGAAACCGAAATCATTTTCTAATAGAAAATCAAAGTATTCTTCTATAGTTTCATGATCAGAGGCAGGGAATGCAGATGTGATTTCATCAAGGGTTTTTCTTTTGAATACGGTCAAAATTTCAAATAGTGAATTGGGAATGATTTTAAATGCACCTCTTTGAAGATCGCATATTAAGCTGTTTGTATATCCCTTTACTGGAATGCATGAAGCATATAATACAAAATGTTTTGCCACGGTTTCTACAAATTTTTCAACGTTGACAAATCAAGAATTTTTGAAATGGGTTTATGATGTCTAAAAAGCTGACAATTATTGGACTGGTATATGTTTATTGAAGCCATCTTAACTATTTCAATTTCGCCCTTTTCGACCGATTCGAGTGAGTAGAGAATTTTTAAATATTGATAATTAAGGGGGAGACCTTCAATTTCCCCAATGCGATTAAGGACATTATTAACTCCTAATTTTTCCATTTATTAAATGTTCTGCAATTTTTTTTTCCAAGTAATAATTACAGGGATATGAGACCATTCCAAACTGACCGATGGGATTTATTTCCAAAAAAACAAATTCATTTTCCTTTGTCACTACCATATCAATAGAAGCGGTCCGGTGATCAAAAAAGTCTAACAGCATTTTAAGCTTTTCTTCTGTCTCATTTGGAAGTTTGAAGGGCACGACTCTGTTGGGTTTTCTAATATTATATTTTCTGAAATCAACTGAAGTTTGTTTATCTGATTGCGAAAAAATACATGCAGAATAAAAAATGCCGTTTAGGTAAAATATCCGAAGTTCATAGGCCTTGTCAAGCTTCTCTTGAAATAACGAAGGGAAAAAATGATCTGACTTGAAATCGGCTTTATCAACTTCTTCAGTATAGTTTCCTATAGAGCCATCAGTTAAATGGAAACAGGCCACGGAACTTATTCCTTTCGAGATTAGCTTCAGATTTTTTGGCAGTGGATTTGAGGTTTCAGAGACCCAAGTTTTTGGGACACAGAGACCAAATTCCATTGCTTTGACTAAGGTGAATAATTTATTGTTTTTGTCTGTAAGTGGACTTCCAATATGATACTTGGTTTCTAATATGTGATAGAGAAAATGTTTTAATGACTCTAATTCATTGGTTAGATGATTATTCACCTGTACTTTGATCTCTTTGTCAGAAAGAGGATATAGATCAACTTTACTATTCAGATTGATCCATCCTCTCCTAAACCAGTACGCACTTATCTCAATTGAATCAATTTCAGTATCGTTTACAGTTATTTTAAAGCTGAATTTACCATCTGCAATTTCTATATGTTTAATGGTTACACCATCACTTTCATTAACTCTTAAGAATTTGGCACCAGAAGGTACTAACCAGTCAATTACCTCAGAAGTACTTTGATCATTATTTTCTGAGATGATAAGTATCATTTCGCCTAGGAGGTAAGTTAGAGGAAAAATTAAGGGCTGATTTATCAGCCCTTAATTTTTCTAGTTTATTGCATTGCTTCGTGATTCCTATCCTCGCTTCCATCGTCAAATGAACCGCCCCCGGGGGCTGCGTAATAGGTTGCATTTTTTGTTGTAGTAGCACCACCTTTTATAACTGAAAGGCTAGTTACACCTTCAATTACAAAGCCTTTCCATGTGGGGCTTTGAAGTTCTTTGATTTTTTTCATTAAGAAAATTTTATTTTTTTTTGATTACTCTATTTTTGGCTTTTCATCTTCCGCCATTTGAATTTCGAAATGTAAAAATAAAATTTTATGTGGGCAACCTTTTTAATGAGCTATAGTGTATGAGGTTGACCGTATTATCCATGTTATTGATCCTGTGCATTTGTAAAGCCAAAACACAGAACATTGTTCAAAATGGAGATTTTGAAGAGTTTAAGATTTTGCCTCAAAATTTTTCAGCTAAATCAGAAGATTTTAGTATACCCGGATGGCGGTCTCCCACGAAAGGCACTCCTGATTACTTTAATGCCCTTTCATTTGGAAGTGTTGGTATTCCACGAAACTGGGCGGGAATTACCTATGCTCATTCAGGTAAGGGCTGTGCTGGAATAATAGCCTCCAATGGTAATAGAAAGGGATCGGTAAATTATAGAGAATATATTCAAGGTCGGTTAAAGGTTGCTTTGGAAAAGGATAAGGTATATGAGATTGGATTCTACTTTAAACTATCATCCAATTCATTATATTCTTCGGATCGAATAGGCCTACTCTTACTGGATTCGGCATTACGATTAAAGGATGATAACTGCATTCAACAACGGCCTACGATGAGCGTGATTAGGCATCCATTAAGTGCCGGTAATTGGGAATTAGCCAAAATGAAATACACCGCTCGTGGGGGAGAATCTTTTGTCATAATAGGTAATTTCTGGGGAGAAGAAGAGACTGAAAGCCTGAGGTTGGGTTTCCGGGAAGGGAGAATTGATGCAATAGGTTTTACTTACTATTACGTTGATGATGTTAAAATTAACCCTCTTGAGACCGATGAAGATGACTCAGCCAGAAATTTGAAAAAAGGAAACAAAAATTCTTTTAAAAATATTTTATTTGATTTTGATAGTTACAACCTAAAGGAGATTGCGTTTGCTGAGCTTGATACTATTGCTAAAACGATGATTGGCAACAATCGGATCCGTGTTGAAATAAATGGATACGCAGATGACCTTGGCTCAACTGACTATAATATCATCCTGTCTCTTAAGCGAGCCGAAGCGGTAAAAAAATACCTCATAAATCATTCAATAGACGAGTCACGATTAATCGTTATCGGTAAGGGGAAGGATAACCCTACACAATTTCCTATAACTGAAATTTATCGTTCAAAAAACAGACGAGTAGAAGTTAAAATGATTGATTAAATGAATATCAATACCCACTAAATTTACCCACCTCTAACTGTTTTCACCATTTGATAAAAAAATCGATCAATTAACCTTAAGTCCTCCGTTATAATTTCAGTCTCCCCCTGCATTTGTTGTTTGAAGGTTATTTTTTTTTTCGTTGTGGTTTTCAGTGTGTCCGCTAGGTCAATTTTTACCAAGTATTTTCCCTGATTGGGAAGTGAGGAAATTTCTTTAACCGTACCGCGAAGCATGCCGTATTGCTCATATGGAAAATTGTCTAACCTAATGTTTACCTGCAGGCCCACTTTCACCTTGCCCGAGCCAGTAATTGGTAATTCCGCCCACCCTACTATTTTTTTTGAATATGGAACAATAGAAAAAAGGGGTTTCCCTGCCTCGACAAACTTTCCGTTCTCCAAAAAATCTAGATAACTCAACGAGCCATCAATCTGAGATGTGAATAGATAAGTATCTTCCCATTTTAAAATTTGAGATATCAATTCTTTTCTTGCTTGCTCAGCCTCAAGGTTGAGTTTTCCCTCATTTTCAAGTTTACTGGCTCGTAGTTCTGTAATCTGTTTTTCGAGAGAACCGATTTGGACTTCGTTATTGATCAAAGCCATTTCCGAGTTTTTAACGTTTCTTTGCTGAACAAGATAATCTGTCTTGGCTTTGCTGAAATCATTGGCTGAGGTGACCTTTTGATGGAATAGTATGGAGTCGGTCTTAAACCGTGATTTAGCCAGCGCAACTTCTTCATGTATGATTTTAAGTTGACCCATTGCAGTGTAGGCAAGTCTTTTGTAAGTAGAGATTTGTCTCTCAATGTGGTCAATTTGTTTACTTGCGACTTGGTTCTTATAATAGAAGCTCTTACTTTCTTTCGCTTTTTCCCAAAGACTAAAGGCATTTTGCAAATCACCAAGAATTAATGGCTTTGTTGACTTTGGAGCCATTGAATCCGGCAACATGACAAGTGAATCGGCTAAAATTATATCTTTTGGTCTTGCATTAGATTCAATATAAGCAACAATCTCTCCTTTGTTCAAACTTGAGTTTTCAATTTTTAAGAGAGCAATCTTCCCTGAGGCCCTGGAAAAGAGATTGATAGGCGCAGGCTCAGTGGTAATAACTATTTTGGCTTTAATTATATCAGGGTATCGAATGAACCAAGTAAGAAAGAGGGTTGAAATAAAAACAAAAGAAAATACTGTAAGTCCCCATGTAACTATTGCACTTGGTGGTCGGCTTATTATTTCTTGTACTTCGGTTTGCCTTGCCCTATGATTTTTTTGTGCTTCCACTTTGCGCCTATCAGTTTCTTTCATTGCATTTGCTAACCTCATTCAATGATATCTTACCCACTCCCTTCCCTCCTGCTGATAACCGCTCAGCTGCAAAAACTCTTCGTAGGTCATCTTCTCATTGTATTTCGTTTCTTCCCAAAGAGGCTTCCAGTCAACTTCTGATGCTACTACTCTTTTTCTTACAGGTCCACCCAACGGTTTTTCAAATACGTCTTTTAATTCAGCTGGTGTCACCGGTGTTCCTTGTGGTGGTTCAGTGGCCACCACGTCCGCTGGTGCATAGTCTATGAACTCGAGCTTCTTTTGCGTTTCGTTTACGATCTTATTTTTTCTCCATGTCACATAATTCAACCACTGGCCAACAATAAGGCCGTTGTAAACCCAGCCCCCTGGATTCTGGACTTTTGATTTCTTCGGGTCTTTCTTTTTTTCATCCAGCTCCCTTTGTGCGCCCTCTATGGAGAATCGCACGTAATCGGAATCCCACACAAATACAGGCTCGAGGTTTTCCTGGCCAACGCGTACACGGTGACGGATCTCTTTTACTTTGTCTGGCAGCACTCCCCAGGTGAGAAGTTTTTCTTCCCACTGAAATCCTTTTCCTGCAGGCGCATCCAGCTCTTCCTTTGGTCCATTCTTAAACCGGAATCTGATCGCGCTCACCGCCCCGCCCCTACCCTTCTTGACGAGCTCATAAGTGAACTCTGTGTAAGTTCCCTTCAGTTCTTCATAAGCAACATCGAGAACCCTGCGTTTGAAATTCCCGAACGATGGATATTTGTCGGCAAGTCCTAGCGCTTCTTTGAGTGCTTCCAACTCGACTTCCCATTCACTCTTCCAAACTTGTTTTTGCCTGATGATCCAGTACAATGTATTGGACACTTCATGTTCAAATGACCGGAGCGTCTCGATATCACCCTTGGTAAAACCAAGCTCGATCATGGTCAGGATTTTTTTAAACCGTGGCCATAAGTGAATTTCAAAATGATCTTCATAATAATTCACTTCCGGAAAAGGGTTCATCGATGCATCCACTTTTTTTCCAAAGTGTTCCATCATGAATTCTTCGTTGAAATAGAACACACGCTTCTGCAGGTTTTCTGAGATCCTGCGGATGTTGGCTGCCCTGTTCTTCGTATCAGCTACATCAAATGCGTAATGGTATGGAACCTGGTAGATAACTTTATCCGGCTCAGCCACGTGATTATTGTTCAGGATTTCGTTGTACACCCGAAGCTCTGTAAAGTTCAGGTTCAACTTCTTTGCCTTGATTAGTTCATTAGGTTTGTAGATCGTGTAAAGAGAAGGATGCCGGCTTACCTTTTTCTTGGGGGCTTTTTCTTCCGGCTTAGAATCCTTAACCTGCTCTTCCATCGGGTTTGGCTAAATAATTTCTTAATGTACAAAAATTATCATTTCCGCAAAATTGTACATAAGTTTTTATCATTTCCTGCTTTTTTGTTACTTTAAAGCATAATGACAAAGTATCCGACACTGTACGAATTTAATGCCCTTCCTGAACATCAGCGCTTTCAGTACCTCTGGGATGAAGCCACTTTTCTAAACAACCGGGTGGAAGGCGAAAGCAGGTTCAACCTATACGCGTGTGGTGATTTCTTTGTCGAAGTTGAGTATGAGAGGAACGATAACCTTATTCGTGGCTTGCGTTCATTTAAAACGATCCGCAACCTTGACCCTTACTTAGCAGGCCTTACCCTGGATGGCCTCTCTTAAATGCTTTTAAGGCGACTGCAAGGGCACCAGGCTCTCCGTTCCAAGTCCGTCTTTCTTTTTTCCCCTGACGCTCTTCGGGCTTTTTACTGCGATCCTTGTCGCTTTTCCACACTCCTCCCAATTATGCCGTAATCCTGTACACAACTTTGCCATTATCCACTGCCCTGGCCCCACTCTCCTTTGGTGGATGCCTGGCCAGGCGATAATACAGCCGTAATCCAGTACACAAGTTCCATTTTGCTTGTGGATAACCCATAAATTGGCCGTAATCCAGTACATAAGTTTTTGGCTGTGCCGTAATGATGTACACCCATAAACCCCCTAAAATCGTAATCCAGTACACCAAGACGCGTAATCCAGTACACAACTAGCGTAATAGAGTACATAAGTTAGCCCTTGGGCAATCAGATAATCAATTAGTTACGCGATCCTTAAGAATGTATTACTGTTTTAAAAAATGTTTTTTCTAAAAAAAGCTACGCTTTGAAAAAACGAGATTATCCACATTTGAAACGATGGTCGAACCAAATTTTATTTGGTGATCGAAAATTTGAATGACGAAATGACATGGTTAGAACGAAAATACACGTTCCTTCTGAAAGAAGGAAAAAACACTGTTGAAGAAAAAAGAAGAAAAGGAAAGGAGAAAAATACAGTTTCACACAGGGGGCGCGCGGTAACACTTAGTAACATCGAGTAATATTGCTCATTATCTGCTTGCCCGGCTAGCTAACGCCCTTCCCCATTCCAATGGTCATCCATTGATACAGGGGTTCGTAATCTTCTTCGTTGCCACAAACACGGTCGTACTCAAGGCCACCGTCAACGCTTACCGCCCCGGCCTTGCATGTTTGATAGTCCCACGTACTTTTCGATTCGATGATATCATCACATTTCCGGCAGCGTACCCTGCTTCTAATTAATACCTTCTTTCCATAACACCGAGTAACACTTGATAATACTTAATAACACCGACCTAACGCGCTACTTGCCCTTGTTTTTTCCTAAAGGTATGTTTTTATCCTGGACGAAAGGACGCTCCCGCCCCACCCTGCAAGCCCCAAAAGACTACGGCATAAAATTCATGGCGCCTGTCGGCCTAACCGCTTGCTTCAAATTTATTCCGTTTCCTTTTGCCTTTGCGTCCACGAAAAAACATAGTGTGAAAAGGAAAAAATCAAGTTCAACCTTTAAACCCCTCCTGCATTATGGAAATAGAAACGACCCTTGATGAAATTTCACAGGTTAGCGAAATCACCCTGACCTACCGCCCCAAGGTCATGCCAAGCAAAAGGCCGAAGATCAGCAGCTCCCGAGATGCCTTCAAGGTACTCCTTTCAACCTGGGACCCCGGGAAGATCCTTTTCGTGGAAGAGTTCAAAGCTGTTCTGCTCAACAAGGCTAACCGGGTGATCGGAATTGTGCCGATTTCCTTTGGCTCGATTGACGGAACGATTGCAGACGTGCGTATCATCTTTGGTGCAGCACTAAAGGCCTGTGCCGTCCAGATCATGGTCGCCCACAACCACCCGTCCGGAAACATGCAGCCGAGCCAGGCTGATATCAACCTGACAAAAAAGTTAAAGGAAGCCGGCAAGCTTCTCGATATCCCATTGATCGATCACCTGATCATCACAGCCGATACTTACTACTCGTTTACGGACGAAGGTATCCTTTGACCTTTAAGTAACATTCAGTAACACTAAGTAATATCAATTAATTTTCGTATCGCGGCTCCTATTTATCACCTTCTTATGACTAGCATCCGAAAATGGCCTCATTACGTGACTTATAGACCACGATCTGGTAGCCGGACAGGAATTTCTACGTCAAAATTTTTTCCGCGCCCCAAAGGCCTTAAAATCGATTTTTGTTTTGTTGGTGTTACTTAGTATTATTGCATTAATATTCAGTAACACTAAATAACATGATAAAGGTCATTGCCTTCAGCAACCAGAAAGGCGGGGTAGGGAAGACCACTTCCGCAGTCAACATCGGGGCCTACCTTGCCTCACAAGGAAAACGCGTTTTGCTCATCGACCTGGACCCGCAGGCCAACATGACCAAAGGGCTTGGCATCGAGGAGCCGGAAATTTCGATTTACGGTGTGCTCCTGGGAGAGCAAAAAATAAAAGCATTCCCCATTCGCGAGAACCTTGTACTCGTCCCGGGTTCGTATGGCATGTCCAGCTTTGAAAAGGTCAAAGGCGATGACCTTGACAAAGAGTTTTTGCTTAAAGAAGTCATCGACCCATTGAAACCAAAGTTCGATTTCATTTTGCTCGACTGCCCCCCAGCACTTGGCCTGATCACAATCAACGCCCTTGCCGCTGCTGACCAGGTATACATCCCTTTGGAAGCACAGATTTTTGGAGTGGACGGCCTTAACAAAGTTTTGGAGATCGTTGAGAAGGTACGCAAACGGATCAACCCAAAACTTGAAATAGGAGGGGTGTTCTTTACGCGCTACAATGATCGAAAGATCCTTGCCAGGGACACGGCTGATGATTTGCGGGAACTACTCAAGAATAAAGTTCTCAAGACTACGATCCGCGAGAACGTTGCCCTGCAGGAAGCGCCTTCACTTGGCAAGGATGTTTTCACCTATGCACCTGACAGCCACGGGGCCCGAGATTATGCAAAACTCACCGAAGAAATCCTGCAAAAGTAGCTTAAAGTAACACTGAGTAACACATAATAACATGGCAAAATCATTCAGAAAAACGCCAAGTCAGTCGCCTGACAGTAAAAAGGACTACCTTGACCTGCTTGAAGAAGGCAAAGAGTCGAAGGGCGGCAAGAAATCGGAAAAGGCAACTCACATTGAAGCCCACTCTCCTGAAACAGTCACCCCCGAAGTAGTCCGGCAGACTTTTATTATTGGCCCTGACTATCTGGACAAAATGAAAGACCTTGTCTACACCAAGCGTAGAGCTGGGCAGTTTGAATATTCCCAAAAGGATGCTCTTCATGAAGCACTTGATCTTTTGTTTGGCAAAAACAAAATCGGCAAGCGCCCTGCAGAAGTACGTGAGAAAGAAGAAAAACGCAATCTGAAAATCCGTGAAGCCAGACGATAGGAGAGGGCTTTGAAGAAAGGCTAAGGTCTAAAACCATTTTTTTTGTTTTGCGCTTGCTGCTCCGTCCCGCGCCAGGCCGTTCCTCACAGCGCGAAAACGAAAGGCTGTTTGCAATTTTGTATCCTTAAGGGAAACAAAATCTCAACCTTATCCTTTCAGGATAAACTCGATGACGAATTGTTTGATTGCTGTTGTCTGCTTTGCAATTTGCTTTCCTTGTAGACGATGTTTATGGCAAAGGCAGACATTAGGAGTGAACTGAGTTTATTGGTTTAGCCCCCTAAATAGCTGGACTGATTGAGATAAATCAGTTTAGTCATAAATTTAGGAAGCTATGAGTAAAAGAAGAAGCTTTAGCATCGAGCAAAAGATGCAAATTCTACGCGAGGTT
>JAFDXO010000002.1 GCA_018267925.1 Bacteroidota bacterium | reverse complement strand
TGTCTGAAGGCATTAAATTTTATTAGTCTCTCATCTTTCATGTATGTAGAGTGCTCATTTAGGGTGACGTACAACGGCCAGAGCTTGCTGCTGTGCTGGTATTTTATAATGTCCAGCCCGGCGCCGCTGCCGATTGAAAAACTGATGATGAAGATAACAACAAAAGCTGATAGAATTCCGTCAGCTGGATATGGGCTGATAGCGATATGAAGTTGAGAATATATTCGTCTGCCAGCATAGCAGCAAACTCCCTGTTATGTGTTCGCCCTTCGTCTTGGTAACTTGAATTGAATGTCTGTGTCCACCGTGGCGGAGTGTGTCCCGGAAGCGTTGGAACAAGGCAGGCTCTTTTGCAAGGTTGGCTTTTGTGTGTCGGCTTTGTGTGCCTTGCAAATGTGCCTGACTTGGTGCGATGGATGCAGCATTTTAATTTGTTAACTCAATTTCGTCGCACCATATCTGCTCCATACTTCATTAAAGGCCGCCTCGACTTCTGTTTTAATATGAGAAGGTAATTCTGAATTATCCATAAAGCCAAATCGTGATATACTTGCATCTGATAGTATCCAAATATGGTCCATTAATCTGTTATGTGGCTCGTAGGGATGATTTGTTGGTCTGTCTTTGAAAAAAGCTATATTATTTTGTTCGACCATTAATAAAGCAAATTTTAAATCATTATCTATTTGCACTTTTTTCTTCCCGGACATTAATTCTGACATAGATGGAAATTTATTTATTTCAGAAAGAAAAGGATTTAAAGAATCTAATACAGATAGTATTTCTTTTTTTATTGAATCAAAATGGTCTTTATTTTTCCCCTGTTCTTGATTTTCAATATCGGCTAATTTTTGATGTGCTTCAAGACATTCATTGTATGGTGGGGTGCAGCCTCTGGCTATATCCATTACTACAAATTTCAATATGCCTAATAATTTGTAAAGTTCCTTAAGGCTATTAGGTTCTTTATATTCTAAACCTTTTATTTTCTCTTTTACTAATTCAATCATTTCTTTTTCTTTTTACATGGTTTCGGTTATTATCTCATGCTACTATTGCATTGCTTTTAAAAATTCTTTATATCTTTTCTCAGTATCATCAATTATATCTGTAAAAGTCCGAACTCTGAATTGATTGCCTCTGTATTTCATTTTACTCTTCAAATCAGCACTAATGGTTTTGCCAATTAAGTAGCATTCAAATGACTTAGCAGAAAATTTTTGTTCAATAATTGATAGATAATTCTCAAGTTGATTAATATCATCTATAGTTAGTGGGTGCAAAGGTCTTTTAAGCTCAACAATTATTAGCTTATCGCCAACTGTACCGCAAACAAAATCGGGTCTTTTCTTCTCGTTGCCCTTATTAGCTTTTACAACTTCATTGCCGACAATCTTTCGTAAAGTTTCATTGCTATGCAATAACCAATATCTTTCATCAATAATCCACATTGCTCGTTCTAAAATGCGGTGAATGGAATCGTCGCCTCTAATTTCATAAGTTTTATCATCTAAAACACGGTCTTTAAAAAGTTCCAATGTCTGGATACGTTCAATAACCTGATTTGAAATAGATGTGATTTGTTTTAATGACCAGGTTTTAAGCAATTCTGCCAAATCCTCTACGGCTCTTTTACCTTGCTTTGGTAAATGATGCACCACATCAGCAAATGCCTGACGAAAACCAGCATCTGTTTTGGAAAGTAAGTCAGAAATTTCTCTTAGTATTTCTGCAATATCAGAATAGCTGCTTTCTTGCCATTTGGTTACGTCAATTTGTTGTAAAAGTTTCCTGACAAGTTCTGGATGACCTTTAGTGAGCTTCTGTATTTGCTTTTTTGAAAATTCATTGCCTTTAGCAGTTATCTCTTTTACTATTGTTGCCTTCGACTCCCAGCCAAGATATGGAAGTAACTTTGTTTGAATAATCTCAACAATTTTTTCCCATTGTTCTTGGTTATTGATGTTGAATGAAGTTTTTCCACCGGGCCACCATTTGTAAAGAGTTATCCGTTTTTCATCGCTATCCTTTGGCAAGGTAATCTGTGCATAAGTGTTGCCACTTACTTTTTCGATTTTCTTAATGAACTCAGGAGCAAACTTTTTATGACCACAAGACGAACAAACTCGTGCTGATGATTTATTTTCAGCAAAACATTTCTGACAAATTTTAATGTTTGAGACAACGGGCTTTAACTTTTTTTTCGCCACCTTCTTTTTACTGTTTATTCGTTTTGGTTTTACCATGCTTATTGACTTTTAATTTTCTCATACTCCTCCTCACTCAGCCAAAAATCTTTGTCAATTATTTTTACTTCTTCGTAAGTGAGTTCATACAGTTTGTAAACCAACACATCTATTTCTTTTTCTAAAGCAGTAGTATCTTGGTTTTTCTTTTTCAGGGCAAGTATTTTTTCAACAAGAGAAATCAAAGGTCTTTGCTCATTAGGTTTCTTGACTTTTATTGGCAATTCACCAAGAAATGCAGCCGTAAGAGAAATTGTTGTAAAACGATTTGTAAAATAATAATTTAAAAGTTTTGAATTAATTAAGCCCAGCATATAAAATTCATCGAATAACTTTCCTTCGCTTGTCGGTGTTAGGGCATTAACTGTTCCTATGAAATAATAACCATCGGTATCTATCGTTGCTACAATTCTTCTTTCAAGACTTAGATTTCTAATTGCTTGAATCATAATCTTTGGTTTGTGATTATGAATAGCTTGTTTTTTAGTTCCCCCAATTATTATGGACTCTTTGTAATTAAAGAAATGTGTTGGCTTTAATGGTTCAAAGTATCCGATTTCGTTACCAAATATTATCGGCTCATAATAAAATTTGTCCTTCTGTCTTTTTACAAACAAGTCATTTTCCTTTAACTTCATCCCTAATGAAATCTTTCTTAACAAAGAAAGTTTTATAGACTTATTTTCTATTTTTCTTCTAAGTGTATGAAATAAATTATTCTCACTAATGTTTATTTCATAACGATTTTCATCTTTGATGCTATCAAAACTTCTTGGGACAAAGGCTAAGCTATCAATTGAACTTGATGTGGTTTTAAGCCATGAAAATGAATCATTATTATTTCCCCTGCTTAAAATGAGAATTGCAGTATCAACATTAGCGGAATCGAAAACCTGATTATCAAACATAATAGCTTGCTTGATTAACTTAAAGTCAATTAAAAACTTTCTTAGTTTGTAGTAGTAGTGATTTGTAAACCATGTGAGGGGTGTAATGAAAGCAACAAGTCCACCGTTATTTATTACTTTGGTTGAATATTCAATGAATATTGCATACGGGTCACATTTATATTCTACATAAGAATAATTC
>JAFDXO010000029.1 GCA_018267925.1 Bacteroidota bacterium | reverse complement strand
TGGTTTGTAAAGGTTGAAAAAAATGCAGATTGATTCATGAAGCCTAAAGATACAACTAAAAGAACCTTTTGTCAAGTAAAAAGCCACCCAAAAGTTCCTAAAAACGGAATTTTTGTTATTTTTTTCAAAAAATGCGTATTTCTACGCATCAGTATGTCGTAAGTTTATGCTAAACATTGTGCTGCCCTAAGGATCTTTTTTATGAACATAAATCAGTTAGTAGCCATTCAGGTGAGCGTGCTGCAGCTCGAAAAAAACCGGACACTTGAGTCACTTGTCCACGACACCGGCATCGGTATGGCATCTATGAGCCGGCTGGAAAATGGAAAGGAGGAAATAATCATATTTAAGCTGAAGCCATAGCCGAAAGCCTGAATGTGTCTATTGCCGTCTTTTTTGAAGATATTAATCTGGTCTGAATTCCTTTTATATGGGGTGTATTCAATTTTGCCATTCGTAAACGATTTGGCATCTCTATAAAATACCATTCTCTATGTATGTAAAATGCCAACTTATCGGTATAGATAGATGCTGTGCAGTTTCCCATTTTGCCCTGCATTCATGAATAGAAACCATTTTGCTGCAATAAAATAAATGCCCCCCATTCGGATTGTCATTGTTTTGCTTTTCAACGTACGAAAGAAGTTACTAATATCCAATCGGAACATCAGCCCAATAGCGAATTTAAGCCGAAGATCAATACAAAAATTGGATAGCAAATGTCCGGGCCGGCATGGCGACTCCCTCCCATATACGAAACCGTTTTATTCACTTTCACGCACCGTAATTTGTCCATTTCGTTTGAGGCTTAAATTCATGAGTAGTCCTACGTCTGTCAAAGGAATTGAAACACTAAAGCTAAAATCAAAAGCGTCTCTATCGGGGTCATAGCCTTCAAATTTGGGTTCAAACATTACTGCATGATTTTTTAAGTACTGAGGCAATTTATCACGAAAGTCGTTTTTAGAGATTGTGGTTTTTATAATTGTGTCCCCATTGCTTGTTATTACGATGTCTTCTGCAAAATTGTGTGTCGTAAAGTTTTTGGTTGTGTCGTCAAAATTGTATTTTCCGGGAACAACAATTGCATTGTCAAACAAGCAATAATATTTCCCCCAAACTTTTAGTTTTTCATCTTCTTTTCCTTTATTAAAGCTTTCAAATGCTGCCGGCTTACCATAGCTAAGTATATAATCTTGTCGTAGTTTTTTTATGTCCGGTGTTTCTTCTTCTGTTATCTCTGAAGTTTCGTTAGTGGAACGCTGAGGTTTATTTGTTGTTGTCTGTTTGCAAGAAGCAAAAACAAGAACAGTCAAAAAGATTATTATGATTCTTGGCATGGAAGTGTGTAAAAAAAAATGGCAGATTATGTTTTTGGGGTATTACCAAAGGCGGGGGTTTTTAGCACTGCTTGCTCCGCCTTAGCGGGGAAGCTTCAATCGAAGGAGAAATTTCAAAATTAACCAAAACCTTTAAAACGAAGCTGTTTTGTGTTGTTTTTAAAAATCAATATCGGATGATAATGTAGTTCTGTCTGTTTATACTGTATTTATTAACCGCTTGAAATTTAAAAATATTTTTTTACATTGGCTTTTCAAGCTCTTTAACAAAGTTTTACTTTCTCCAAGTGTCAAGTCGGGTCACCGAAAAAAAAAATTACTCTAATGTAAAGATGCACGATTAAAACATTTTTCATAAGCGAAGAAAAGAATAAAAATCGTTTCAATTAAATTCTTGAAAAACCATGTACTGAAAATTGCTGACAGAAGTCTTTTTCCAACGTCCTTAATATACCGTAATTTTGCGCAGCATTTTGATTTATGAGTGATGTTGCAATGCCGTCAGCAGCGGCTGGTACTGCTCCCCTAACAGCAAAAGATTTTGCCACCGATCAGGAAGTGCGTTGGTGCCCCGGCTGTGGAGATTATTCGATTTTAAAACAAGTTCAGACCATTTTGCCTCAAACGGGAATTCCGCGAGAAGACATTATGATCATTTCCGGGATTGGCTGTAGTTCTCGTTTTCCATATTACATGAACACGTATGGAATGCACTCTATTCATGGAAGAGCCACAGCAATTGCATCTGGTTTGAAAGCAACGCGGCCCGAATTAAGCGTTTGGGTTGTAACCGGTGATGGAGATAGCTTGAGTATTGGCGGAAACCACACGATTCATCTTTTGCGACGCAATTTTGATATAAATATCTTGCTGTTCAACAATCAAATTTATGGCTTAACTAAGGGACAATATTCTCCTACTTCTGAAGAGAATAAAGTTACTAAATCTACGCCAATGGGTAGTATTGACCACCCTTTCAATCCGTTGGCATTAGCTATGGGTGCAGATGCAAGCTTTGTAGCTCGAAGTATGGATAGAGATCCGAAACATCTGCAACAGATGCTGCTACGCTCTCATGCACATCATGGTTCATCTTTTCTTGAAATTTACCAGAACTGCAACATCTTTAATGATGCCGCATTTGAAATATTTACAGAAAAGGGAACCAAGGCAGATGAGGTGTTGTTTTTAGAACAAGGGCAACCCTTATTATATGGAACGACAAAAGATAAAGGAATCATTTTGGATGGCTACAAACCCAAATTGGTAAACCTAAGTGATGGCTATACCGGCTCTGATCTTTGGATTCATGATGAACGAGATTTCTTTAAAGCCCAAATGTTGGTTCGATTTTTTGACGATCCACATACAGAGGGTCATTTCCCGCGTCCTATGGGTGTGTTTTATGAAACAGATAGAAGCACTTATGAAGATGCGCTTAACCTTCAACTGGAAGAAATTCTTTCTACTAAAGGAAAAGGGAATTTAGACAAACTGCTTGAAGGAAAGGAAACTTGGATCATTGAATAGAATCAACAATTGTTGGTTTGATTTGTTTTCTTTACATTTTTCAACGCTGACGCACAGCGCAAAAACTGAAGACATTTGTCTCTAAAAAAACTTGCCGGACAAACCATGTGGTATGGTGTTAGCAATATTGCCGCTCGCCTACTCACTTATTTACTTACTCCATATCTCACTTATACGTTAGTAGGTGCACGTGGACAGCTTGAGTTTGGAAAATACTCGTTTGTATATGCTGTCATTCCCATCCTAAATGTGCTATACACTTATGGGATGGAAACAGCCTATTTTAGATACAGCCAAACTGAAGACAACAAGCAACTCTATGGCACACAGTTGACAGCCATGCTTATCAGTACCGGACTTTTCAGCCTATTGCTATGGATGTTTTCTGCTCCAGTTTCAGTTTTTGCAAACATCCAAGACCATCCGGATTATGTGGGCTGGTGTGCGTTGATAGTAGGGCTGGATGCTATTTCCGCATTACCTTATGCTCGTTTACGAAAGGAAAATAGACCCAGAAAATATGCCGTTACGAAAGTTGCCGGCATTGTAGTGTATGTAGTCAGTGTAGTAGCACTATTTAGTGCGGGAAAAAGCATAGTGGGAGAAACCTTATACAATCGCTATTGGGGCTTAGGTTTTATTTTGTTTGCCAATGTTTTACAATCGGTAGTTACGCTTTTGTTGCTCTTTAAGGAATTGAAAGATTATCGTCCGATGATTAATAAAGTCTTATTGAGTCGGGTGTTACTATATGGCTTCCCTATTCTAATAGCAGGCTTTGCCGGAACTATTAATGACACACTCAACCGAGTCATGTTTCAAAAACTATATCCTGTTTCAGAAGATGAATCCTTGCGCATGGTTGGTATTTACACAGCCGCTGTAAGGCTTTCTATTATGATAAACCTTGCCATTCAAGCATTTCGAATGGCTGCTGAACCCTTTTTCTTTTCCATGGCGAAAGAAAAAAATGCACCTGAAACTTATGCCCGGGTGATGAAATGGTTTGTGATAGCACTTTGTGTCATGTTTTTGAGTGTGATGCTCTATTTGGATATTTGGAAATATTTTGTTGGACGCGATTATCGTAATGCCTTAAATCTGGTTCCGGTATTACTCCTTTCTTATGTTTTTCTTGGTATTTACTACAACCTTACTGTTTGGTATAAACTAACAGACAAAACCCGCTATGGTGCTTATATCATGCTTATAGGTTCGGTAGTAACCGTTGCCTTCAATTGGATATTGATTCCTACTTGGGGATATGATGCTTGCGCATGGGGTACACTTGCTTGTTATGGCACCATGATGGTTTTGTCATACGCTTGGGGGCAGAAATACTACCCCATACCTTATGACCTAAAAAAATTACTCGGCTATCTGAGTGTTATGTTGATTTTATTTTTTGTTCAGAAAAGCATCACCGGTTTTACGGCTATGATTTCTCTACGAATTATCAGTGGAACACTCTTATTTATGGCTTTCTTCTTGTTCATTTTCAAACGTGAAAAAGCCGAGTTAAAATCCTTTCCCTTAATCAAGAGATTAGTGAAATAAGACTCTTAAAAAAATAAACAATGCTCCAAAACCATTGATCCAATCAGGGCTTCGGAGCATTGCATTTGCCTCAGTTAAGTAGTGTCTTTCGGTACTTGATACCTATATCTGAAGTCCTATACGCTCATATCATCGCCATCTTTCTCCACTTTTCTATATGCCCAAGCAAAGATTAAAGGGAATACCCATAAACTAAAGATCATGGCACAAAGAATACCGCCAATCACTACACGAGCAAGCGGGCGACTACTTTCAGAGCCGATTCCATGCGAAATAGCAGCCGGAAACAGCCCGATTGCCGCCATGAGTGCCGTCATCATAACCGGTCGAATTCTTGACGCAACGCCCAGCTTGATGCCTTCATATAAATTGTGATGTCCCTTTCGGAGTTTTTCAATATTCTGTTTAAAAACCGTGATGAGCAGCACTCCATCTTGGATACAAATACCAAACAACGCAATAAAACCTATACCCGCACTGATACTAAAGTTAGTGCCTGTAATGAGTAAAGCAGCTATGCCACCTACAATAGCAAAAGGAACATTTAAGAAAACCAAAGCTGCATCTTTAAAGTTTCCAAACATGGTAAACAGTAAAATAAAAATCAGTAATAATGAAATAGGGACTACCTGCATCAATCTCTTTTCAGCACGTTGTTGGTTTTCAAAATCGCCTTGCCAAGCCATAGTATAACCAGACTTCAACTTCACGCTTCCTTTCACTTTAGACATAGCTTCGGCAATGGTGCTGCCCATATCGCGATCACGAACACTAAATTTCAATGCCGAATAACGTTGGTTGTCATCTCTAAAAATCAAACATGGTCCTGTTTTTTGAGTGATGGTTGCAATTTCTTTTATGGGTACTTTAGAACCGCTTTCAGTTGGTACTAAAAGATTGCCGATATCTTCCGGTGTTTTTCTAAAATTTTCAGGTAATCGAACACGAATATCAAAGGTCTTAATCCCTTCATAAAGTGTGCTGGCAGCGGTACCACCTATGGCCATTCCCAACACTGCATTGGCATCAGCCGTAGCCACGCCATACAGTGCCATCTTTTGTTGATTCAAATTGACTGCCAATTCAGGCTGACCAATATTGTGAATAACCCCAAGGTCTGCAATACCTCTAACTGTTTTTAATTGTTCATAGACTTCTTTTACTTTTCGCTCCATGTAATTCAGTGAATCACCATATACTTTGACACAGATACTTCCTTTCACACCACTTACGGCTTCTTCTACATTATCCATAATAGGTTGTGAAAAATTAAGCTCAACTCCGGGAATAGCACTAAGCTTTTGATTCATCTGCTTGATCAATTCGTCTTTAGAAATATGAGGTTTCCATTGATCTTCAGGATAGAGCATAACTGAAAATTCATTGTTGTAAAATCCGGCTACATCAGTTCCATTATCTGGTCTTCCCGTTTGAGATACGGCATATTTAACTTGTGGAAACTGAATAATAATTTTTCGAACTTGGACGGCAATTTCCTTGCTCTTCTCAAGAGAAATACTGTATGGAGTTTGTACCCTCAACCAGATTGAACCTTCATCTAATTCAGGCAAAAATTCAGATCCTAAAAAGCTAAAAGAAAAAAGCCCAACAGTCATCACTACTAAGGCTACTACAACAACAGTCTCCTTTTTACGATAGGCTGCCACAAAACCCTTTTGCATAGCACCGGTCAAATGATGGACAAAAGGATTATGCTTTTCATGAACATCTTTTTTCAACAACAGTGATATGAGTACCGGAACCAAAGTGAGGGTGGTAATAAGTGCACCCAGCAAGGCAAATCCTAAAGTATAGGCAAGCGGGGAAAACATTTTTCCCTCTACTTTTTGAAAGGCAAAAATGGGGAGTAAACCTGTAATGATAATGAGCTTTGCGAAAAAGATGGCTTTGCCTAATTGAGCACCATTCTTTTTTATCATTCCATACTTAGCCAATTTATTGAAGCGATCCATGCCAACCTCTTTGGCTTTGTGATCAAGAATGACAAACATCCCTTCCACCATTACAACAGCACCATCAATGATAATTCCAAAGTCCACTGCACCAAGAGATAGCAAGTTTGCACTCATGCCCATCAGGTGTAAACAGATAAAGGCGAAAAGCAAGGCTAAAGGAATGATGATAGAAACGATGAGGGTAGTGCGCCAATTAAACATAAACAACGACACCAAAAGAGTCACCAACAAGATGCCTTCAATTAGGTTGTGCATTACAGTATGTGTGGCAAAGCGAATCAGATCTGAACGGTCGTAATAGGGCACGATTCGAACATCCCGAGGTAGGATTTGATTGTTGAGTTTATCTATTTTAGCCCTTAAACCGGTTAATACATCTGAAGGATTTGCCCCTTTTCTCATCACAACAATAGCTTCTACCACATCGGGCTGATCTGTAATTACTCGTTTGCCGTTGCTATCTATTAATCCATTGGCCCGAGCCACCCAACCTAATCTGGGCACATTAGAAACGCTCACATCTGCAACATCCTTTACTAAGACAGGAACACCGTTAGTGTTGTTGACAACGATGTTGGCTATTTCATGTATATCATTCAGCAATCCGATGCCACGCACCACAAAGGCTTGGTTATTTTGCACGATCATGTCGCCACCAATATTGATGTTTGTTTTTTGGACGGCGTTATATACATCAAGAGGCGTAATGCCAAGCGTAGTAAGCTTTTGTGGATCTACGGCAATTTCATAAGCTTTAGTTTTACCGCCAAAAGCGGTGATATCTCCAATGCCGGGTACAGAGCGTAATTGCCGATCAACCACCCAATCTTGCATCGTTTTTAATTCTCGCACATCTCGCACATCACTTTCCAAAGTGTAACGAAAAATTTCACCGGTTGGGCCAGTTGGGGGCTGCACTTGTGATTGTATATTCGGGGGAAGGTTTGCATTGGGCAACAAGTTCATTACTTGCTGTCTGGCTTGAGGATCTTTGACACCGTCTTCAAAAATTATTTTCACATAGCTTAACCCAAAAATGCTGGTACTTCGCAGACTTACCTTTTGTTGTACCGGATTCATGGCTACCTCAATAGGGATGGTAATAAATTTTTCAACCTCCTCTGCACTACGTCCCGGCCATTGAGTAATGATACTTATTTCTGTATTGGTAACATCCGGGAATGCCTCAATTGGCATGTTTTGAAAAGTAATGATACCGGTAACAATAAGTATAACAGTAGCAAAGAGAATAAAATATCTGTTTTTGAGCGAAAAACCGATAACTGCTTTGAGCACCTTGTTCATCTGAAAATATTTTTTGCCACTGAAAAGAAGTTTAGAGAAACATAGTCGCTCATTTCTTGCTAACAATAGCGTTTGTAAAATGGATTAGTCTGTACTGAAAATGTCTTGTGGGTAGCCAAACACTAACTATTCAGTTCTCCATAAATCAATATAGCATTGCTACTGATTACTTTTTCACCTACTTCTAATCCATCCTTTATGAAAGCAGTAACACCATTATTACTGATAAGTTGCACATTGCGTAGCTTCACATCTTTATTGCTTTTGTACACAATTACATAATACTGACTATTATCGAAAACCAATGCAGAAGAGGGAATAGCGCGTACTTGTTGATTCAATGAATTGTTAACTGTTACGGTGGCAAACATTTGTGGTTTCAACAAATAATCGGGGTTAGATAACACGACACGCATTTTCATGACACGATTGCTGGGATCTAATACATTCATCAGTTTATCAACCTTTCCATGGAATACTTTATCCGGATAAGTGATGGTTGTAACATCGGCAGCATCTCCTAAATGTACTTTTCCGATATTGGCTTCATAAACATTTGCTTGCACCCAAACGGTTTTCAAATCGCTGATAACATACAGAGGATTGTTGTTATCCGGGCGAATACTCATCCCATCTGTAATATTTTTTTGAACGATAAAGCCATCTATGGGTGCCTTTATTGAGTAAGTTCCGTTTTGTCCACTTCCATTTATAGCTAACACTTTTTCAGCTTGAATTTTAGCAGCTAATGCTTGTTGATAAGCGACCTCTGCCTGTGTTACGTCAACTTGTGAGGCTAATCCACCTTTAGCCATATCTTTTGCCCGATTGAGCAAACTTAGATTTAGTCTTACGTTTTCTTGTGCATTAACCAAAGTAGCATCGTAGCCTGCAATTTCAGCACTTCTAACTATTCCTAACGATTCTCCTTTATGAACATAGTCACCGAGCATAGGAGATGCACCTTGAACATTACCCGATATTAAAGGATATACATTGAGAACCATATCCGGATCAACATCTACCATTCCATTAAACTTAATAGAGCTGGTTAATGGTGCTAACTGACATTCGGAAATCGCCAAGGTTTTCATAACAGAGTCGGGAACATAATAAACCCCTCTGTGATCACTCTCTTCAACTGTACTTTTGCTGCATGACGATATAAAAAGCACAATCGGAAGAAACAATAAAGCGGATAGTGCTTGATTACGATTCTTAAAAACAAAACGAAGCATATAGTGTGTATTCTGGAAATTAACGGTTAAAAATTAGGGTTCCTGTTGTAAAGTTGAGTTGTTCTAATTGAGCTAATCTTTGGTAGCGCAAATTGTTCACTTGAACTACATTTTGTTTGTAGGCATCATAGAAGTCCGTAAAGTCCAATAGGGAAATATTTCTTTTCTCAAAGTTTTTGGTTACTTCTTCAATAATATTTTTTTGGTCTGACTCAAAAGTTACATCAAAAGAATTCAATAATGTTTCAGCACGTAATGCGCCAATATAGGCATTGGCTACCTGGCTTTCCACCGTGTTTGCTGTGAGTTGTAGTGCTGCTTCACTGGCTTTCAATTGTGCTTTTGCAGCCTTGATATTTCCTTGGTTTCGATTAAAAGTAGGTAAGTTGAAATCTAATCCGAGATAGTTGTAATCCTTTACAAAAGATCCAAGCCGATCATAGCCAACTATAAAGCTGACATCCGGAACCGCCATTGCTTTTTGCAAGGACAGATTTTGTTCGCTCATTACTTTTCCGGATTGTGCCATTCTCAAATCGAAACGATTTTTGGAAGCTGAATCTACTAAAGTCTGATAGGCTACGTTTTGAACAATCTCTTTATGGTCTAAACTACTACCATAATCATTTTTAGAAACCACGTAATCTTTTGCTCCTGCTGAAATCAAGAGTTTTAGTTCGCTTTGAATATCATCAATTTGGTTTTGGATCCCTGCCAATTCAGCTTCGAGAGAATAAAGTTGAGATTGAATTCGTAGGAGATCCTTACGAGCAATATTACCTTTTCCAACTTCTATTTTATAGCCATCAACAATGTGTCGCAAAGCATTTATTTCCGTGAAATAAACCTTTTGTGTTTGTTGCAAATAGTAGTTGTTATAGAAATCGTTTCTTAAGGTATAACGCAAGGTTCTCAGCAAATCGTAGTATTGATATTCTGCAATATCTGCAGTGGTTTTAGCAATTCGAATATTCTTATTCCGCTTGCCGGCCGTGCGAATAATTTGGGTCAACTGTGCCGAAACCTCACCATTTTCATCATCCAGTTGAAAAAATCTTTTGGTAGTAAAGTTGTAAAATACAGAGCTGAAGTTGAGGTCTGGATTATCCCAAAGTTTTGCCGTAATAATTCCGGCTTTTGCTTGGTCAATGTTGTAGCGTTGAGCCAAAAGCAATAGGTTCTCTTTTAGAAACAGTGTCTCCGCTTCATTTAAAGACAATCGAAGAGTATCTTGCTGAACTTGACTTTGGGCAGATACGCCAAAAAAAAGGCAAAAAACCAGAAGGATAAGGCAGTATAATTTCCGCATAATGCAAATGAGTTTGCAAAGAAAGTTCAGTTAAACCAAAACGAAAGTTAAATGACTATTAAAAGGCAAAATGAATCGTTCAAATAAGTAAAAATAAAAACACCCATGCGTTTTAAGGCAAGGGTGTTTTAAGTAAAATAGAAATCTATTTATTTTTTGAATTGAGGAATTAGATCTTGTGCCAACTTCACCATTTTGTTGATGCCGTCTTCAGGCAGGTTTCCTTTCTTAAATTCGGTTAGCACTTCAGGCAATTTCGCTTCCATATCGCGAAGGAATGCCTCTTCAAATGCCTTAACATTTTTTACCGGCACTTCCCGAATCAAGTTGTTGGTACCCAAATAAATAATAGCTACTTGTTTTTCAACCGAGTAAGGTGAATACTGAGGCTGTTTAAGGATTTCAACGTTACGGCTACCTTTATCAATCACATTTTTAGTAGCAGCATCCAAATCGCCACCAAATTTAGAGAACGCTTCCAACTCACGGTAAAGTGCTTGGTCAAGTTTCAACGTACCGGCTACTTTTTTCATGGATTTAATCTGTGCGTTACCGCCTACACGGCTTACAGAAATACCCACGTTAATGGCAGGACGAATACCGGACAAGAAAAGGTTGTTTTCCAAAAATATCTGACCATCTGTGATGGAGATAACGTTTGTAGGAATATAAGCAGAAACGTCACCAGCTTGAGTTTCAATAATTGGTAAAGCGGTCAGTGAGCCACCACCTTTTACCAAATGCTTGATACTTTCCGGCAAATCGTTCATATCCTTTGCTATATCATCGTTTGAAATAACCTTAGCGGCACGCTCCAATAAACGACTATGTAGATAGAATACATCACCCGGATAAGCCTCACGTCCCGGAGGGCGACGCAGCAAAAGTGACACTTCGCGATAGGCTACTGCCTGCTTAGAGAGATCATCATAAACTACTAATGCCGGGCGGCCAGTATCACGGAAAAATTCACCGATAGCAGCACCGGCAAAGGGAGCAAAGAACTGAAGAGGAGCCGGGTCAGAAGCAGAAGCAGCAACGATAGTTGTATATTCCATCGCGCCATTTTCTTCTAAGGTCTTCATCACACCCGCAACGGTTGAAGCTTTTTGACCTACTGCAACATAAATGCAATAAACAGGCTTTCCTGCGGCAAAAAATTCTTTTTGGTTGATAATGGTATCAATACAAATGGCAGTCTTACCGGTTTGACGATCACCAATAACCAACTCTCGTTGACCACGCCCAACGGGAATCATAGCATCAATAGCTTTGATACCGGTTTGCAAAGGTTCTTTAACTGGTTCGCGGAAAATAACACCCGGTGCTTTACGCTCCAGTGGCATATCGTAAAGTTCTCCTTTCAATGGACCTTTACCATCAATAGGCTCACCTAAAGTGTTTACCACACGTCCACACATACCTTCACCAACTTTGATAGAGGCAATTTGTCCGGTACGGCGAACCTTAGCACCTTCTTTAATCTCGGAATAATCACCCATCATTACCACACCTACGTTGTCTTCTTCCAAGTTCATGGCAATAGCCTTAGTGCCGTTTTCAAACGATACCAATTCACCTTGGCGTACGCCATTTAAACCATATACACGGGCAATACCGTCACCCACTTGTAATACAGTGCCTACTTCCTCAAGGCTTGCCCCTGCATCGAAGTTTGTTAGCTGTTGGCGTAAAATCGCCGATATTTCATCCGGTTTAATGTCAACCATAACTAAAAATTCAAGTGTTAATTTTATTTATTTCTGAAAGCCTTTTTATCGAATTTGGCTTACGTAAATGTTTTGGGTAAATTGAGCACGAACATCTTTTAAATCCTTACGAATACTGGCATCAAACAGTTTGTCATCAACTTCTAATACAAACCCACCAATAATATCTGGATTTACCTGTTCAATTAATTCAACTTGGCTTTCATTAAGTGAAACCAACGCACGATCCATGATTTTCTTTTTAAGAGCATCACTTGCGGGTACGGCAGTTGTCAAGCGTAAAGTTTTAATGTTTTTAACCTCTTTATATTGGGCTATGAAAGATTTTGCAATTTCCGGCAAATTTGCTTCTCTTCCTTTATTGACCAATAAGGTAAAGAAAGCCTTCGTTATAGGAGATAAGCGATTACCTAAAACGGCATCTAAAATAGCCTGTTTCTTATCTGATTTGATAATTGGGCTACGAAGCATACTGGCAAAATCACGGCTGTGCGTGCTTATTTTGTCCAACAAGGTTACATCTGCCAGTGTAGCTTCCAAATTATTTTGTTCAACAGCAAAATCAAGTAATGATTTGGCGTATCGTGCTGCAAGACGTGGATTTTGCATAATTTATTTTCTGGGTCAATAGTCCCTTTAAACCTTTTTGTATCAAGGCATAAGTGGACAATGAAATTTGTCTTAGTTCAGGTTTACTTCTTCAGCCAAAATGCTAGCATAATCATTCTGCGCTCCTTCTCCTGCCAATTGACGACGCAATACCTTTTCTGCTACTGCAACGGCAAGATTGCCGATTTCATTTTTCACTTCTGTCAATGCTGCCATCTTTTGATGCTGAATTTGCTGCTGTGCATCGGCGATAATTTTGTTAGCCTCTGCTTTTGCAGCATCTTTTGCTTCAGATACTATTTTATCGCGAGTATCTTTTGCTTCTTTTAACATAGCAGAGCGTTCTTCTCTTGCTTGCATCATCAGCTTTTCATTTTCATTTTGCATTTGAGCCATTTCTTTACGAACGCGGTCGGCTGCAGCAATTGATTCAGCAATGCCTGTTTCACGCTCAGATAATGACTTTAAAATAGGACCCCAAGCAAATTTGCGAAGGATAAAAAACACAACGAGAAACGCTACAAGCGTCCAAACAAATAGTCCGAGTTCCGGCGTTAATAATTCCATATTCTTAATTTTTTTTAAAAAACAATCAATATTTAACTGTCAAAATCCTACTCTAATAATACTGAATCAAGTTAAGAGTTAACTGCACCCGCTGCCCTGTGCGTTGGGTGCAGTTGATACTTTTCTTCGTAGCAATTAAAGTACGATAGCAAGCAAACCGGCAATTACACCAAACAGCGCAACACCCTCAACGAAGGCTGCTGTTAGGATCATGTTTGCGCGGATGTCGCCTGAAGCTTCAGGCTGGCGTGCGATTGATTCAACAGCACCTTTACCAATCTGACCGATACCTACACCGGCACCAAGAGCGGCAATACCTGCACCAATTGCACCACCTGCTGCGGCAGTACCATCAATTGCTAACATAATTGTGTTCAACACTGACATGTTATATATGGATTTTGATTAAAAAACAGTTTTTAATTTTTTACTTCTTCTGCTAAAGTTAATTCAGGATGAGCAGCATCATGACCATGATATTCCAAAGGATGGTTATGATGATGTGGTTCTTCGATAGATTGTCCAATGAATACGGCAGTCAGATTTGCAAATATAAATGCCTGAATAGCTCCAACCAACAATTCTAAGAAGAACATGAAAACAGTGAAAGCAAGCGAAATTGGCATAAAGCCCCAACCTGCAATCGCATTCAACGAACCGAAAATAAAGATCATAGAGATAACACTCAGGATTACGATATGCCCTGCTAACATGTTAGCAAATAGACGTATCATCAAGGCTACAGGCTTAATAAATAAGGAGAGGATTTCGATAGGAACCAACAATAGTTTGATACCGAAAGGTACGCCCGGAGGGTTCAGTAGATGACCCCAAAAATGCTTGTTAGCACTGAAAAGAATGACAATAAATGATATCAAAGCTAAGCAAGCCGTGAAGGCAATATTTCCATTAAAATTGGCTCCGCCCGGCAACAAGCCTAATAAGCTATTGATCCAGATAAAAAAGAAAATAGTCATAATTAGGGGCATATAGCGAAGGTACTTTGCTCCTAAATTGGGCTTTGCTACTTCATCACGCAAGAAAATAATGATAGGCTCCATTGCATTCTGCATTCCTTTAGGTGCAGTCATGGTGCCATTTTTCTGATATTTTTTAGCAACCCCCAGCAATAACCATAAAAGCAAAACAATGGAGATTAGCATGGACAAAACGTTCTTTGTAATTGACAAGTCATATATTTTTTGACCCGGCACCGGATTTACCGCAACAATTTTCTCCTTTATCTTATTAGATTCATCAATTTTATAGCCTTCGTAGCTTTCATGTCCATGATGAAATTTTGAAGCTGAAAATACAGACAATCCTTTTTGGTTATCATAAATAATAACCGGCAAAGAAAAGCTTACAGGCTCTCCACTAATATCGAACAAGTGCCAATAGTGTGAATCACGAATGTGTCCAAAGATAACTTCGGATGCATCAAAACCCTTTTTCTTTTCTCCATCATGATGCGCTTCGGCAGGAGCAGCTTCATGTTGTGCAAATGAATTGATAGAAACGCCTAAAAGCGCAAGAGCCAATAACAGTGAGGAAAAAAATTGTTTAGAACGCATTACGCAGCCTTAAAATTTCTGGTTTAAATATGGCGAAAAAAGATACTTCCCGTCAAATTTTGCGCAAAGATAGTGGTTTTAAGTTCAAAAAAAACTTCGCCGAATGAATTTTGTTTATTGCCTCTCTCAAATCGCACTTTCCTTTTTATTTTTTAAGCGTAACAAAAAGAATTGAATACCTCCATTCGGCTACTTTTTATCAGAAAAACAATTTCATAAAATGACCGTCTTTAAAACTTGAAAATTGTCAAAATCGGCTTAATGGACAAAAATGATGCTCAAAAATGCTATAACCCTTATCTGTATTCGCTTTAAAGCCCATCAAAGGTTATGAATAAAAAAAATGCTTTTACTGCGATAGCTTAATTAATCAAAAGCCCATTCTGTGTTTTTAATTTTGATTTTGAATTACTTTCTAAAAGAAACTGAGTCTCTTTTCAGTGTCTTCATTTTACAGGCTTTTCTATTCACGTATAGCAGCATTATTTTTGTCAACCTTAATTATTTCCATGCCTCACAATTTTTCAAAGACTGTTCATTATGACAAACGACAAATGCTGGTTGTTGTTGTGCCGCATCAACGCAAGGATGGTTTATACTATGAAATAAACATAAACGGCTTTCCTCGCTTTTTTATGACCTGGTCTGCTTTAGGACGATATGACATTATAGGTGATGAAGCAAAAACTCTTCCTTATAATATAGTATTGGCAGTAAGCGATATGCTGGAAAAGGAAACATGCAAATAGCTTGCTACTGTCAATAGCATTTTCTACCATCCCATACAAAAAAACAGCCTGCACATTTGATGCAAGCTGTCAACTCTTATTAGGTACATTTATTTATGCTTCTGCATAGGCACTGGTAGGTTCGCAAGTGCAAATTAAATGACGATCTCCAAGTGTATTATTAACCCTTGCAACGCTTGGCCAAAACTTACTTTGACGTACATAAGCTAAGGGGAAAGCAGCTTCTTCGCGAGAATACGCATGATCCCATTGTTCTGACACTGCCTCGTATTGCGTATGTGGTGCATTTTTCAGTGGATTGTCTTTTCTATCAGCCTTACCTGTTTCGATAGCTACAATTTCATTCTTTATCTGAATCAATGCGTCACAAAAGCGATCAAGTTCTGCCTTGTCTTCGCTTTCTGTTGGTTCAATCATGATGGTTCCGGGTACGGGAAAACTCATGGTTGGAGCATGGAAGCCATAATCCATTAAGCGTTTGGCAACATCTTCAGCTTCCACTTCTGCCGACTTTTTAAATGGGCGCAGATCTACAATAAACTCATGGGCACATGCACCATGATGGTTCGTGTAGAGAATATCGAATTGATCTTTCAGGCGAGCTAACATGTAGTTTGCGTTCAGAATAGCATATTCTGTTGCTGATTTCAATCCGTCAGCCCCTAACATTCTAATATAAGCATAGGAAATCAACAAGATACTTGCAGAGCCATAAGGCGCAGCCGATACTGCACCATGCGCCGGCAGTTCATCGCTTGAGACATGACCGGGTAAATGCGATGCCAGATGTGCTTTTACACAAATTGGGCCAACACCCGGACCGCCGCCACCATGCGGAATGGCAAAGGTTTTATGCAAATTAAGATGACAGACATCAGCACCAATTAATCCGGGAGCTGTCAGACCAACTTGCGCATTCATGTTTGCGCCATCCATGTAAACCTGTCCACCATTTTGGTGGATAATGTTTGTAATGTCTTTTACGGTTTCTTCATACACACCGTAAGTAGATGGATAAGTAATCATGATACCGGCAAGATTGTCGGCATATTGTTCCGCTTTTGATTTTAAATCTTCTACATCAATATACCCATTTTCTAAAGCCTTAACCACAACTACTTTGTAGCCACACATCACGGCTGATGCGGGGTTGGTGCCATGTGCCGATATTGGAATCAGCATTACATTTCGATTTGCTTCTCCTTTGCTTAGATGATAATTGCGAATAGCCAATAAGCCTGCATATTCTCCTTGTGCTCCGCTGTTGGGTTGCAAACTACAAGCATCAAAAGCAGTTATGGCACATAAATATTTGGATAGTTCGCGAACAATTTGATCATAGCCTTGTGTTTGTGTGCGAGGTGCAAAAGGATGAATTTTGCTCCAGTGGCTCCAACTCAAAGGAATCATTTCTGTGGCTGCATTGAGCTTCATGGTACAAGATCCCAAAGAAATCATGCTGGTGTTGAGCGAAAGGTCTTTATTCTCCAACATTTTTATGTAGCGCATCATCTTGGTTTCGCTATGGTGAGTATTAAAGACCGGATGCGTCAAAAAAGTTGATGTGCGCGTTAATGCGGTTGGTATATTTGACAAAACCTGGTCATTACCAATTTCAAATGTCAATGATTCCTGCTCATCAGAAACAAACACTTGAAGTATATCAAAGAGATCAGAGACAGTGGTGGTTTCATCTAATGAAATTCCTATTTGACCGGTAGAGAAGTATCGGAAATTAATTTCTTTCGCTTCTGCCCGACTACGAATTTCAGGCATATTCTTAACTTCAACCAACAGTGTATCAAAATAATAAGTGTTCAACACCTTTACCCCTTTTTGGCTTAAAGAAACAGCCAGTGAATGAGCTAAAGCAGCCACTCGTTTTGCCATGTTTTTCAAGCCATCCGGACCATGATATACGGCATACATAGCGGCCATATTTGCCAGTAAAGCTTGTGCCGTACAGATATTAGAAGTTGCTTTTTCACGCTTGATATGTTGCTCTCTTGTTTGCAAGGCCATACGCAAAGCACGTTGCCCTTTTGCATCCACACTTACGCCAATAATACGACCGGGAATACTCCGTTTAAATTCATCTTTCGTTGCAAAAAAAGCAGCATGTGGACCACCGAAACCAAAAGGTACACCAAAACGTTGAGCAGAGCCAAAAGCAGCATCGGCGCCCAATTCACCCGGTGAAGTAAGTAGTGTTAAAGCTAATAAATCTGTAGCCATTCCTACCAAAGCACCAGCCTGATGTGCCGCATCAATAAACTGACGATAATCTTCAACCGACCCTTTATCATTTGGATATTGAACAATAGCACCAAAGAAAGATGAATCAATAGTAGTAGTGCGATAATTACCAAATACGACTTCAATTCCGATTGGCATGGCACGAGTTAGTATAACATCTTTTGTTTGGGGAAAAACATCTTCATCAACAAAAAATTTAGGGCGATCTATCTTATCATGGCTTTTGTTTAGTGTGTTAAAAAACATAGTCATTGCTTCAGAGGCAGCCGTAGCTTCATCCAATAAAGAAGCGTTGGCAATTGGCAACCCGCATAGGTCGCTAACCATTGTCTGAAAATTGAGCAAACTCTCTAAGCGTCCTTGAGAAATTTCGGCTTGATAAGGTGTATATTGAGTGTACCATCCCGGATTTTCAAAAATATTTCTAAGAATTACGCTTGGTGTATGCGTATCGTAATATCCTTGTCCGATGTACGACTTAAACACCTTGTTTTTGAGCGATATTTCTTTTAACTCGCGCAAATATTCCGCCTCGCTTACTGATGCCGGCACACCTAATGCTTCTTGCATACGAATAGAAGCGGGAACAGTTCGTTCTACTAATTCTGCAATAGAAGAACTGCCTACTACTTGGAGCATTTCTCGAGTCTCTGAGGCGTTTGGCCCGATATGCCTAAATGAGAACTCCTTATTTTGGAGAGAAAACAAGTTCATAAAATGATATAACTCGATTAAAAAAATTAAAAGATTTGCAAAGTTAGCGGGATAGCAGCGATTTGCAAAGGACAAGAGTCATTGGCTATTTAGTTCTCTTAAACCAACCTTGAAGGTGCGCCAAACTAATGATTTGTGCTTTAGATCGCACATGTAGCTTACTATATATATTGGCAATATGCTTTCTTACAGTATGCACACTCAAATCCAGGTGAATACAAATTGCTTTAGCATCTAAACCGGACACCATTAATTCCAGCACTTCCACTTCTCGTTCTGATAAAGCTGTCGGCGGTGTATGTTGTTCATCCTCTGCCGCCCCTATTCCACTACGATGAAGCATTTGCAAGGCTTTTCGAGCAATGGGCGGACTCATGGGAGCACCTCCAAATTCCAGTAGATTATGTACGGCATCTTCCAACACTGAAGCTGTTTCATGTTTGAGCAAATAGCCTTCAGCACCTATTTTTATGGCGTCAAAAATCTTGGCATCATCATCAAAAACCGTAAGAACCAAGAAACGTAGAAAAGGGTAAAGTTTATGTGCTGTTGCTATGGTTTCAATTCCATTCATTCCGGGCATTTCTAAATCCACAAATAAAACCTGCGGCAAAAGGCTTTCCGGTATGGTCTTTAATTGACGAAGACAATCGTGTCCATCGGTAGCCAGAAGCACTAATTCGCACGAATTCATAGCTGCGCATTTCCGAATAAATGTATTTCGGTTGACAAGCTGATCTTCTACAAGGGCAATGCGAATTTTTGTTTCATTGTTCACTATGCAAATATGGTTAATTGAGTACCTGAATGCAATACCTAAAATGTAGTAGCGGCAATCAAAACCGTAGTTCCATTAGGGTTTGTATTGTGCCAATGGATGGTTGCTTGAATTTGTTCTGCTCTTCGCTTCATATTCTCTATTCCATTTCCACCTTCTGTTAACTGAGTTGCTGAAATGAAGCCTTTACCATTGTCTATAACGGCAATTTGCCAGTCCTTATCATTCGTAATAAAAATCTCAATTTTTTGTGCTTCACTATGTTTGATGGCATTTATAATAGCTTCTTGAACAATCATAAAAAGATGAAAAGCAGAGGCAGGGAGTAAAATAGAGTCCTGTTTCAGTTCCTCTTTAACGGATAGAGATAAAGTTGGGTAGCTTTTCCTAAGCCGCTGTAGAAATATTTTTATTCTATCACTCAGATCGGACAGTCTTAAGGACTCCCGACTTAAAGCCCAAATAGTGTCACCAAGCAAGGAAACCATTTGCTGAGCATTGTTTTCAAGCAAAGCAATGTTATCGGGCAAAGCAGACTGAGTACGCATCATTTCATCTGCGTTCGCTTTGATGCTGGCAGCATAGCTGCCCAAACTGTCGTGCAAATCGGCGGCAATTCGCTTTCGTTCTGCCTCTTCAGCTCCTTTGATGGCAGTAATGGTTTGACGCTTTTCTGCTTCTTGCATCAATCTTAATTTCTCCTTACTCTTTCGTTGATAGCGTTGAAAAAACAATCCACTAAAGGCTAAAAAAATCGAAAGGACTGATAAAGAACCATAAAACAATAGATTCTTTCTAAACAGAGCTAATCTTTGTTGAGCAATGGTGCGCTCTCTATTTTGCACTTCATATTTGGCCTGCATTTCAGCGATGGCATCAGTGGCATTAGCTTGATAAAAACTATCCTTTGCTGCCACCAATGCTTCTAAAGTTATAGCGTATTGGAGTAGGTCGCCCTTTTCCCGATAGCTTTCGGACAAAGCAGCCAAATAAGAGAGTCTGAGTTTATTGTTTCCAATCCCATTTAAACCTTCAAGATGCTCTCTGGAAAGCTTGATTGCACGATCATATTGACCTATTAAATTGTAGTAATTAATAAAACTCAAATGATAATTCAAATCCCCATTTCCCATATGAATCCGTTGATTTAGCTGCAACAACTCATTCAGCATTTTGGCTGCACCGGCTCTATTTTTCTGCTTGATATATACGTCTGCTTGTCGTTGCACAACAATTGCCAGATTATAAAGATCTTCTTCTTCCTTAAAAACCCGAATGGCATTAAGTTGTACAACCGTTGCAGAATCATATTTTTTCTGTTGTGCAAAGGCCTTTCCGATGGTTGCAAAAATGGTGGCTCTAATAATTCGTGATGAGGGATTATTTTCTGGAAGCCATGCTAAGGCTCGTCTTTCAAGACTAATCAACTGTTGGGGATGATCTTGCTGCCCTTCAATAATGGCTATTTGATGCAATGATTGCGTCATAGCTATGCTATCATGTTCTTGCTCGGCAATCAACAATAGAGGATACAAAATTTGAAGTGCAGCCAAATTATTTCTTTGCCCTTGATAGGTCGTTGCTTTTAAACTAATCAACTTAAACCACAAACGCTTTTCTTCATTTCCTGCATGGGTAAAACGAAAAATGGTTTGGTCAATTACAGTTCTTGCACTGTCATTTTCACTGTTCAAATAAAGCGCGTAAGCAACATAATATTCCGCATAACCCTTCTCTAATTCTGTTCCTATATGTTGCGCTATATCTTTAGCTCGATAAGCAAAACGACAAAAGGTATCAAGGTCAATATCATTTTGACGACAAGCGGCTAATAACAGTGGTAATCTTTGGGCATCGGATTGTGCTTGATGTATGGCATTTATCAAGCTATCTGTTCGTATAGATGATGCCACAGTTTTTGTAAACTGAAATAAAAACACCCCAATCAATATCAGACGAAAGCTGCGCACGATACAATCAAAAATAATATTTTACTTGAGTAGGAGAAACGTTTAGCACAAAGACTGGCTTTTGAAAAAGCACGAAATCGAAAAACAGGCTAATCGTCCATGAATGATCTCAAGCTGAATAAAAATCAACTTGCCCAAAAACGATACAACCCTGTAAGTAATTTAAAGATCTGTTAGGTGTAAAAATCTTTTTTAAAAAAGACTTGCTATTTTGAAATGAATGTCTTTATCTTTGCAACCCCAAACGGAACAAATAACACGATAAGGATCGGTAGTTCAGTTGGTTAGAATGCTGCCCTGTCACGGCAGAGGTCGCGGGTTCGAGTCCCGTCCGGTCCGCAAAAAATTTAAAGAGCTATCTTCGATAGCTCTTTTTTTCATACCCCCCACCCTTTCTCAACAAAAAGATAGACTGTTAAACTTTTATTTTGAAGAAATTACAGCGATGTGCCGGCATGATCGAGCGGAACGGACAAAAGAACAAGGGTGCCATTGCCGGGCTTGCTTTTGATGCTTAAATTTCCTTTCAATCGTTCGGCACGGAGTTTCATGTTCTTCAACCCATTGCCCCCTAATGTATGGGCTTAGTAAGCAAAAAACAGTACGCAATCAAGGAATATAGTAATACCCAAAAAGATATTTGGAGGCTTATGAGTAAAAGGATATAGCGAAAAAGAATTGTTGTTACAAATTAAGGTACATCAACTTAGGGTAAAGTGAAATGAAAGGAGGATTTCTACTTAACGTAAATTCATTTTTTGGCCATCATTTGCTCAAATAATCTAAGTTTATCGCGCTCACTTCGTAATAGGGCTTCATAAAGTTCTACAATTTTATCTAAGGGATTAAAGGTGCAGTTATAATTAAAACCTGAACATTCTGCATTAAACACATTTTGTAATGAAGTTTCCATGTCAAATGACTTGATCACTTCGGGCGAAATTTCTAAAGCTTGGGCAATTTTCCCCAAACGGGCATCGTCAATGTGTTCGCTTTGTTCCATTTTGGAAACTGCTTGTGCAGAAATGCCTAACAAATTAGCTAAGGTTTCCTGTTTTACACCTTTAAGCTTTCTTATTTTTTCAATTTTTTTACCAATGGATAAATTAGACTGGGACATAGAAAATATTTATGCTGATTAGGACAATTTGCTAAAATAAAAAAGTTCTTCTTTTAGCAAATATAAAATAATACGGTAGAAAAATACAACCAACAGGTTGATATTTACAACTCATAAAATTTGGATAAGTATGGCAGACGGGTAATTTTACATCTGAAATTTCAAAGCATCATTGCAGATCACAATGATACGAGATATTACTCCTTAATTAAACTCGAAAAACAAACAAAAAAGGACGTTGGTGAATACGATATCACTTGGGGTTTAGCAACAGACAGCCCAGCCAAAAACGAAACTGGAAACCGCTGACTTGCTTTCACGGCGATTTAGAGAAAGCTTAGAAAAAAAGTCCCGAAAGGGCGATAAACATGAAATTAGAAAATCTAAATAATCGCAAATTTAATAACTTATCAATTGATGAGTCATTGCAAGTAAATGGCGGTACAACCGCTGGGACGGGCTTTGTTCTCACTACAAATAGAAAAGGTAGTGATAATAAAAGGTCTGATTCAGACAAAAGCAAAGTGATTGACGATGATGGCGATAATGAGGCAATGGCATATATCGATGGGCTAACAGGCTCGGTTGTTGATATGGTTGAGTGCAGCATCTCTGACTGGGTAGAGTAGCACTCAAAAGGCACCTGAATTTTTGCTAAAAATTCAGGTCCTTTTTGTAAAAAGAGCACTCAATTTTTTATGAATAAATTATTTATACTAGTAGTTTGTTTGTTATGTGGATGCAAAACAATCATATTTGAACATGATGAATCTCATGTATATTATGATTGTGGTACTATATCACACTATTATTCAAATCCCAAATATGACTTTGGTATCAACCTGTATCATGGTGCTAAATTCTACAATTGGGCAAATGGAATTCATTCAAAACAGATTGACCGGAAGATACTTAAATACTTCTCAGACAAGAAGTTTTTAAATACATTATTAATACAAGATTATTTATCGCCTTCTGTCCTAATAATACAAAAGCGAAAAAAGGAAGAGGATGTCAGGCTGCATCTCATGTCGGATAGCATTCACTATTTTACTCTAAAGGGCAGCCATCACGATACGATTTTTTGTGGTCATAAAGACTTTTTAATTAATGATAGTCAATACAGAATTGTTGCATTTTCATATAATCATGCCTTGTTGAAACCAAACAATACCGACAAACCATCTTTCGAGAACTGCACCCTTTCTATAGACAATATTGTGACTAACATAGTCGATTCGGATGTAGTTTCACACGCATTTCACTCAAAGGATTTTCTATTAAACAATCTTATTCAGTTGTTTTTATTTAGCAAGAATAATTATTTACTGCCTTTAAATGCCCTTAGCTACTATTCACCTGCGACAATTGACACTACAGAATTTTACGAATCAAGTACCACATTTAATTCATTCTTCAATAACAGATATTGGCAAACACTGTCTGACAGAAGCAAGATTTCGATGAAAAGCGACTATCGAGATAGCAATATAACTAAAATAACGCTATGTGACGCAGAAAAAATCATATACGATAGTGCAGCTAAACATAAAATAGTAATTCTGAACGAAGCACATACGCAACCACACAATCGGCTTTTTTTGGCACAAGTACTGGATTCATTATATGCTCTGGGTTATAAAACTCTTTTTGTTGAAACAATTGATGAAGCTGACCAAGAATTAAACACAAGAAAATATCCTTTACAGAAGAGCGGATTTTATACTTCTGAGCCTAGTTTTGGGAATGCTGTACGAAAAGCTCTGCACATAGGTTTTAAGGTCTTACCATATGACAATCAACTTTATGATACAGAGAGGGAAATAGAGCAAGCAAGAACGATAGCAAACTTCGTTCAAAAAAATCCTTCTGAAAAGATTTTAGTCTATTGTGGTCATCAGCATCTTTGTGAAAACCCTACTGACTCTATGATGGGCTTTTTTTTAAAAACAACAACAAGTATTGACCCTTTTACCATTGAACAGACATTATTCATCGAAAAGGGCGATACCGAAAAAAATAGCAACATATACAAATATATCATTTCTAAATTTCCATTCTCTAAACCTCAAGGGATTTTAAAGAATAATGTGTGCTGGCATCCCAATAAACTTGTAAATGATTATGATCTACTCATTGTTACCCCACCCGAAAAAAATAGTATCGTTCAATATCCTATGGGCAGCACTTACGAGATATCATTTAATGGGTTAAAATACAAAAATGCTCTCTTTCAAGTATTTGATGACAGAGAATTGAAATATGATGGTTATTGGAATTTGGTGCCAATACACAATCTAATCCTCTCAAATAAGAATACGATAAAAATTATTTTGGACAAAGGTTCATATTCAATTTACGTTACTGATAAGTATAGGAATGTAATTTTTCAAAATAAAATAAAGATATGATTGCATTATTATCCCAAAATTATGCAGAAGATACAACTGATGAGATAATTGATTGGCTAACACTCTATAAAGCAGATTGTGTAAGAATAAATGGTGAATATATGCTCGACGAAGATGCTGCTCAAACTATTCGCTTGTCAAACACGTCAGAAAATTCATTCTGTTCACTAAACTTAAGTGATTTTGAAGTATTATGGTTTAGACGGTGGAATCAATTTGAAATGGAAGAGGAAATATTCAATAACCCGAATATCACCCCCCTTACAAAACACAAATTATTTTCGCATTTAATTAAGGAAGCATCTGTTGTTAATAGTTTCCTTTTTTCTCAAGCGCAGTCTAAAAAATGGATTGACAAGCCATCTCTTCACTCATTAAACAAACTTAAAATATTAAGCTTTGCTCAAAAGGCAGGATTGAGAATTCCAGAAACATTGGTAACAAATAAAAGCTCCGAAGTTCTAGATTTCATTGACCAATTCACTCATGTTATCACAAAGCCGATTAGTGAGGTTGACATTTTTGAAATTGAAGGAAAGAACTATTGTCTAGATACTAAGCTTGTTGAAAAATCTGATATTATAAAACAAGAATCAGGCTTTTTCTATCCTTCATTATTTCAGGAAGCAATTCCTAAAAAGTATGAAATCAGGACATTCTATCTTGATAATAGATTTTATTCGATGGCGATATTCTCACAGCGAAGAAAAGAATCTAAATATGATTATCGAGTATATGACTATGACAAGCCCGATAGAATGATACCATATCAGCTTTCGAGCAAAATTGAGAAGCAATTACTTAGCTTAGTCAAAATGATTGACATTAAACATTGTTCTATAGATGGTGTAATTACTGATAATCTGGAATTTGTTTTTTTAGAGATAAATCCTATAGGTCAATTTGGTATGGTTTCAAAACCATGTAATTATTATTTAGAAAAGAAAATGGCTAACTATCTGATTCATGAAGAAGAAAAGCTTAAAGTCAAAAATACATAGTCAGGAACTCAGCAAGCTTCCTTATATATTTAACTTGTCTCATGGTGATGAGATAAATCTAGATGAGCTTGAATATCGAGTAAATATGACAAGTTCCTCATTCCATAATACCACAAAGCACGTTATTAGACCATTTTACAAGCTAATATCAAAGATATAATATGTATTTAAAGCTTTTTTCGAACTGTATGTTGGTTGCTGGGCATGAGCGTTCATTGCTCTTTGACGCTCAACGTCATAGATTCTTCTTTGTCCCCAATATTTTTAACGACATTTTTAAATCAAATGAAGCGATTGAGGTTAATTACTTATATAACAATTATCCGAAAAAAAAAATAGTAGATCAATATATTAAATTCTTATTAACAAATGATTTGGCATTTTATTGTAGTGCTGACGAAGTTGCATGTTTCCCATCTATGGAGTTATCATGGGATTCCCCTTATGTTATATCAAATATGATTATTGACTTCCCAACTTTTTGTAATGTTGATTGGATAAGTAAGATTATCCCAGATATTAATGAATTGGGAATTTGCGCAATGCAAATTCGCTTTTTTGAGAAGGGGCAGTCGGTTGAAAGTATCATTTCGATAATTGATCTTCTGAATGAGACAAGGTTGAATTCAATTGAATTGATTTTGCCCTTTTCGGATATAACCAACATTAAATCAATAAGAAGAATATATAACTCAAGTGCTAAAATATTTAGAATTCATGTACACTCGTCAAGAAAAAGCAGAGTGTTAAACTTAAAAAGCATTAATAGGCATGTTTGGTATAATTGTAATCATGTTTTGTCTGAGAAGAGTTGTGGTACAATTGAACCGAGACAATTTGCGGTGAATCTATCTCATTTCACAGAATCCCAACACCACAACACCTGCCTCAATCGCAAGATTGCCATAGATACAGAGGGTAATATAAAAAACTGCCCCAGCATGGCAAAAAGCTATGGTAATATACGTGATACTAAACTGACTGACGTAGTAAACAATCCTGATTTTCAAAAAGTATGGCATATAAAAAAAGATGAAATTACAAAGTGTAGAGATTGTGAATTCCGACACATTTGCACAGATTGCCGTGCGTACATAGAAAATCCGGAAGACCAGTATTCTGCACCGCTAAAATGTGGCTACAACCCCTATATACCTGCGAATGGGAAGAGTGGAGTACAAATCCATTAAAAGAAAAAGCCATTGAGTTTTATGGCATGGAGGAGCTGGTGAAGAAAAAATGATCAAAAAATTCCCATTTACTCGTCAACATGATGCAATGGACTGTGGACCCAGCTGCCTGCGCATGATTACGCGAAATCATGAGAAAAGCTATAATTTAGAACACCATCTAAAAAAGCGGATGAATAATACGGTAGAAAAATACAACCAACAGGTTGATATTTACAACTCATAAAATTTGGATAAGTATGGCAGAAGGGTAATTTTACATCTGAAATTTCAAAGCATCATTGCAGATCACAATGATACGAGATATTACTCCTTAATTAACTCGAAAAACAAACAAAAAAGGACGTTGGTGAATACGATATCACTTGGGGTTTAGCAACAGACAGCCCAGCCAAAAACGAAACTGGAAACCGCTGATATTCTTTCACAGTGTAGAGAGAAAGAATAACAAAAAAACAAAGTCCTAAAAAAGGCAAGAAACATGAGATTAGAGAATTTCAAAGTATCTGACATGAACAAACTTTCTGGAGAAAACATGACTTATATTGTTGGTGGTAATTGTGCGACAAGAACTGGGGAATCAACAGGTAAAGATGGTACATGCTATTCAAATGATTATACAACTAAAAATAATGTCGATTATAAGGTTGAGGGTGGTGGTGACTGGAGTGAAGAAAGATTAAGAAGAGAAGAACAATGTTAGGTAGTACTAATTTACCCAAAGACTATTTATATTTGATCAGTAATCTATCTAAAGGTGATCATTTTTAACAACAATCAATCTACGGCAAATTTGCCGTAGATTGATTGTATCTAACTATACGAATTATGAAATTAAAATGTTTAGCATTTCTTTTTGTTCTTTGCCATTTTACGGGTTTTTCTTTTCCGCGCTCTTGGCACACATATTATTCTCACATTAATAATGCCGAGCAATTTATTTGTAAAGGGAATATTCGCGGTGCATATAAACAGTACAAATTGGCTTTTGCCATTAATGATAAAAACATTTCTAATAATGATTTGTATAATTCATTCCACACTGCCATTACAGTAAATGATACTGTCTTTGCTAAAAAGCAACTGCATGTATTTCTTAGAAGAAATGTTTCTCAAAAATTTATTGACAAGGATATATTAGGATATTACAATGGCAAGCAGCTCCAATGCATACAACAGTGGGTTAATTTGTATAAGAATGATACCATTGTACTTTCAGAAACGGGATTATATGTAGATCGCCTTATTACACGAGACCAGGATGTACGCAGGAACGCAACAGGTAGTAAATACTACGGAGGGAAAGGAGCAGATTCGATAGATATTGTTGATGGAAAAGTGAGCAAGGAATTATTCAACTTATTGCAAAGTCAATTGTTAAGTATTGATTCAACCGGGAATTATAAACAAAGTCCGTTTAGTGCAGTACCTTATAGCATCATAATATCTCACAATATAAAGGGGGCAGAAATGGGAAAAATGGATTTTCTGTTTTGGGATGTTATTATTAAAGGCATGGAACAATATTGCTTTACACCAAGAGATTTATTGTCATATGCCAGTGCAGGATATCATACCGTTGCACAAAAGTATATGGGTGCAAAAGATCCATTAATGTTTGATTGTTTAGGTTTTAATGACTCATTATTCATACCAAAAATGAATAATAGTAAAATTGGCAGTATCAACCTTATTAGAAATAAGTACGGCTTATGTACTATTGAAGAAGAAATAGTGAAAATAAACTATACCAATAAAATGAGGGGTAAAAGTAGGTTTTTTATTTCGGGTGCAACTCGTGTATTGGAGACTGAGGAAAGAAATAGATTAAACGATTGGCTAAATAAAACAATATACCCTAACTGATGGTACTCATTATATCCGAAACAAGCGACCGGAGTACCGATTATGTTGTTGAATACTTACGATCTTATGAATGTCCTTTTATAAGGATTAATGAAGATTGCTCGGCAAATATACTATATCAGACATCATTAAATAACGGAAATGCTTCATTGAAATTTATCTTTAATGATAGGGTTGTTAACTATGAAACTATTTCATGCGTTTGGTTCTTGAACTTAGGAAATGAGAAAGATATTTTACACACATTGACTAAATTGCCATCTTGCAATATTTTTTATGGTCATTTTTTCAATGAAATAACTGATTTATTTGCACTTGAATTACAGCGATGTGCCGGCATGATCGAGCGGAACGAACAAAAGAACATGGGTGCCATTGCCGGGCTTGCTTTTGATGCTTAAACTTCCTTTCAATCGTTCGGCACGGAGTTTCATGTTCTTCAACCCATTGCCTCCTAATGTATGGGACTTGTTTTCATCAAAGCCAATGCCATTATCTTTAATTTCCATCATGAGTTGTTTGTGTTCTTTATGGATAATGATATGCGCTTCACTGCCTTGCGAATACTTGGCAATATTGATGAGTGCCTCTTTAGCAATGAGGTAAATATCTTTACGCAGCTCCATTGGTATGTGCTGTTTCTCAATATCGTTGGCAACATCCATCACTACTCTTATTCTTTGCTCCTCTAAGGTTTCGGCGGCAAACAAACGGATACGACTAATGATATTACCCAACTTATCATTATCGGGGCGAATGCTCCAAACTATGTCGCTCATGCTGTCGAGCATGGTTTGTGAATTGGTGCTTATTTTATCTAAGAGTTCATTTCCTTCACTTCCTTTTTTCTTAGCCACTTGGCTCATCATGGATATGCTCGACAGAGTAGAACCCACTTCGTCGTGCAGATTGGCGGCAATGGTAGTACGCACATCCACAAGTTTTTTCAGTTGACGTATTCGCAGCCGGTTCATGTAAAAGCCTACGACTGCGGCAAGTAAAACAAGCCCAAGAAGGGAAACATAAATAGTATTCTTTTTTCCTACGGCTTGCAATAAGGCTTCTTTACGGGCAAGCTGAATATCTTGCTCTTTTTGGTCTGCTTCCAGTTTGGCAAGGCGTATTTCTTTCTCTTTTTCGGCGGTCATGGCTTGCTGATTGGAAAG
>JAFDXO010000028.1 GCA_018267925.1 Bacteroidota bacterium | reverse complement strand
CTTGAAACACGATGATCCAATCTTTTGCTTTGGCGGTAAACCCTTTGTGATTAGAGAGCTGCTTTTTCAAACGTACACCTATAGGCTCGGTGGTGGGTCCGATGTAAAATTTCCCCAAAGATTGAGCGTATACGAAGTAACAGATGGCCATGAAATAAAAAAATCCTCAACAAAAAGCTGTTGAGGATTTATGAAGTGGAAGCACACGGGTTCGAACCGCGGACCCTCTGCTTGTAAGGCAGATGCTCTAAACCAGCTGAGCTATGCTTCCGTTTATAAAGATCTTTTCCCGTTTTTGATATTGTCCATATCGTTTTGGGATTGCAAAGATAGTGAGGCTGTTGACTTCACCAAATTTTTGTCAAAACTTTTTTTAATCACCATATTTCTTGTGGGAGAGAAATTAAAAATTTGCTTTGATGGATGCATACCAGATGTTGGGATGGAGTTGGTTAGCAGGATCTAAGGTTAGGGAATCTATGGAAGATATCAATACGTTTCCGGGTCCTATAATTTGCAGCCCATAATTGCCACTGCGGCGACTTTCGCCGTAAAGAATTACATTATTGTCGGCTAAAACGGTTGCCTTAAAAAAATAAACTCCTGGCTTGGAAAAGTTGGTATCAATTTTCAAATTTCCTTTTGCAACATTGTCATATTGAGCACGGCTAAATTGTACAAATAAAAAGGAATCGCGAGCGTCCACTCGATAGGTTACATCACGATAATGATCAGATTTTACGGGATTATCATGCTTTTTACAAGCCCCTATTACAACTGTTATTGCTAAAAGCATACGAAGCTTTCTCATCTGCATAAAACTACACAAAAAATAAATGGAGGGTTTGCAATGTTTGTTTCGAGCTTGTTATCATCGGTAGCAAATATGGTTTTAGAAAGCTACATAGAAAGGAACAGATGAACGGTGCTAACGCCGCAAAAGCTGCATCGGCAAGGGTGGTTCGTCCCCAAAAGCTACCATACATATTTAAGTAACACGATCAAAACAGCATAAATCATGGTTGCTATTAGTATTCCGCGTGCTGTAAGATCTAACCGCTTGTTTGTGTAATAAATAAAAGGAATGGCATTAGCAACCAAACTCAAGCTGAGAACAGCTGCTGCTTCTTTATGCTTGCTTGCCAAAGCGTGTAAAAACTCGGGGAACGAAGCACCTGCAGAGTTAATTAAATACACGACCAACATGCCGAGTATTGGGAAAATGATGCCAATAAGTAAACCGAAAATGGGAACGTTACGCTTCATATATACTTGCTGAATTCGATGACAATATACGACTTGGACTTGCTATTTTAAACAACGTCTATTGCCGTACATTTGCACATTATTTCATCAAAAATAAAAAGGTCAATGAATTTTGCATTGAAGAATTTGCCAGAGCGCACACAAAAGCCGCGCCAGTATGGGCTTACGATGGTAATGGATAAGGGAATGGGTATTGAGGGGATAAAAGATTTTTTATCGGTAGCAGCACCTTATGTTGATGTGGTGAAACTTGGTTTTGGCACTTCGCACGTGACGGCAAACCTTCGTGAAAAGATTGAAGTTTATCAAAAACACAATATACCGGTTTACTTTGGTGGTACCTTATTTGAAGCATTTTTAATCCGTGGTCAATTTGACGATTATGTGTCCATGATTCAGGATTATGGCTTGCAGTTTGTTGAAGTGTCAGATGGTTCGATCATTATTCCACATGCTGAAAAGTGCGGTTATATTGAGAAATTGACACGTTATGCCAAAGTATTGTCGGAAGTAGGGTCGAAAGATGCAACCAATATTATGCCACCTTACAAATGGATAGAGTTGATGAAAGCAGAATTAGAAGCTGGTTCTTCTTATGTGATTGCAGAAGCTCGAGAAGCCGGCAATGTGGGAATTTATCGTGACAGTGGAGAAGTCAGGCAGGGATTGGTTCAAGAAATATTAACGCAAATTCCGGCAGAGCGTATTATTTGGGAAGCTCCTCAGAAATCGCAACAGGTGTACTTCTTAGAGCTTTTAGGTGCGAATGTAAACTTAGGTAATCTGGCTCCAGCTGAGGTCATTCCTTTAGAAAGTATGCGAGTTGGACTTAGGGGTGATACCTTTCATCTTTACCTTGGGAAAAAGGATAAGACTACGGCAGAGGAAATATAAATTTGAAGCGTCTGAATAGACGCTTTTTTTATGAAAAGACTGTATGGATTAATAGGTTTCCCGATTGGACATAGTTTTTCTGCCGCCTACTTTACCGACAAGTTTACTAAAGAAAAAGTAGATGCAGAATATCGGTTGTTTCCACTTCCTGGATTGGAAAATTTCCCTAAATTACTTCAACAATATTCTTCTTTGCAGGGACTGAACGTAACCTTACCGCATAAACAACAAATTCTACAATTTTTAGACAATATAGATGATGCGGCAATGCAAGTAGGGGCTGTTAATTGCATTGCTATTCATAAAGAAAATTTAACCGGCTACAATACGGATATAATTGGGTTTAAAAATAGCTTAGAACCTTTATTGAAAACACATCATACACGAGCCTTGGTTTTGGGAACAGGAGGTAGCGCGAAGGCAGTACAATATGTTTTAAAGGGGTTAAATATTGCGTTTGCCAACGTATCTCGAACACCAGGTAAAGATGCCCTGCTTTATGCAGATATAACACCGGAAACTATTCAACAGTATCCGCTCATCATCAACACCACGCCTGTTGGAATGTTTCCACAAACGGAAGCACTTCCATTGCTGCCTTATGCCTCTCTAACTGCTCAACACCTACTTTTCGACTTAGTATATAATCCCGTCGAAACAGCGTTTTTGAGACAAGGGAAAAGCTATGGTGCTGCCACCAAGAATGGGTTTGAAATGTTGCAATTGCAAGCAGAAGCAAGTTGGGAAATTTGGAACGCCTATTTATAAAAAAGGTGTTTCTAAGCCCTCTATACCATTTCATAGATTAAAGCGGCACCTTGTCCTACTCCGATGCACATAGTTGCCAAGCCAAATTTGCCACCACGACGACGAAGTTCGTACAATAAAGTGGTAGAAATACGAGCACCACTGCAACCAAGCGGATGACCTAAGGCAATAGCACCACCATTTACATTGACCCTTGCAGACTCCAAACCAAGATCTCGCATACAGGCAATGCTTTGAGCAGCAAATGCTTCATTGAGTTCAACCAAATCTAAATCGCGAACTTGCAAACCTGCTCTGGATAGGGCTTTTAGCGATGCAGGAACTGGCCCAACACCCATAATGGCAGGGTCAACACCCGCAATCGCCATTGATTTAATTTTTGCTATCGGCTTAAGTCCATATTTTTTAACAGCTGCTTCAGATGCCAACAAGAGTGCTGATGCGCCATCATTTACACCACTTGCATTTCCAGCTGTTACAGAACCTGCTTTTCTAAAAGCCGGTTTTAGGGTAGCTAATTTTTCTAAAGAGGTTTGACGAGGATGTTCATCCATATCAAAAGTTATAGACTTTCCTTTTCCTAAGTCAACTGATACTGGTACTATTTCGTCTTTAAATTTTCCGGAAGCTTGTGCAGCAAAATACTTTTCTTGACTATTGAAGGCAAATTGATCTTGTTCATCACGAGAGATATTCCAGCGTTCGGCAACGTTTTCAGCTGTTTCGCCCATTGAAAAAGGATGATACATCGCACTCAGTTTTTCGTTTACAAAGCGCCAACCGATACTGGTATCAAAAACCTCAATTTTACGTTGATAAGCTACATCTGCTTTAGCCATCACAAAGGGGGCGCGAGTCATGGATTCTACACCACCGGCTATATACAAATCTCCATCACCACACATAATAGCTCTAGCCGCATCCATAATAGCTTGCAAGCCTGATGCACACAATCTGTTAACCGTATTTCCGCCAACCGTTACAGGCAACCCGGCAAGTAAGGCAGCCATTCTGGCAACATCCCTATTGTCTTCACCGGCTTGATTGGCTGAGCCTGCAATAACGTCTTCTATTGCATTGACATCAATCTTTGGGTTGCGTTCTACTAAGGTTTTGATTACATGAGCGAGCAAATCATCCGGACGAACTGTGGCAAGGCTTCCGCCATGTTTCCCAATTGGAGTGCGAACAGCGTCAATTACATAGGCAGTGGTCATGATTAGTATTTTGAAAAAATTAAAAATTATTTAGGTTAAATATCCAAGGGTACTATTTATTTGATTGCAAGAAGTGCTTGTTCTAAATCTTGTAGAATATCTTCTACATTTTCAAGCCCTACACTCATTCGTATTAGTCCATCGGTAATTCCAAATGCTATCCGTTTTTCTGGACTAACACCGGCATGAGTGGTTGACGCAGGGTGGGAGATCAGTGTATCGCAAGTGCCAAGAGAAACTGCATGAGTACACAGTTTCAGCGCATTTATAAATTGAACTCCGGCATGATAACCCCCTTTCAATTCAAAACTCATCATGGCTCCGGGATGTTTCATTTGTTTTTTTGCCAGTTCATAATCTGGATGTTTCGATAGACCTAAATAGTTAACCCGGTCAACCGAATTGTGTGTAGAAAGGTAATTGGCAACATGAATAGCATTGTCGCCATGTCGGCTCATGCGCAAACCGAGTGTACGCAAACCATTGGTAAGTACAAAAGCGTCAAAACCATTGCTGTTGCCACCTAATAGGCGATGTGTTTTAGTTACGATTGTATTCATGCGATCTTTATCACGTCCAACAAGCACACCACCAATGGCAGTACCATGACCATTTAAAAATTTGGTGGTAGAGTGCATCACAAAGTCCACGTCATATCGAAAGGGTTGCTGTAAACAAGGTGTAGCAAATGTATTATCTACACAGACAACTAAACCATTAGTTTTGCCCAACAATGAAAGGGCTGCAATATCCACACAGCGCAATGTAGGATTGGCCGGTGTTTCCAAATACATCAAACGAATGGATTTGTTTGATTTTATAGTTTTTTCTACCAGAGATAAATCATGGAAATCTACAATTATCGCTTCGATGTTTAAAGTGGACAATACTTTATCTAACAACTCTTGAGTGCCACCATATAAAGAAGGATGAGTTATAATTTTGTCGCCCGATTTGAGGTTTGCAAGCAACATCGTTGTAATGGCAGACATTCCTGAGGCATGAAGGATTGCTCTTGGTTGAAGCGGTTCGCCCTTTTCATCCATTATGCCAAATCCTTCCAATAGAGCTATTTTTTCTTCTGCTTCAGCAATTGTTGGGTTTCCGAATCTTCCATACACATAACCCTTTTCTTCCCCTTTAAAAATTGCAGCAGCTTGTTCGGCAGAATCAAAAAGATAGGTGCTGGACGCATAAATGGGTGTCAGGTGAGCACGATGAGCATCGGGCTTATGTCCGCCATGAATACAAATTGTGTCGAATCCGAGATTATTGTCGTGCGCCATATCTAATTGGTTTTATTTTTGGTACGCAAAGGTAACAGATACGATGAAGGAAATATTACAGCAATTTGCAGCATACAATATTTGGGCAAACCAAAAAATAATAGATACCCTATTGTTGCTGCCTCCATCTGACCTCAACAAAGAGGTGGAAAGTAGCTTCAATACGCTAACCAAAACAGTTTATCATGTATGGAGTGCAGAAGCGATATGGATCCAACGATTAGGGTTAATTGAACATCCGAATTGGGTTGAAAAGACGTTTTTAGGTTCTTTTAAAGAAGGAACCATCTTGTGGCAAAAAGCCTCTAAAGACCTTATGCTTTTTATTGAAAAGCAATATCATGATGCAGCTTTCGAACATGTAGTACAATACTATGATAGAAAGGGGCAGATGCAAAAAAATCGTGTAGGTGATGTGCTGTTACATGTGTTCAATCATTCTACCTTTCATAGGGGTCAAATGATTACTCAGTTGAGGCAAGTTGGAGCAAAGACAATACCTAATACGGACTTGATTGCCTTTGCACGATTAACCAAAAAATAGCTGTAAACCTTGCCCGTAAGGCATTCTGTGAACACTTACATTTTTTCAGGCATTCTAATTCCACAAAGTTGCATGGCATGGCGTAGCACAGATGCTGTCATGATGATGAGCATCAAGCGTAAGTGCTTTTTCTCTTCATTTTCTGCTTTTGAAATACTATGTTCATCATAAAAAGAATTAAACTGCTGAGCTAATTGAAAGCAATAATTGCAAAGGGCAGAAGGGTTATACTCTTCTGCTGCGGTCAACAATACAGATGGATATTGCTCTAAAGAAACAAACAATTTTTTCTCAGCAGGCAAAATATTTTGAGAAAGCGTTAGCGACTGAAAGCGGCTGCTGTCAGGCATTAAAGGACAATTTTCTTTTCGGAGAATAGAGCAAATGCGTGCATGGGCATACTGAATAAACGTTGCTGTGAAGCCATGTAAATCAATAGATTCTTTAGGGTCAAAAATCATTTTCTTTTTTGGATCTACTCGAAGTAAATAAAACTTCAAGGCACCCATACCGATTGTTTCGTAGAGCTTGGTCAATTCATCGGTTGTAAATCCTTCGGTTTTACCGGCTTGTTCGGTTTGTTCCTTAGCCAATCGTACCATTTCATCCATCATGTCATCGGCATCCACTACGGTTCCTTCTCTGCTCTTCATGCGTCCGGATGGAAGTTCCACCATTCCGTATGACAAGTGAAAGATGCCGTCAGCACAAGGTTCGTTCATTTTTTTTAAAATCAATTTCAGCACTTGCATGTGATAGTTTTGTTCATCGGCTATCACATAAATGCTTTGTGCTAACTTAAACTCATCAAACTTTAATTTTGCTGTACCCAAATCCTGAGTGATATAAACCGAAGTCCCATCGCCGCGCAACAGCAATTTTTCATCTAAACCATCTGTCGTTAAATCAATCCAAACAGAGCCATCCGATTTTTTAAACAACACCTCTTTTTTCAATCCTTCTTCAACAATTTTTTTCCCTAACAGATACGTGTCGCTTTCATAATACCATTTATCAAAATCTACGCCCAGCCTACAATATGATACTTTAAAGCCATCATAAACCCAGGCATTCATAGTTTGCCACAAGGTGCGGGTTTCTGGATCGCCGGCTTCCCATTGTCTGAGCATTTCCTGTGCTTCTTTCATAATGGGAGCATTTTTTTCTGCTTCCTCCTGCGTCATGCCTTTGCTTACCCCTTCAGCCACTTCATGTTTATAGACATCATTAAACTTTACGTAATAATCGCCTACCAAATGATCGCCTTTAATGCCTTCGCTTTGAGGGGTTGCTCCGTTTGCATAACGCTTCCAAGCAATCATACTCTTACAAATATGGATACCTCTGTCGTTTACTAAGTTGGCTTTTACAACCTGCTGTCCGGTAGCCTTTAAAATTTCTCCGGTGGCAAAGCCTAAAAAGATATTTCTTAAGTGTCCAAAATGCAGTGGCTTATTGGTGTTGGGTGAGGAATATTCTACCATTACTCGATTGTCTTGTCGAGGAATTTCACCAAAATGAGGGTTGTTAAATTGATTCTGTAAAAACGCAAACCATACTGAATCTTTTACGGCTAAATTTAAAAAGCCGCTCACTATTTGATAAGACGAAACTATAGAACTATGTGCCACTAAATGGTCGCCAATAAGGATGCCCAAAGTGTCCGGTTTTTGGCGCAAAAGCTTCAGAAAAGGGAACAATACAATAGTATAATCTCCGGGAAATTCGGGTTTTGTTTGATTGACCGTAACTATGTTAGCCGGAAAATCTATTTCTGGAAAAAGTTTGTGTAAAGTTTGTTCGGCAGCAAGTTTTAACTGAGCAGCAAGCGTCATTTCCTATCTGTATTTGAGGCAAAAATAGTAGTAAACGCTTATCAACTCTCTGATTGTATTTTTATAGTGCTTCGTAAGGATAAAGTAAAAATTTGCTGTCGGAAAAGGATGCGTCTGCGAAATGTTGTAGAACTGCTATCTTTGTTCGCCTTTAAAAAGGGAGTATGTGAAGATGACACCTCCCTCAAACAAAAGGAAAAAATTATTTCATGAAGAAATTATTGCTTTCGTTTTTTGCTGCCATCGGCATTTTATCTCTGCAAAGCTGTTCTGAAGATTTTGAAGTTGCCGCACCTTACAAGCCGATGACTATAGTGTTCGGAATTTTGAATATGTCGGACACTGCTCATTATATCCGTATTCAAAAATCTTTTTTGGATGAGCACAAAAATGCTTTTGATATGGCAAAGGTTTCAGATTCAAACTTTTATAAGGAGTCTGACCTAATGGTTGTCGTTAAAGAAATGAGTGGATCAACCCAAACGGCTCCGCCCATTCCTTTGACAAGAGTGGATATGAATCAGGAAGGATATCCAAAGGATTCGGGTACTTTTTTTAAAAGCCCTAACTATGCCTATAAGTTCAAGTGGGCAATTAACCCTTCTCGCACTTACCGGTTAGTGATTACCAATAAGGCTACTAACATTACCGATTCATCTGAAATTCGGGTGGTAGATGCCGGTCGTTTAGACCTGAGTGGCGGAAATATTTTTCCTAAAAGACTGAGCTTTCCGCTTTCACAAAGTGGACAAGTGTTAATGCTTTTTTTAGACCAAAGCATAGTTGGCAATGTTGATTATGTAGAAGCTGCCATTCGTTTTCGTTGGGTAAATAAAAACACGACTACCAACCAAGTTACACGCGATTCGGCTGATTACACCTTTGCTACTATCAGTGGCGATGCTCTAAAAGATTTAAAGCTGCAAACAGAAGCTTCCAATCTTTATCGTTTTTTGGCAGATGCTATGAAGCCGGCACCGATTGGTGTTGACCGCTATATGGACTCTTGCCGTATTTTGCTTTTGGGAACCGGAAAAGAGTATATCAACTATTTAACAACTTCTCAAATTCAGTCAAGTGGCTTGACATCCGGACAAATAAAGCCCCTTTATACCAATATCATGGGAAAAGATGTTTTTGGGTTATATACTTCCGAGGCAAAAAAATATATTCCCAATGCCTACATAGACGACATTACCTTAAATGCGCTAAAAACCGATCCACTAACAACTTCGCTTCGCATCATGGGTCGTCCAACACCTTGACATAAATTCAATTAAATAAAGAAACTATTAGCCTCGATTGTCATCTCAATCGGGGCTATTGTTTTTATTTGGCAGATGAAACTGACAATATTGCGGATGTGGGCGTGGTGGCATATATGTTGCAAACAACTTTCCGACAATTAAGAAAATCAAAAATTATATAACACAATACTATGGCAAAAATTATTGGCATTGACTTAGGAACCACCAACTCTTGCGTAGCCGTAATGGAAGGCAACGAACCAGTGGTTATTGCAAACGACGAAGGTCGCCGGACAACCCCATCGGTAGTTGCATTTTTAAAAAATGGTGAGCGGAAAGTAGGCGATCCGGCAAAACGCCAAGCAATCACCAACCCTACCAACACCATCATGTCTATCAAGCGTTATATGGGTCGCCGTTTTGACGAAGTGAGCGATGAAATGACGCATAATTCCTACAAAATTGTAAAAGGCGACAATAATACACCTCGTGTAGATATTGACAGCCGCCTTTATACACCTCAAGAAATCTCTGCTATGATCTTGCAAAAGATGAAAAAAACAGCTGAAGATTTTTTGGGACAGGAAGTAAAAGAAGCCGTAATTACCGTGCCGGCATACTTTAACGATGCCCAACGTCAAGCAACCAAAGAAGCAGGTGAAATTGCCGGACTAAACGTTCGTCGTATCATAAACGAACCAACAGCAGCTGCACTTGCTTATGGCTTAGATAAACAACATAAAGACTCTAAAATTGCCGTTTTCGACTTAGGTGGTGGAACGTTCGATATTTCAATTCTTGAATTGGGTGATGGCGTATTTGAAGTAAAATCAACCAATGGTGATACCCATTTGGGCGGTGATGATTTTGATAAAGTGGTGATGGATTGGTTGGCTGATGAATTTAAAAAAGACGAAGCCGTAGATCTTCATAAAGACCCAATGGCTTGGCAACGCCTAAAAGAAGCTTCTGAAAAAGCAAAAGTTGAACTTTCTTCTTCTCAAGAAACAGAAATCAACTTGCCTTATATCACGGCTGTGGACGGGGTGCCCAAACACTTAGTTCGTAAACTGACTCGTGCAAAATTTGAACAACTTGCTGACACACTTGTTGAACGCACACTTGAACCTTGTCGTCGTGCATTGAAAGATGCTAATCTTTCCACTTCCGATATTGATGAAGTGATTTTGGTAGGTGGCTCTACTCGTATTCCTAAGGTTCAAGAAGTAGTAGAAAAGTTCTTTGGCAGAAAGCCTCACAAAGGTGTAAACCCAGATGAAGTTGTAGCCGTAGGTGCTGCTATTCAGGGAGGTGTGCTTACCGGCGACGTGAAAGATGTACTATTGTTAGATGTTACCCCTCTTTCTCTTGGTATTGAAACAATGGGCGGTGTCATGACTCGTTTGATAGAAGCCAACACAACCATTCCTACCAAGAAAAGCGAAGTATTCTCTACTGCCAGCGACAACCAACCCAGCGTTGAAATCAATGTATTACAAGGAGAGCGTCCGATGGCTAAAGACAATAAAACATTAGGTCGGTTTATCCTTGATGGAATACCCCCAGCTCCACGCGGTGTCCCACAAGTAGAGGTGATTTTTGATATTGATGCAAACGGAATTCTTCACGTTACCGCAAAAGATAAGGGTACCGGAAAACAACAAAATATTCGCATTGAAGCAGGGTCAGGTCTAAGCAAGGATGAAATTGAAAAAATGAAAAATGAGGCTAAGGCAAATGAAGCAAGCGACAAACAAGTGCGTGAAAGAATTGAAAAACTGAACATGGCTGATGGTCTTATCTTCAACTCTGAAAAGCAACTGAAAGAATATGGTGATAAGATTCCGACTGATGAAAAAACTAAAATTGAAACTGCTTTGAATAGCTTGAAAGAAGCACACAAAGCTGAAAACTTAGACGGACTCGATAAGGCTATGGAAGAGCTGAACGCCGCATGGCAAACAGCAAGCCAGCATATCTATAACGCCCAACAGCAACCGGGCGAAGAGCAAACGCAGACACATCATGCCGGTAATGACGGAGGTGTAGCCGATGCTGAATATGAAGAAGTAAAATAGGGATTTTGTTCCCTTAAAAAAATAAAATAAGTGCATACTATTTCGTGTGCACTTATTTTTTTGTGTGCGAAACAACCAATTGGTTGCGACCTTCACACTGTTTTCCGCCCTTTCACTTTACCCAATCAGCCAAAGCAAAAGTTTCTTTTATCACAATCCTTCCATTCACTTCATGCACGGTTGCACATTCAATGGAGGGATCGTGTTCAAAAAATAAAATCCAATTGTTGGAAGCAGCTTCCTGTAAAATTCTTTTCTTTTCATTCAATGTATCTAATGGACGCATATCATAAGCCATTACCCAAGGCATGGAAATATGAGCTGCACTGGGAATCAAGTCTGCACAAAATAATAGTGTTGTTCCCTTATAGTTAATTTGCGGCAGCATCATGGAATCGGTGTGTCCATTTACCACTCTAATCCGAATGTCATCTGTCCAACCATCACCATCGTTTAGGTTAAGCATTTGCAGCAATCCTTCCTGCTCGGCTAAGGGCAAAATATTTTCTTTCAGAAAGGATGCTTTTTCACGTTCGTTAGGATGTGTTGCACTGTCCCAATGCTTTTGATTACTCCAATAAGTAGCTTTAGGAAAAGCAGGAACAAGCTGCTCGCCTTTACGCTTGATGGCACCACCACAATGATCAAAATGAAGATGGGTGAGGAATACATCGGTAATAGCATTTTCATCAAAGCCATTCTTGGCAAGATTTCGAGCTATGCTATCTTCGCCATGTGGATGGTAGTGACCAAAAAACTTGGCATCTTGTTTATCACCCATACCGGTGTCAATCAAAATTCGACGATTGCCTTGTTCTACTAATAAACAGCGCATTGCCCAACTGCACATATTGTTTTCATCAGCCGGATTGGCTTTTTGCCACATGGATTTAGGAATCACGCCGTGCATGGCACCGCCGTCTAATTTAAAATGACCGGCATTTATGGAATAGAGCTGCATAAAAAAAGTTTATCGAAAATGTTTTGCTTTTCTCATGGCAAGATACAAAACGAATAAACCTAAGGCAAAGAATACTATTAAAGACAGAATGCTATTGCGCATGGAGCCTGTCCATTCTTCAATAAAGCCAAAGGAAAACATACCGATGACGATGGCAATTTTTTCGGTAACATCAAAAAAACTAAAGAAAGATGCCGTATCTGTTGTTGGTGGCATTAGTTTGGAATAGGTGCTCCGGCTTAGGGATTGAATACCTCCCATAACGATGCCAACTGCAATAGCCGTAATGTAAAACTGTATTGCATTATGAACAAAATAGGCATAGACACAAATGAAAACCCAAAAAAGAACTACGGTAAAAAGGACTTTTAAATTTCCAAATTTATCTGACAACTTTGCCATCAGATAAGCACCGGCAATGGCAACCAGTTGAATGATCAAAATGGTGGAAATAAGCTGTGTGGTATCTAAGTGCAATTCCTTGCTGCCAAATATTGTTGCGGCTAACATCACCGTTTGCACACCCATGCTGTAAAAGAAAAAGGCACCTAAAAATGTTTTTAAAACAGGTAGATCTTTTAATTGAGCCAATACCTTTTTCAATTCATGAAAGCCATTAATAAAAACATTATGGTTTGGACGTTGTCCGTTTGGTTTGCTTTCCGGCAAAACAGTCAATGGGATGTGTGCAAAACCAAACCACCAAATGCCGACTAACAAAAAAGAAAAACGCGAAGCATCGCCTTCATTATATATTCCCAATCCATGAAACCAATCCGGCTTGAACACAAATACAAAGCATATCAATTGTAGCAGCACACTGCCCACATATCCGTAAGCAAAACCTTGCGCACTGACCCGATCTCTGTCTTGTTCGGCGGCAATTTCAGGTAGAAAGGCATTATAAAAAACCAAACTGCCACAATAGCCCACCGCTGCAATAGAAAAGAAGATAATTCCAATTTCAATCCTGTTTCCATCAAAAAAATAAAGCCCGGCACAAGCGGCAGAGCCAACGTAGCAAAAGATGCGCATAAATCGCTTTTTATTCCCCTGATAGTCGGCAATAGAAGATAGGATGGGGGATAATATTGCTATGAATAAATAAGCAGCTGCCAAAGCATAGTCAAACAAAGCTGTATTGGTAAATGATTTACCCAAAAAACGAACTTGATCACTTACTATTTGATCTCCTTTTTTTTGGGTTGTTACGGCTGTATAATAAGCCGGAAAAATGGTTGAGGTAATGACGAGATTGTAAGCACTATTTGCCCAATCATACATAGCCCAAGCTCGATGATTTTTTTTGGTAATTGCCGTGTGCATTTGGAGCGAAAAGTAAGGAATCTGTCAAAAGAAAAAGCCATTGAATGAAAACAAGGTTCTCAACCCAATGGCTAATCCACTGACTAACATTGAAGCATTAAAGCGTCAATCCGAATTGATCGGCTACCTCTTGAGCCAATTCATAGCCCGCATCTGCATGTCGGATAACGCCCATGGCTGGGTCGTTGTGTAGCACACGGTGCAATCGTCTTGCTGCATCATCCGTTCCATCGGCTACTATCACCATGCCTGCATGTAGTGAATATCCCATTCCTACTCCGCCACCATGATGGAAACTGACCCAACTGGCACCACCCGCCGTATTGATTAGTGCATTCAGGATAGGCCAATCGGCAACGGCATCCGAGCCGTCTTTCATAGCTTCTGTTTCTCGATTAGGAGAGGCTACCGAACCGGTGTCTAAATGGTCGCGACCAATGACAATCGGTGCTTTTACCTTGCCGGTTTTCACTAATTCATTGAATAAAATTCCTGCTTTCTCACGCTCACCCATTCCTAACCAACAAATGCGAGCCGGCAAACCTTGAAAGGCAATTTTTTCTCTGGCCATTTTCAACCAGCGGTGTAGCCCTATATTGTCGGGAAACAATTCCATCAATGCCTGATCCGTGGTGTAAATATCTTCGGGGTCACCGCTAAGTGCCACCCAACGGAAGGGACCCTTTCCTTCACAAAAAAGTGGGCGAATGTAGGCGGGGACAAAGCCCGGAAAATCAAAAGCATTTTTTACATCCCGTTTGTCGTGTGCTTGTCCGCGAAGGTTATTACCATAGTCAAAAGTGATAGCACCCCGTTTTTGCAAGGCAAGCATTTGTAACACATGTTGCGCCATGGTGTCGAGCGAACGCTTGGTATATTCTTCGGGATTGGTGCTACGTAAGGTATTGGCTTCCGCCACAGAAAGCCCCGCCGGAAAATATCCGATCAGTTCATCATGTGCAGAGGTTTGGTCTGTTAGTGTATCAGGCGTTATGTTTCGGTCTAACAAGTGCTGTAATAGATCAACCACGTTACAACAAACCCCAATAGAAACGGCTTCGCCTTTGGCTTTGGCTTCTAATGCCCAATCAATACTTTGATCAATGTCTTTAGTCCATTTATCTAAATAGCGTGTTTCGATTCGCTTTTCGATTCGCCATTCTTCCATTTCTGCCACTAAGGCTACACCTTCGTTCATGGTGATGGCTAATGGCTGCGCACCACCCATGCCGCCTAAGCCTGCCGTAACATTAAAAGTGCCTTTCAAAGAACCTTTAAAATGAAGATTTGCTAATGATAGGTAAGTTTCATAAGTGCCTTGAACGATGCCTTGTGAGCCAATATAAATCCAGCTTCCGGCAGTCATTTGACCATACATCATCAATCCTTTAGCTTCCAACTCCCGAAAAGTTTCCCAATTAGCCCAGCGTCCAACCAAATTTGAATTGGCAATTAAGACACGAGGTGCATCTTTATGGCTGCGAAGAATGCCGACCGGTTTGCCGCTTTGCACCATTAGCGTTTCGTCTTCGTTTAATGTTTTAAGGGCTGATAAAATCTTATCAAAGCTTTCCCAGTTGCGGGCTGCCTTGCCTATTCCGCCATACACGACCAAATCTTCGGGGCGTTCCGCTACTTCTGGATCTAAATTATTTTGAATCATTCTAAAGGCTGCTTCTGCTACCCAATTTTTACAGTTGAGTTGGTTTCCTCTTGGAGCCGTAATGACACGTTTTGCAGTTGTTGTGGACATAAGAAAAAAGATTAAAAAAGGGAGTTACAAAGGTATGAAAGGATGAATTATGCTGTTTTAGGAATGTACATTCAGGGGTAATTGTTGTATGGCAATTGTCAGTTGCTTCAGCATTTCGGCTTCTGTCAATTCTTGTTTTTGAAATTTTGTTCCCGTTACTTGTTCAAACAATTCAATGTAACGAGCAGAAATATTTTGTACTACCTCGTCTGTCATAGTTGGAATTTGCTGACCTTCCTTTCCCTGAAAACCGTGTTCCATCAACCATTCACGAACAAACTCTTTTGAAAGTTGCTTTTGCTGTTGTCCATTTTTTTGCCTTTCTTCAAATCCTTCTAAATAAAAGTAGCGCGAGCTATCGGGCGTATGAATTTCATCAATTAAGCAAATAGTGTTGTCCATTTTCCCAAATTCATATTTGGTATCAACCAAAATTAATCCGCGTTGGTGTGCTAATTCTTTGCCTCGTTGAAACAAAGCCAGTGTATATTTTTCTAATTGCTCATAGTCGCTTTTAGACACCAACCCGCGTTGTATGATTTCTTCACGAGAAATATCTTCATCATGCCCTTCATGTGCTTTGGTTGTGGGCGTAATGATGGGCTGTGCAAAGAAGTCGTTTTCTTTCATCCCTTCCGGCAGCAATACGCCGCATAGTTCTCGCTTTCCCGATTTGTAGGTTCGCCAGGCATGTCCGGTTAGGTTTCCGCGCACCACCATTTCTACCGGAAAAGTTTGGCATTTATAGCCTACGGTAGCATTGGGCAATGGGGTAGTAATTTTCCAATTAGGAAGAATGTCTTTTGTGGCATCTAAAAAATGGGCAGCTATCTGATTGAGCACTTGCCCTTTGTAGGGGATGGGGCGAGGCAATACCACATCAAAGGCAGAAATCCGATCGCTGACTATCATGGCAAGATACCGGTCGGCAATAGTATATACATCGCGCACCTTTCCTTTGTAGTAGGCAGTTTGGTTAGGAAGTTGAAACATGGAATTTAAAAAATGAACGGCAAAGATAAAGCATGAAATAAGTGTTTTTATCGTGGGTCATATTTTCATTGCCAATACAAAACTTTAACATTTATCGCCAAACGAAAGAGACTTAGTGTGCGTCTTTAATATTTGATACCCGCTAATAGTTTTTGTTCACGCTTAAAATTTGCTATTATGGTTATGCCAATCATTATCTCTGTAGGATCACTTTCACTTCTTATTGGCAGTATTGCCTTTTTTGTGATTCGTTGGAAGAAAGAAGTAGCCCGAAACACCAAAAATCGTATTGTTTACGACTAAAAAAAGACCCAACAAATGTCGGGTCTAAGTGATTGTTAATATAGTTGTACCTTTTAGAGGCGAGCTTTTACATTAGCTATGTCTGCAAGGCGTTTTTCTGCAATTTTTATGGCGGCAGCTTGTGTATGAATTTTGTCTGTTTCTGAAAGCTGGAAAATATCCAAAGTTCGGTCGTAAATTTTATTCACATTACCCATTACTCTTTCGCGATTATAGCCATCCAATTCTGCTGCTACATTGATTAGTCCGCCGGCATTGATTAAGAAATCAGGTGCATAAATAATGCCTTTTTCAATCAACATCGGACCATGAACATTTTCATCGGCTAATTGATTGTTTGCAGCACCGGCAACAATCGGGCATTTCATTTTGTTGATACTTTCCGTATTTAAGGTTGCGCCTAATGCACAAGGAGCATACACATCCATATCCATATCAAATAGTTTACTACCCTCTATGACTTCTACTGTGCGAAATTTTTCAACCGTTTCTTTCAGTTTTGCCTCATTGATGTCGGTAATATATACTTTAGCCCCTTCTTCTATCAGATGCCCAACTAAGTATTGACCTACATGTCCGACCCCTTGCACGACTACTTTTTTACCACTAAGGCTGTCATTTCCCCATACCTTTTTGGCAGAAGCTTTCATGCCTACAAAAACACCATAAGCCGTAAATGGCGAAGGATCGCCACTGCCACCCATATATTCCGGCACACCGGTTACATGTTGTGTTTCAAGGGCAATATATTCCATATCGCGAGCAGATGTGTTGACATCCTCAGCAGTGATGTATTTGCCATTCAGGCTGTCCACAAACTTGCCATACCGCCGCCACAGGGCTTCCGATTTTTGGGAAGGGTCTGCAACGATTACCGCCTTACCTCCACCCAGATTCAAGCCACTGATGGCAGCCTTGTAAGTCATGCCACGGCTTAAGCGAAGTGCATCAATAATGGCATCATTATGGCTACCATAATTCCAAAGGCGCGTGCCGCCCAAGGCGGGCCCAAGCGTGGTATTGTGAATTGCAATAATGGCATTTAGACCGGAATGAGGATCGTGGCAGAATACAACCTGCTCATGTCCCATTTGCTGCATGTGCTCAAATACAGACTGCTGCATGTGTTTTTTTTAATTTGGCTGCAAACCTAAACCAAAATCCGGTTGAAAGAAACATTTTAAGATAATATCGCTGCTGATTGTGGTTAGTTCTACTAAAAAACGAGTGTGAAGTGGATGATTTTATTATTGTTTCAGAATGACTGTTGAGTCTATTAAAATTGATATATCGAATCCTATGAAGTACGCTTTGCTTTTCAATTACACAGAATTTCAACTTACAAAGGGGGGGTATTAATGGTTGTGCGCCGCAGGCGCACAACCATTAATAAACGGCTAAAAAAAATCTTCCCCAAAAATTTGTTTTTCTCCTAAAGATTTTCTTAATTTTATGCTTGCAAGTTTGTCTAATCAAGCTGCATAAATGATATGAATAACAGAATAAAACACATTACAGTGTGGGGGGGGT
>JAFDXO010000027.1 GCA_018267925.1 Bacteroidota bacterium | reverse complement strand
CTAACGAGGGGTGTAGCTCATTGGGTAACGATAGTAGCGAGGGGCGTTACCGCCTCGCTATGAGTATTACGCCCTTTCAGGGCTAAACCATGCCATCCGCTAACGAGGGGTGTAGCCCATTGGGTAACGATAGTAGCGAGGGGCGATACCGCCTCGCTATGAGTATTACGCCCTTTCAGGGCTATGTCGTGCAGCCCCTAAGGGGTGTTATCCGCTAACGTAGGCTATAGTTTTTTTCATTCGAGTAAATGTCAGAATACTTTCTCGCAGCTATCTTGTCCTCAAAAAACGGCATTGTTTTTGACAAAATGAGGGGCATAGCGTATAAGGAATAACCTTAAATGCTATTTTCACGTTAAGACTAAATTTTTTTGATGAAACATATTGTTATTTTACTTTTTGTTTTATTTCCAACATTGATGTTTGCTCAAAATCAACGCTATTTATCCGAGTGGAAAAAAGTAGATTCTCTGATTGATAATGGACTCCCTAAAAGTGCAGAAAAATTGGCAAATGAAATTTATGCAAAGGCAAAAGCAAATGGAAATGACATTCAACAAATGAAAGCTGAAATTTATTTGCTCACATCAGGGTTTCAAAGGGATGAGAATGCTTTTAAGCAAGCAATCAAACAAGCAGAAGAAAAATCAGAATCAACAAAGTTCCCTGAATCAGCAATTTGGAAAAGTATTTCTGCTCAGCTTTTTTGGTCTTATTATGAACAAAATCGTTGGCAAATATTAGGACGCACTTCTGTTGATCCATCCCTTTCAATGACCGATTTTGAGACTTGGGATGCCGCTCGCTTTTCCGAAAAAACTACATCCCTTTATTTATCGTCCATCAGTAGCGAGAAAAAATTACAAACTATTCCAATTGAACCTTATCAAGATTTGCTAACACCTTCCGTTCATACAGATAAATTACGCCCAACTTTGTTTGATCTTTTAGCCTTTCGGGCACTCAACTTTTTTGAGAATGAAGAAAAAGATGTGTCACAACCTCCTTATGCCTTTACTCTAAATGACAAAGCGGCTTTTTCGAACGCAAGAATTTTTACTGAACACAATTTTCATACAAATGATTCGTCTTCATTGCTATGGCAATGTATTAATTTGTATCGTCGGATATTAGATTTTCATTTAAAGGACAATTCACCCGATGCCTTGCTGGATGCAGATCTTGCCCGTTTGCAATTTGTGTATAATAAGTCAACTATTCCTACAAAAAAAAAGTTGTATGAAGCTGCACTTAAAGAGGTGGTCAAACAATATTTCTATCATCCGCTTTCGGCTTTAGCAAACTATCGGCTAACCATGATAGGTTATGAGGAGAACAACTTTAATAATCCACGTCAACAACCATCCTCCCAGCCCATAAACTATCAGGCTGTCAAGCAACAATTGGATTCAATTGTTAGCCGATTCCCCAATAGTGAAGGGGGTATATTGTCCAAAAGAGCCATTCAAAATTTGGTTATCAAGCATTTAGATTTATCATCAGAAGCAGTGAATTTACCCAATGAACCATCAAAGATTCTTTTGCAGTATAGAAATGTACAAAAAGCATCGTTCAGGCTCGTCAAGTTGGCTCACAGTAATTATAGATTCTTAGACAATTTCAATTCTTACGAAAACAATCTGACTGCATCGTTACTCGCGCTTCCAGCACTTAAAAATTGGAAGGAAGTTTTGCCTTCTTCTGATGATTATGCACCGCATAGTACGGAAGTGAAAGTAGATGATTTACCGGTTGGCTTGTATGCGATTATTGTCAGTGCAAAAGATGATTTTTCAATCACTGACAATATTGTTTCGTATGCTGTATTTCAGGTTTCCCAATTGAGTGTTTTACAATTAGGCAATCAATGTGTTGTCTTGGATCGCAAGCTGGGAAAGCCTTTTGCAAAGGTGGATGTTGATATTTTTAGACAACGATACAATGATAACATACATAGCAATGACTTAGTTTTTAGCCATTCCATTCAAAGCCAAACAGATGGCATGTTTGATTTACCCAATTCGCATAATGGCAATTTAGCCGTTCGAATCCGAAAAGGAAAGGATTCACTTTGGTTTTTTGACTCTCGAAATTATTGGGATAATTATGATCAACTTCAGTCATCACTAACCCGTACGTTTTTATTTACAGATCGAGCTATTTATCGTCCCGGTCAGACCGTATATTTTAAGGGAATTATGGTGAAAACGGATAAAGGTGGACGAAATAATCAAGTCGTATCAAAACAAAAAACTACAATTCGATTTGAAGATGTAAACGGACAAAAAATTGCTTCAATAGATTTGACCAGCAATGAATATGGCTCATTTACGGGAAGCTTTGTCACTCCTCAAAATAGGATGACCGGCAACATGCGTATCGCCAATGAAAACGGAAGTATTGACTTCTCTGTCGAAGAATATAAGCGACCTAAATTTAAAGTTGATTTCGACACTATCCATGCAAGCTATGCAATCGGAGAGGATATTTCTGTTGTAGGAAATGCTTTAGCCTATGCTGGGAATGCAGTGGATAATGCAACGGTTAGCTATCGTGTGGTTCGACAAGCCCGTTTCCCTTTTTGGTGGTATGGTTATCGTTACGGCTTTCCTTCTTCACCAAAACAAGAAATTGCAAATGGCACTTTAAAAACAGGTAAAGACGGAAAATTTAGAATTGAATTTCCGGCTTTAGCTGATGAATCTGTTCCCTCAGCATCTTTACCCATTTTTTCCTACGAAATTTTGGTTGATGTAACGGATATAAATGGTGAAACACACTCCGGTAGCACAATTGTAAATGCAGGTTACCATTCACTTCAAATTCATATTCAAGCTCCGGATAAAGCAAATCCTGATCAATTGGATACAATAAAAGTGTTGACTCAAAACCTAAATGATCAATTTGTTTCAACTGATATTCGGCTTCGGATTTTGAAATTGAAATCCCCAGAAAAAATTCTTCGAAATCGCTTGTGGACTGCACCTGATCAATTTTTGATGGATAGTCTGACTTTCAAAAAGTATTTTCCTAATGACCCCTATAAAAATGAAGATGATGCAAAAACATGGGCTGTTGAAAGTTCTGTTTTTGATCAATCACTTAAAACAAAGACAGAAGGCATAGTTCAAATTCCCTCAAGCGTGTGGAAGGAAAGTGGTTGGTATGTTATTGAAGTAACTATAAAAGATAAGTCTGGCAAGGATTTAGTAGAAAAAAAGTTTGTTCAGGTTTTGAGAAACGATTTTCATAATCCTCCAACTGATGTCCTCATTGCAGTCTCATCGGAAAAGGAAACGCTACCCGGAAATCAGTCCAAAGTTTCTCTTTTTACGGGCTGTACAGAACTACCTATTATTCAATTTGTGAAACGCTGGGACAGCAAAACATTTTCAAGTTTGAGCTTGAATTCAACCAAGTCTGAGCTGATAAAAATAGATGTAACCGAGCAAGATAGAGGCGGGATCTACGTTTCCTATGTAGCTGTTCATGAGAACAGAATGTATCAACAAGACGTTTTTATCTCCGTTCCTTGGAACAATAAGGACTTATCCATTTCATGGGAAACACATCGTGATAAACTGTTGCCCGGCAGTAAAGAGCAGTGGACTATGACAATTCGTGGCGATAAAAAGGAAAAAGTTTCAGCCGAAATGGTTGCAACATTATACGATGCTTCTTTAGATGCGTTTAGACCCCTTCAGTGGAATATAATGGGCTTATACCCAACCTTATATTCGAGTGAAAGATGGTCTGGTAGTGCATTTGGGATGAATAATGGGCGTGTCGTATCTTCTTTTAAAGAACAGAATTTTAAAGACTTTGAAAAGATATACGCCGATCTCTATTTACCGAATATACAATTGGGTTTTGCTCCTTATGCGGCTTATGGTGGTGTTATGAAAAGAGGGGTAGTGGCTTTAGCTGCTATGAGCGAAAGTAACATGGCAGACAAAAGTGCTGCTCCGGCTCAAGAACAGCAATCTAAACAAACGTTGCCGACAAAATCTGAATCAATTGTTTCAATTCGAAAAAACCTTCAAGAAACAGCTTTCTTTTTTCCACAATTGAAAACTGATGCGGAAGGAAATATTCGATTGAATTTTACCATGCCTGAAGCTCTTACAAAGTGGCATTTCATGGCGCTTGCTCATACGCCTGATATGCGATTGGGCATGTTGGAAGGCATGGTGCAAACACAAAAGGAATTGATGGTGATGCCCAACTTGCCAAGGTTTTTGCGTCAAGGTGATGATGTAATAATAGTTGCTAAGATTAGTAACCTATCCACACAAATTCAAAATGGCGTTGCTCAGATTGAAGTATTGAATGCGCTTACGCAACAACCATTAAATACCATGTTCCGTATCAAGAGTGAAAGCACAAACTTTTCAATTGAAGAAAACGAAAGTAAGGCTGTAAGCTGGAAAATGCACGTTCCCGAAAGCTTGTATGTGCCGGTGGTTATTAGAATTGTAGCTAAAGCCGGAAACTTTGCTGATGGAGAAGAAAGTACAGTTCCGGTTGTTACCAATCGAATTCTTGTGACCGAATCTTTACCTCTTTGGATGAACGGTGATGGGAAAAAGGATTTCCATTTTGATAAGCTGATCCATGCTCAAAGTAATAGCTTAGTAAATCATTCTCTGACTTTAGAATATGCTGGAAACCCTATCTGGTTTGCCATTCAAGCTTTGCCTTATCTGATGGAGTATCCTTATGAATGTGCCGAACAAACTTTTAATCGTTACTATGCGAATGCACTGGGAGCGTTTATTGTAAATCATACACCAAAGCTTAAATCTGTTTTTGATAGTTGGAAAGGAGATTCCACAATTTTACTATCTCCGTTAGAAAAAAATCAAGAATTAAAAGGTGCTTTACTGGAAGAAACGCCTTGGGTGCTACAAGCACAATCAGAGTCTGAACAAAGAAGGCATATTTCTCGATTGTTTGAGAGTTATAAACTGTCTAAAGAACTGAGTGCTTCTGCACAAAAGCTAAGAGAGATGCAATTGCCATCAGGTGCGTTTCCTTGGTTTAAAGGAATGCAATCTGACCGATTTATAACACAGTATATTGTTACGGGTATTGGTCGTTTAACCAAGCTGGGTATATCTAATCCGGATATGAAACAAATTGCCAAAAAAGCCTTGGTTTATTTGGATAACGAGGTTAAGAAAAGTTATGCTGAACTACTAACCAGAAAGAGTGATTTGCAAATGCAGCATATTGGCAACTTTGAAGTTCAATATTTGTATATGCGGAGTTTTTTCGGCAAACCAACTGAAAATGATATAACTGCATTCAATTATTATCAAGGACAAGCTGAAAAATATTTTGCAAAGTTCAACCCTTACTTAAAAGGAATGATTGCTTTAACCTTATCTCGTAATAATTTGAAAGCTCAAGCAGGTTTGGTTTTACAATCGTTAAAGGAAACATCAAGTTCTAATGAAGAGCTGGGAACATATTGGGTGCATCCCGGAAGCAGCTATTGGTGGTATGATGCGCCCATTGAATCGCAAGCACTATTGATTGAGTGTTTTAATGAAGTGAGTCATGATACCATAATGGTTGATGGAATGAAACGGTGGTTACTTAAAAACAAACAAACAAATGGATGGAAAACATCAAAAGCTACTGCTGATGCGATTTATGCCTTGTTATTGAACGATCCTGCAACTTTAAATGCAGAACCTCAAGTGGTCATTCATTTGGGCGGCAAAGAAGTGAAGAGCAATGAACAAAATCAACAAAAAGGAAGCGGTTATTTTAAATGGAGACTTGAAGGGCAAGATGTTTCCTCAAAAGACGGGAATATATTGCTTCAAGTAAATGGCAATCAAAGTAATCCATCTTGGGGAGCTGTTTATTGGCAATATTTTGAAGATATGGACAAGGTTGCAACTGCCAAAACACCGTTACAATTGGACAAGAAATTATTTATAGAATCAAAAACAGAAAAAGGTTTGCTACTCCAAGAAATTTCACCCGTTCAACCTTTGCAAGTAGGAGTTAAAGTCGTTACCAGAATTATTCTTACAGTAGATCGTGACATGGAATATGTACAACTCAAGGATATGCGAGCTTCTTGTTTTGAGCCTTTAAATGTTTTGAGTGGTTTTCAATGGAGTCATGGTTTAGGCTATTATGAAAGCACCAAGGATTTAGCTACCAATTTCTTTTTCAATTTTCTGCCAAAAGGGAAATATGTATTTGAATACCCACTTTGGGTGCAGCAAAGCGGAGAATTTTCTGCAGGAATAGCTACTATTCAGTGTATGTATGCTCCAGAATTTTCCAGCCATAGCGAAGGGCAGAGACTGATTGTGAAATAGTATCATTAGAAATGATTGACGGTTTGGCAGTGTAATTGATTTTTAGCACTATTGGTCCCGACTTGGCGGGAAAAGTTCAATCGAAGAACTACCTTAACCCCAAACGCTATACTGTACAATCTAAGCACGAACTTCATCTTTGAGGAACTGATATTTTTCTTTGTTGATTCTGCCAAGTGTTTTGTCGGCAATTTTTTGTTCAATAATATCTATCGCTTGTTGGTAAGCATCATCAGGCAAACCTTCATTCAGGTGCTTCAATGCCTGCAACAAATACCTTCTTAAAATTATTTCGCTTTTTGTTTCTCTGCCTAGTAATCCATTTGCTCCGAATGTTTCTTTAGTCCATGCATAGACAACCTCCCAACCAAGTTCTTCAAGAACCTGTTGTGTGGCGGTTTCTACCAGTGTATCTTCTGAATATTCATAGCTCATTTATGCTATTAAAAAATTCCTTTTTGTATTATGCTTCAGCATGTAATCTCTTTTGTTAGCATCAGTTAAGAATGAACGGCTAACCAATGTTTCCATAAAGGGTTGCTTTTCTAAAAATGGATTCAATAATTTTTCAAGCCTGCTTTCCGTAACTCCTATTCTCTTTGCAAATTCTGCAAAGTCGCTTTTGTTAGGATGTCCGTTTTTTTTGTATTGCTCACTTTTAAAATCATCGGCAAATAATCCTTTATCCAAGGCAAAGTCAGAATCATCAACATGAAGTTTGGTATTTACCAAATCATAAGCGGGGCTTAGCAGGTAATCACCTTTTGTTGATTCAAGAAGCGAAAAGTTTTTTAGGTGTGCATCACCATTTGAAAGCAGAAAATTGAAAACCACTAACGAAAAATATTTTTCTATTTCTACCCTCCATGCCGGAACATATTTTTGTATCAACATTCCAACTTCTTCATAGCTGTATTCGTATTTGAAATTTGCTCCGGCATTGTCCTTTGTTTTTCCTGCCAGCGTTGCAAAATCTTCTTTGCCCCGTTTACTTCCATCTTCTTTTACATCAAATCGTTTTGTGATGTAGGCGGGCGAACCATTCTTAAAAAAAATCATGGCGTTTTCTGCCGTGTTCAGTCCATACACCTGTTTAGCTATCTGCATAGTCAAATGTTCATTGGCTGGAACTTGGTCAACTTTTTTCAAATCTCTTGGTATGGGTTTGAGTATGTAAGTGCCTTTTTCCCCTTCATTTGTCAAACGCAATAAATTTTTCTCTAAAAGAAAACTCAATTTTTCCTGCACACCCGATATGGATATGCGTTTACGGTTTTCCATGAACTGCTCTGCAACTTCTTCGCTTTGCTGTGGTTGCTCGTATGGTAAAACATGATTCACCTTTTTGCCATTGAACAAATTCCGTAAGCAACTGGGGCTATATGTATTAAAACCTTCAGCCAAAGTTCCCGGGCAATATTTCAATTCATCTAAATTCATTTTACTGCAATTGGTTTTACCGTAACTGCTCCAATGGTATCGTATTGTGCGGTTGCCATTAATAGCCCGAAATTATCTTCTTCGTCAATTCTCAATTGTGTGCTTTGCAATTTTCTGTTTACTCCCTCGCTAAGCATGTTAAAGAAAAATGGAAACAAAAATTCGCTGCTGTATTCCTTTTTAGTTTTAGGAAGCGTTAAACTGATAGCCGGCTTGGCTGCATCGTTGAAATAAATGTCGTCATACCTGAATACAAAATGCTGACGGTTTTCTTCACTCAATATTCCTGCTAATGTTCCGTTGCGATATATTTCCATTGCTCTCATTTATTCATGCTTCTTTTTACCTCAAGTGTTAGTTCCATCCCCAATACTTCCGCCAGTTTATTTAAAACCTCCAACGAAGGATTGCCTTGTCCTCGTTCTACTTTATACAAAGTGTTAGTGCTCACTTTTGCTAATTCAGCCAAGTGCGGTTGAGTGATGTTCAACTCTTTTCGCCTGTTTTTTATGGATTCCCCAAGTTCCTTGACTAACATTATAATGTGATTTATGGTGTAAATGTAGCTTTAATTTTCTAATTATACAATTAAAATCACAGTATATTGTGACATTTGCGTTTTAAAAATCTAATGAGAAGGGAAAAACGGCTAAATCACATTTTAGTACGCTTTCAACTGTCCTCATACTACGCAATATTGTTGATAAATATTTAGTCGTATTCTAAATGTTAGTATCGCTGAAAATTTCTCTTTCCCTTCCTTTTCTATTTTGAGGGGTAGTGTTTAAAAAAAAGGTGCATTTGGATTTGAGTTTTTTGTGTGGTGTCCTCCCAATGCACCTACCTTATGGGGTGTCATTTGTACAATTGGTGTTGTTGAATCGCTTTTACATCCTGAATTACTTCCCGCCTAACGCAAGCTAATGGCTTGATCTACTACCGCTTCCTTTTCCTATTTGTTTTTCAGCCTCTATGGCAATTTGAGCCTGCTCAGCATATTTGGCATCAATGGCTTCATATTCTTTTTGAGCTTTTTCATATTCACTTTGTAGCTGTGCTATTCGTGCTGTTTGTAGTTCGGTAGGTCGGGCTTCTTGTGTGCAAAGGGTTCTATAAAGCTCTGAAATTTGTTCACGAAGTTTCGATTCGTCTGCGAAAATTGATTTAGACTTTGTTGCTAAAAGTGTGCTGCGCAAGGATTCCAAAGCTGCGTTGTAGTCTTGCAGTATTTTTTTCCCTTTTACTGTTTTCATCAGAGTATCGCTTGCTTTCAGCCTTTTTTGATTGTTATTGATTTTAGTTGTGAGTTGATAAAGTTTTTCATGAAGTTGGTAAAGCTGCATAGCTGCATCATGTTGGGCTTTTCTATCTGATAATTGAAATGATGAGTCAGAATTGTCCGGTATGAGTGTTAAATCAGAAGTATATTCTTTATTGCCAATAGAAATTTTAATTGTATATTTTCCGGGCATCACCATAGGGGCTATAAATCCTGAATAATCCGGTTTACTGCCGCCGGTAGCCACTTTGGGCGGAGTGTAGCGCAAGTTCCAATATACCATATTGATGCCTTTTCGTTTGGTGCCGGGCACTTGTTGTATAAGCTTTCCTTGTTCATCATAAATATTAAGTTTAACATCGCCGGAGTTTAATCGTTCTTTGAAATAATATTGAATAGGCTGAGTATAGGTGTATGAAGGATTGGATGCTGTCCAGCCGCCATTACCCGGAAATCCGCCGCTACCATATTTCCCCATAGATAGTGTCATAGGTTTTGAAGGAAAAATATAGACGGCACTATCCGCTATTGATTGTGTCAGTTCTCGAATAGGTGTAATATCGTCAAGCACAATAATGCCTCTTCCGTGAGTAGCTAAGACTAAATCGTTGGTTGTTGGATGTATTTGAATATCGCGTACCAACGCATATTCCGGAATATTGCTTTTCATGCGAAACCAATCTGTGCCACCATTTACAGAGGCAAACAAGCCATTTTCAGTGCCGAGAAATAGTAGGTTTTTGTTCTTGTTATCTTCTTTTATTTTATGGGCAAAGCCTGTAAACTCAGGGCTGTTGATGAGATGCCATGTTTTACCTAAGTCGGTAGATTTGGCTATGTAAGTTTTCATATCGCCATACATGTGATTGTCGAACGTGGCATAAACGGTATTTTTATCAAATTTTGATGGCTCGATGCTGCTAACCCATGTTTGAGGGGGAACTCCGGCTGCGGCATAGTTTTTGGCTACATTAGTCCATGTTTTACCGGCATCAGTAGTTAGTTGTAAGTTTCCATCATCAGTGCCTACCCAAATTGTTTTTTCATCAAACGGAGATTCTGTGATGGTAAATAGGGTACAATGATTTTCTGCGGAAGTGTTATCTGCACTCAATCCGCCAGATTCTTCTTGTTGTAGTTTTTTCTTATCATTAGTTGTTAGGTCGGGCGAAATACGTTCCCAGCTTCGACCTTGGTCTTTGGTGCGATAAAGATATTGAGCACCCGTGTATAGATTTTTAGGATTGGCTATTCCAATTACAATGGGTGTATTCCAGTTCCATCGGAGTTTTTCTTCTTTGGGTGTTTGTTGAGGTTGGATGTTTACGGATTTCAGGGTAGTAAGGTTTATGCGTCCCATATTTCCACCTTGATATTCGGCATAGGCAATATGAGGGTCGTTCAGGTCGGGTTGTGTCCAAAATCCATCGCCAAAATAAATGTTCATCCAGTTGGCATTACCAACGCCGCCGGGAGCAGCACTGGGTGCTATCCAACTACCATTATCTTGAAGTCCACCATACATACGGTAAGGTTGCTGATTGTCAATTGCTACATGATAAAACTGTCCAACCGGTAAATTTTGCACAAATAGCCATGTTGCTCCACGATCCATACTGAAATACACACCGCCATCTGTTCCAAGAAACATTTGATTGGTATAATTTGGGTTTATCCAAAGTGCATGGTGATCACTATGCACCCATCCTCCTTCATTGCTTGCTTCGGAAAACGAATATCCGCCATCATTTGAATAGGAAAAACTGAAGGCGGGACGATATACTCGATTCGCATCTTTCGGGTCGAAAACAATGGTGCTGAAATAGAAAGGACGTGCTGTTACATTCATGGTGCTGCTTTGGTTTTTCCAAGTTTCACCCGCATCTTCGGAAATATAAAGTCCGGTTTCCTTTGCTTCCACTATGGCTAATAGTTTTTTAGGATTACTGGGGGCTAATGCTATGGCAACTCGCCCGAATGGTTTTTGAGGTAATCCATTTTTTAGCTCTTTCCAGGATCTTCCGCCATCGGTACTTTTATAGAATCCACTTCCTTTTCCGCCTGAATTAAATGAATAGGGTAGTCTTCTAAATTCCCAAGTGGTTGCATAAAGGGTTTCCGGATTTTGTGGATCAAGAGCTATGTCTGCACAGCCTGATTTTTCGTTGATGTAAAGGATTTTGTTCCATGTTTTTCCGCCGTCTGTTGTTTTGTATAATCCGCGATGTTTGCTATCGCTCCAAAGTGGTCCCGGTGCAGCTACATATACTATATCGGAGTTTTTGGGATTGATAACAATCTTAGCAATGTGCTCAGTGCTGTCTAACCCGAGTTTTGACCAGTTTTCACCACCATCTGTTGATTTATACAAGCCATTTCCAATTGAAACAGAATTGCGCATATTGCTTTCTCCGGTTCCGGCAAATACAATGTCAGGCTTTGTCTGATCAACCGCTATGGCTCCTATACTTTGACAATATTTGTCGAAGATGGGTTTCCATGAGGCTCCGGCATTGGTGCTTTTCCAAATTCCTCCACCTGCTGTTCCGGTATAAATTGTTTTGTTGTCGGAAATTACGCCTTCAATTGCGGTAATGCGTCCGCTCATTGTGCCGGGGCCTAATTGTCGGGCTTCCATAGCACCAAAAGTGGCACTGTTGATTTTTGTTTGACCTTGGATATAGTTGGATACCAAGAATAGCACAGGGAGTAGAATCAGACGTTTCATTTGGATTAATTCAAGGTCTAAAGTTGCTGAAAAAAGCTAAAAAATCATCAATAGTTCCTAAATTGAAGAAGCCCCTCTTTTGAAGGGACTCCTTGTTTTTTTGATAGAAATAATGTTTTATAAAGCCGGTTTAAAAATTTTGTCTTCTACTTTAGGGTTTACTTCTACAGACTTTAGCGTAACGGGTCCATTGGGAGACTCAATAGTAAATGGAACAGTAATGCCTTCTGGTAATTTTTTGAAATTGCTGAATGTAGTCGCTACTTCCATCTCTTTGCCATTTGCTTTCAGTTTTTGGCTTTCTTTCAATTTGTAATAGTTGCCGGCATCGAAGAACATTGTTTTTTCTTTGCCTGATTTTTCAATCAGTTTTATTTTAAGTACTTCTGTTCCTTCCATGTCGTCTTTGCCAAGAAATTCCACTTTGCTTCCTTTGGTTTTATAGTCAACCAATTCACCTTGGATATCCAATTGGTCTTGCATTTCTTTTACATCATCCGCGGTCATTGGTTCCGGTTTTTGTTGTCCTTGAATAGGGAAAAACATCCAACCTTCTTTGTCAGTAACAATCTGATAGTTGTTGGCATCCATGATTGTCAAGTCAAGGCGAAAACCTTTTTTATTAACGGTTGTCATAGTAACGGGAATTTCCATTCCTTGTGCTGTTATGCTTCCTGACATTTTCATGGTGTTTATTTTTTTCCAAGTGTCCGCTCCGCCAATAGCAGTTAGGTGTTTGGAAATAACTTCTTCCGCAGATTGTGCAAAGGCTGTGGATGTGGTCAATAGGATTCCTAATACAAGCGGTAGTTTAAATAATTTCATTTTTCTGTTTTTTTTAAAGGAATTAAAAGTAGGAAAGAGAAACCAAAAGAAAATGCAAAAGAATGTAAATGAAGAAAAGCTAAAAATAAAAAGCGTAGATTTTTTTTCTACGCTTTTCGTTTGGTTTAAACCAAGTTGTTTGTTTCTTCTTATTCTACTGTAACAGATTTTGCCAAATTTCGAGGCTGATCTACATTGCAACCGCGTAGAATGGCTATATGGTATGATAACAATTGAAGAGGGACAATGGTTACTAAAGGCGACAGTACTTCTTCTGTTGCCGGTACTTCAATAATGTGGTCTGCCATAGTTCGAATATGAGTGTCTCCTTCGTTCACAACGGCAATCACCTTGCCTTTACGAGCTTTCACTTCTTGAATGTTGGAAACTATTTTTTCATAAGCACTGGCATTAGTAGCTAAAAATACAACGGGCATATTTTCATCTATCAAAGCAATAGGACCATGCTTCATTTCGGCGGCAGGATATCCTTCGGCGTGGATATAGGAAATTTCTTTTAGCTTGAGTGCACCTTCTAATGCTACTGGGAAATTGTAACCTCGTCCGAGATATAGGAAGTTGCTTGCATCTTTGTAAATAGCCGCAATTTCTTGAATTTGCTTATCCAACTTCAAAGTTGCTTCAATTTTTTGCGGCATGTGCTCTAATTCATACAATATTTCGCGAAGCTTAGAAACGGATATGGTTCCTTTTTCTTTGGCTATTTGCAAAGCAATCAGCGTGAGTATGGTTATCTGTGCTGTAAATGCTTTGGTTGATGCGACACCTATTTCAGGGCCAGCATGAGTATAAGAACCGGCATGAGAAATGCGAGCAATAGAAGACCCAATTACGTTACAAATGCCGTAAATAAGTGCTTGGCGATCTTTTGCCAACTCTATGGCTGCTAAAGTATCTGCTGTTTCGCCGGATTGCGAAATAGCAATCATCACATCTTTTTCACCAATGATGGGATTACGATAGCGGAACTCAGATGCGTATTCTACTTCAACCGGAACACGTGCTAAATCTTCAATCAAATATTCTCCCAATAGGGCAGAATGCCAAGAAGTGCCACAAGCAGAAATAATGATTCGGTTAGCCGTGTTTATACGATTGGTGTATTCACTCAGTCCGCCTAATTTAATCCATCCTTGTTCGGCATTCATGCGGCCACGCAAAGCATCTGCAATAACCTTTGGTTGCTCATAAATTTCTTTCAACATAAAGTGGTCAAACCCACTTTTCTCAATTGCCTCAAGGCTTAATTCTAATTTTTGAATCGCATGAGATTTCTCAATGTTGCCAAGCGTTTTTATATGATAGCTGCCATCACGACTGATACAAGCATATTCTTGATCGTCAAGATAAATCACATTCTTAGTGTATTCTACAATAGGCGAAGCATCGGAAGCAATAAAAAATTCACCTTCACCAATTCCAATTACCATTGGGCTACCTTTTCGGGCTGCAATTAAATGGTCGGGATCATGACGATCAATGACTACTATAGCATAAGCACCCACCACTTCATTTAAGGCAGAGCGGACAGCATCTTCAAGCGATAATTTATCCTGCTTTCTTACCTCTTCAATCAAATTTACCAACACTTCGGTATCGGTATCCGATTTAAAAGTATAACCACGCTTGATCAATTCCTTTTTAATAGAATCATAGTTCTCTATAATCCCGTTATGAATCAGTGCTAAGTCGCCTGAATTGGACAAATGTGGGTGTGCGTTCACGTCGTTCGGAACACCGTGTGTAGCCCAGCGCGTATGCCCAATGCCAATAGTGGCAGAAACATCTTTGCCATCTGTGAATTCTTCTAACTCGCTAACTTTTCCGGCTTTTTTATAAACATGCAGATTGCCGTTTAATACAGCAATTCCGGCACTGTCATAGCCGCGATATTCTAATCTTTTTAAGCCTTTTAGTAAAATAGGAAAGGCTTGCTTGTTGCCGATGTAACCAACGATTCCACACATAGGATTGGGAGCTTTTTTTATAGTTTGGCGTAATAGATTTTCAATTTGATTTTGAGGTTGTTGTCACTCAGGCTTCTTCCTCCTGCCAGTAGTCTATAAGCTCCCGGAAAAGTAACAGCCCCATTTAAACGCAAATGTAAGGTATCTCTCTGATCAATAACAGCCCGCTGAAGTTCACGAGGAATATTGAGTACGTACTGTGAATAGGTAACTCCATTATTTACGTAATCTCGTCTCAATCCGTCCATAAATATCAAAGGTTCGGAACTGGTCAATGGATAGCGATCTTGAATGCTGACAACCGTATCGCCTTGCACACGAACCGGATATAGCCTTGATGGCGGATAATAAATATCAGATTGATCGCCCGGCATTTTGTATTGAGTGATGATTAATTCAGCTTTTATAATGGGTTTGGCAGGCAGTTTTTTAGCAAAAGGAATGAGGATGTCTAAGGCTGCTCCGGGTTCATTTTGCACCACTACTATCGAGTCAGAGGTCGTAGGTGAGGTAATTAAATTGCCTGCTAATTTCCCGGAAAAGTTTCGAGTAAAACGATTGTAGTGGGCATCTTTGGTTTGGTCAAAATAGAAGGAAGCATACTTTACAGAGTCTCCGGTTCCACTGCTTGCATCGGTGTAGAAAAATTGAATGTTTGCTCTTGTAAAATCAGAACCTCCATTCAGCAAAAAATAGTAAAGTGCATTCCCATTATTGGTGTCGGAAGTGGTAATATAAAAGCCTCTTTGGAAATTAAGAAAATCGCTGTAGGCTCCCATCGCACTTCCGCTTGTTTTGGCGGCTTCTGTTATAAAGCGGTTTACAAAATCTTGACTCAGTTTGATGCGAACATGTGCATTCTGCATCTTTCCACGAACACTTACAGAATCCTTTATACGCTGATGGTTGGCATTTGCATTAAAGCCGATCCTTGCGCTGCCGATGCTGGTGGCATTGTAAGCAGTGAAAGAATTAGCATAATAGCTGCTATCCACGCGAATTGAATCATTGTTGGCAATTTCATACACCAATAGTTCTTGCTCCAAATTGGAGAGGGTTGTATCTCCCCATGCAAAGCCCGAGAATGGCAGGATTAAAATAGCTGAATCCGGTGTTTTGGGAAATGAATATCCTAAACTTGGAGGAACAACTTGAAAATAAAATCCAGCTGTTGTTTTTCCGGCTATCGGGTCAGTAGAAACAGTACCAAGTGCATGATAAATGGGTATTCCTGAAATGCTGACACTGGTTTTTAATTTACCCGAAATAGCGGTTTTGGTCAAAATGGTTAGTGTATCCGGAATCGAAATCGTATTGGCTGTGTCGCCTACGGAAATGACGCTTGAACCAAGGATAGTGTCTTCTTTACAACCGGCAATAAATAAACCTAAGCAGGTAAAAATGACTGCCAGAAGATTGAAAAAACGAGGTTTCAAAAGGAAAAAATTTGAGCGAATGTGTATAAATTATTTTTAAGACTCTGTTAAGCTTTTATAGAGTTCAAAAAGCTCCGTAATATCATCATTCCAGCTCTCTTCAAACTTGATCACTTTTTTGGTTCTGCTCGGCTTAATTTCTTCAACAATTGCTTGGTCTAAATGCTGATCGCCTAAAATAACTACATCGGAGCATTTGCTTGCTCCCAACGTCAAAGCAGTATTAGTGCCGGCTTTGTAGGTGTCTAAGTCTTTTTCTTTTATGTCAGCACTGACTAATGCCTTTTTGATAAAACCATCGCTCAGTTTTTCCGAAAACTGATCATTTTGCGCGGTGTAAATAACCTTTGAGTAATTAAATACCGGCTCTTTTTTATAGGCTGTTTTAAGGTAAGTAGGTATGAGCGAAGTCATCCAGCCGTGGCAGTGAATAACATGCGGTGGCCATCCAAATTTCTTTACCGTTTCCAACGCACTTTTACAGAAAAATATCATGCGCTCTGCATTATCATCATAGAAATGATCTTTGTCATCTCGAAAATCAAATTTGCGCTTAAAGTAGTCTTCATTATCCATGAAATATACTTGCAACCGCGCATTGGGTAGAGACGCTACTTTGATGATCAAAGGATAGTCGTCTTTGTCAATAATAATATTGATACCCGAAAGACGAACTACTTCATGCAAGCGATGCCTGCGCTCATTGATGGTTCCGAAACGAGGCATGATGACTCTTATCTCTAAGCCGGAATCAAAAGTCTTGATGGCAAGGCGATTGAGAATGTTTGCAAAATCGGAAAACTCAATGTAGGGGGAAAGTTCGTTGGCTACAATTAAAACTCTTTTTTTGTCTGCAGACATGGATGGTTTGTATTAGAAAATACCTTGAAAAATATACCCTTAAAAAATTTAAGACTGCAAAATTACGAAAATGTTGAATTCCAACCTTACTTTGCAAGCACCAACAAGCAAATTTTGATGATTATTTTCAAAACAGAAGCAGATATTCAGAATTATTTGTCCGATTTACGACTAAAAGGTAAGTCTATCGGATTTGTTCCAACAATGGGTGCATTGCACGCTGGACACGGTTCTTTGGTGATTAAAGCAAAGGATGAAACCGATTGTGTAGTCTGTAGTGTGTTTGTCAATCCTACTCAGTTTAACGACAAGGTTGATTTTGAAAAATACCCCATTACACGTGAAGCCGATTTGGCTCTTTTGCTTGAATGGGGATGTCAGGTTGCTTTTTTTCCCGATGTCGAAGATGTTTACCCCAATGGCATGAATGCCGGTTCGGAATTTGATTTCGGCTACTTAAATACCATTTTAGAAGGCGAAAAAAGACCCGGGCATTTTCAGGGAGTAGGGCAAGTAGTGTCCCGCTTGCTGGATATTGTGAAACCGTCTGACTTGTTTATGGGTCAAAAAGATTTTCAACAGTGTATGGTGATTCAAAAGTTGTTGGAGCTGAAAGAAAATCCTTACCAAACCAAGTTACACATTTGCCCAACAGTTAGGGATGCGGATGGATTAGCTATGAGTTCGAGAAATAAATTGCTATCAGAGCCTCAACGGACTTTGGCGGCTACCATCTATCAATGTCTTGTTTCCATCCAATCCAAGCAATCAACGGATTCTTTTTCGGTAGTGCAGCGTGAATGTTTGGATTTGTTAACGAATAAGGATTTTATTCCAGAATATGTTTCTATTGCAGACGCAAATAATCTTTCCTTGCTTGAGGATTTTGATGCCAAACGAAAAATGGTTGCTTTAATTGCTGCAAAAATTGGCTCTGTTCGATTAATAGATAACCTATTGTTGAACTAATCTGAATATATGGGAAATTGTGTTATGTTTGAGATTTTGACAGTATAGTCAAAATGATTTCAATATAAGCACTTGAAGTAGTAAATATTTTTTTAAAAAATAATTATAAGTATCTTTGCAGTCATTGTTTTTACCATATTTTAGAAAGAAATAGAAAGGCTTCTGAATGGAATAAGTTTGTAGGTTTTGGCAAATCTCTTACTGATTTACAGACAAATTACTGAATGTAATAAATATAAATAAGTGCATGGGTAATCGGTTTAATTTTTTATCGGTTAATTCAATGTGATATATATTAATGTATTGGGACTTTGTGAGGAAATATGAAGAATATTGTTCACACCCAAACATTGAACTGGCATCTTTGGCTAAGATTCGAGAAGAAAATGGGTTATATCAATTAGTATGAACTCTAAATACAAAATTAAAGAGGAAGATTTTCGCATTTGTGATGAAGCGGTAGCGTGCGATGCTCATATTTGCTCGGCAACAGATGCGTATTTAAGCCCTAACTCCGCTAAATTAGGTAGTCTATTTTTAGTTTTTTGAAGAGGTCTGCATTTTTGGTTGTGATTTCAGATAGTTTCCATTGGTTGTTGATGTTGAGTTTGTAGATGGACTTGCT
>JAFDXO010000026.1 GCA_018267925.1 Bacteroidota bacterium | reverse complement strand
TTAGTTATCCGTGCATAATAATTAGCTGAAACGGGCGACCCATGTATGTTTAAATATCCCTGTGTGAATTGCACATTTCCAATCGCTTTTAAAAAGGGCATTCCTACACCCGCAGCTATTGCCGGCGATTTGAAATTTCCTACGGGAATCAGCGTTTTATTAATGTTTGTTGTGCCACCCGCATTATAGGTCGTAACAGAGTCTTGTTGAGAACATATAATCTGCCATGGGTATGCAACAAATGTGGGATCATACTGACTCATCGCCTCAATACGCGGACAAAAAACGAAGGGGGACACAAAACTGTTTTTACTTATTGGAGCACCTACTGAACCTGAACTAAAATCAAGCGTATAAGCAACAAGGGGTAAGGGTGCACCAAGATCCTGCGAACAAAAAGTGGCGTACCTACTCCCCGTCTGAACATTGGTGTAGCAGGCTACATCACACCAAATGTTACCAACACTACTCGAACTTACCGCTATCCCTCCAATCGGATTATACAAAGTCCCTGAGTTGATATCGCCAACATTGTACTTTACAGCATTAACACCGGGCTCCACCCAACTCACGGCAAATTGATACATGCCCGGCAGACCATTCACTTTATTGTTTGCATCCGACCACATATCTATGTGCGGTAATACAGGTGATAGATTATAAACAGTACCCACAGAAGCAGTAGTAAGTGAAAGTACCCCAGTAGGCGTAATAGAAAAGCCCGGTGTACCCACTCCACTTAGCGTAAAAAACCAAATGGTAGGAATGGAATTAGAAGCAATGGCCACTACTGCGACCCGATAATCCTTAGGTACATCTCGATTATTACCCAACACAATATCAGGCAACACACCGGGTAATCCGTAATGAATGGTATGCCCCGCGCCGTCTTCAAAATACAAATGGGTGTTGAAAGTGCCTACCCCCTCATCCCATGCAATCGCTTTGATAAAATTCCCCTTTCCATTGTTGAGCATGTCGCAATTGATGTTAGGAGAGGTTGAAAAATTTACAGGCGAAACTACCTGATCCGGCAGTGTGGGGTTCACAAACACTTGTGCATGAGCGGAAGTAATCATAATTACCCCCCCCACGAGAAATTTTAGTAATGTTTTTCTCATTTTCTAGATGGTTTGTTGGGTTAATGGAAAAAATGTAACCTAAAGGTAAAAAAGAATAATTGTTAATTCAAAATAGTTTTTTGAGGGGATTATGAAGGGAGTTAGACTTGAAAGGTCATAAAAAAAGACCGCTCAAGAGCAGTCTTTTCTGTGTTGCTAAACACCGACGTGTTATTTATTCTTCGTTGGTTTAGCGGCTGTCTTTTTAGGAGCAGCATTCTTTTTAGGAGCTGCTGCTTTTTTAGGAGCTGCCGCTTTTTTTGCAACTGCTGCTTTTTTAGGAGCTGCCGCTTTTTTTGCAACTGCCGCTTTTTTAGGAGCTGCTGCTTTTTTTGCAACTGCTTTTTTAGGAGCTGCTGCTTTTTTAGGAGCAGCTTTCTTTGCAGGAGCTGCTTTTTTTGCAACTGCTTTTTTAGGAGCTGCTGCTTTTTTAGGTGCGGCTTTCTTTGCAGGAGCCGCTTTTTTGGCTGCAGCTTTCTTTGGAGCTGCTTTTTTTGCTGTTGCCATAACTGTGTGAATTTAAGGGTAAAACAAAAAACTCTTATGGCAGACAGACGAGGGGGTTAGGCCTCGGCTGTAGCTGATACTTCATTTACTGATACTAATGTTTTTGTGCGGGTTTTACGAAATTCAACAATACCATCGGTAGTTGCGAAGATGGTAAAATCTTTTCCTAAACCAACATTAGTGCCGGGATGATAAACGGTGCCGCGCTGACGAACAATAATATTGCCCGAAACAGCCGGTTGACCACCAAAAATTTTTACACCCAGACGCTTGCTTTGTGAGTCCCGCCCGTTTTTTACGCTACCTTCACCTTTTTTATGTGCCATTTTTTTACACTCTTTTACGAAATTACAAAAGAAATTCTGAATTATGCAATACTCTGAATACGGATTTTTGTCAAATACTGACGATGACCGTTTAATTTCTGGTATCCCTTACGGCGCTTCTTCTTAAAAATAAGCACTTTTTCACCCTTTAGATGATCCAAAATCTCAGCTTGAACCTTTACTGCTGCATTTAGAGAAATATTATTTTCACTACCCGACAGGAGCACTTCTGAAAATTCAATTTTATCTCCCACATTACCGCTTAGGCGATGCACAAACAATTCTTGGTCTTTAGCTACTTTAAATTGCTGACCTGCTATGTTTACAATTGCGAACATGACTATTCATTATAAATTCGCGCAAAGGTAAGAATATTTTCTGTTTTTGTACAAATAAAATTCAAGAACTTCATTTGTTGCAATTTCCGTGTGTGTATTTTCGTTGTAACAAAGCAAAGCTAACTCTTTTCAAAATAGTATTTTTGACAAGTAGTTACCCCCATTCAATCCAACTGAATTTTTTTCGATGAAAATCAAATCTTTTCTGGCTAAACCGTATGCTTCTATCATCCATAATAAGATTCGCAAGGGTATGTTTAATGCAGTTGCTGATCAAAATGCTATCTTGCAACTATTGCTGAAAACGGGATCCAAAACAGTTTTTGGTAAAGAACATAAACTCCAAGATGTAAAACTATACTCAGAATTTCGAAATGCAGTTCCAATAAGGGATTACGAGGCTTTTAAACCTTTTATTGATCTAATAAAAGATGGTAATCAAAATGTGCTATGGAAAGGAAGGCCAATCTATTTTGCAAAAACTTCCGGCACAACCAGTGGTGTGAAATATATTCCTATCACAGGTGATTCAATCTCTAATCATATTAACACCGCCCGAAATGCACTGCTTTGTTATATGGCAGAAACAGGTAACACTTCATTTGCTGATGGTAAGATGATTTTTCTTTCCGGATCACCTGAAATGGAACGTGTAGGAGGCATACCCACAGGGCGTTTAAGTGGAATTGTCAACCATTTTATCCCTCGATATTTACGAAGTAATCAATTGCCTTCTTACGAAACAAATTGTATTGAAGATTGGGAGCAAAAATTAGAAAAAATAGTTGCAGAGACGATAGATCAAAACATGACGTTGATAAGCGGTATCCCGCCCTGGGTGCAGATGTATTTTGATTGGTTGCAACATAAAAGAGATGGTAAATTGATAAAGGATATTTTCCCAAACCTTCAAGTATTGGTTCATGGCGGGGTCAACTTTGAACCCTATCGAGCTAAATTGATGGAAAGTATAGGTAGGGCTATTGATACTATTGAAACTTTTCCCGCCAGCGAAGGCTTTTTTGCTTTTCAGGATACACAAAGTGAAGAGGGGCTATTGTTAAATACCAATTCGGGTATCTTTTACGAGTTTATTCCTTCAAGCGAAATATTTAATGAACATCCAACAAGGCTCTCATTAAGTGAAGTGAAGGTCGGTGAAAATTATGCACTTATCGTTAATAGTAATGCCGGTTTGTGGGGGTATAATATCGGCGACACAGTACGTTTTGTAAGCTCGCACCCCTTCCGTTTGGTAGTAACCGGAAGGATTAAACATTTTATTTCCGCTTTTGGCGAGCATGTTATCGCAGAAGAGGTAGAACAAGCTTTGATGAAGGCAGCTAATGAACAAAACATTCGCATTGTTGAATTTACCGTTGCACCCAAAATTCAAGTTCAAGATGAATTGCCTTATCACGAATGGTTTATTGAGTTCGAAAACGTGCCCGACAATTTGAAAAAGTTTGCTGATGCCGTGAATCAGAACCTTCGTGAAAAGAATATTTACTACAATGATTTGATAACCGGTAATATTTTGCAATCATTGAAAATCAATTCCATGAAACCTCACGCATTTCAAGAGTATATGAAGGCTGAAGGCAAGCTGGGTGGGCAAAACAAAGTGCCTCGACTTAGCAACGACAGGAAAATTGCAGATGCCTTGTTGCAATGGATTCAATAGTTTCAATAGTTTTTCATGAAGGTTTATCTTGTACATTTCGTTCTTTGAGCGCAATCATTTTTTCAGTCATTACCAACCATACTTTTTCTTTTAATGCAGGAATATCGTCCTTAGTCATTCCGTTGACATAAACGGGTGGAAGTAACACTGCTCTATTTTTTCCGGGCTTTAGCTTCCACCAAGCGCTATAATGAAAACGATCTTTAGTGTCTAAAAATAGTAAGGGTAAAATGGGCGTTTGGGAATGGATGGCTAAGCGAAAAGCTCCGTCATAGAAGGGTTTTAATGGCTGATTGGTTTCATTAAAGGTGCCTTCGGGAAATATTGCTATAGGGCATTCTGTGCGAATTTGCCGCCACATTAATCGCATACTTTTAGCTCTGCTTTCTTGGTTGCTTCGATCTACAAGAATGGCTAATTGTTTATAGACAAAACCAAATAGGGGTATTTGTGCCATTTCTTTTTTCCCAAGCGTGCGAAAATAATCGGGAATAACAGCATAAATGTTTACCGTATCTAAGTAAGAAATATGGTTAGCTACTATAACAAATTTTTGACCACGAGGGTAAAGCCCGCGCAGATGAATGGGCATACCAATCAGCCATAGCCAAACTTTTGCCCAATTGTGAACAATGAAAAAAATGGCTTTCCTTGCCTTTGTGTTATTGTTTAACCCAATGAGTAGAAAGAATGGGAAGGCAGCTATCAAACTAAAAACAAAAGTTAGTAGCACCAAAAAGGCATATACCCATTGTAATATCCGTTTAAGATATTTCATTTTACATGCCAGGTACTAACGGGCGAGCTACAACCCCGCGAAATGGCCAAGGGATAGTTATCAGAATAATGATTAGTGCAATAGTGGTAAACCAAAATAGTTTTTTAAATTTCGCTTCATCAGCTATATCTTTTTTAGCACTGCTATATCCTATATGAATGAGAACAATAGCTACAATCATTCCGAATATGTGCTCAATTCCCCAAAAACGTAAATAGGAGTCGCTCATTTTAATAGCTCCGCTCGAAATCTGACTCCACCAGCCTTTCTGATAATAAAGAATTAGCCCGAGTACCAATTGAATATCCGCACTGATTAAAAGAAAAAGAGCATTTTTTTTGTCGGCTGATGTAAATGCTCGTTTGTTGGCTATGCCGCTACGACTGCGCAATATGGTGATGAAGGCAAAAAGCAGCAACACCCAGCGCATAAAATTGTGGAGATGTAATAAACCAGTATCCATAGTTTGTCAATTTGCTGCGAAGATAACAAAGGATGCAATTATTGGATAGAGGAGGTAAGCTGGTTATTGATTAAGGCATGTCTATACCATTGGACAAAGGCATGAAACCAAGGTGTGATAGAGCTATCGGCAAAATATTTTTCTTTTTGAATCAGATTGATTTTGCAAAGGCTATCTCTATCAAAATGGTATAATGCTTTGTTTTGAAAATTGCTGGACGTAAGCAACCATCCATTCATATACCATTGATAATAGCCGGATAGTTCATTGATTACAAAACGAGGGTATGCCGGACGAAAAATGGAGTTGCCAAATGAAAAAAAGGAACGATCATAACCTAAATAATCTAACACAGAAGGCAGAATGTCTATTTGTTGGCAAATCGTATCGGTTGTACCTTTTAAAGAGCTATCGTTGGGTGCATAAAAAACAATAGGGATGGCATAGGCTCCCATATTGAGAGAAGCATAGTAGGGGTCATTTGAAGAGGGGGCAGCATGGTCGGCGGTTAACACAAAAAGAGTGTTTTGAAACCATTTTTGATGACGAGCTGTTTCAAAAAAATTTCTTAATGCCAAGTCTGTATAGGCAATGGTTTGTTGAATAGGCAATTGCCCTTTCGGAAGCCTGTTTTTATATTTCTCCGGCACATTAAATGGGTCATGGGATGAAAGTGTGAAAACCGTAGCCATAAAGGGTTCTGGCATTTTGTTTAAGCCATTGGCAAAGTATTGTAAAAAAGGTTCGTCCCAAATGCCCCAGTTACCATCATAATCTTTTTCGTTGTTGTATTGGCTTCTACCAAAATATTGATCAAATCCGGCATTGGCGGCATATATATCAAAGCTCATGGTGCCATTTGTTCCGCCATGATAAAAGGTAGTATGATAACCCTTCGTCTTTAATTCTGAAGGTAATGAGGTGAAGTGGTCTGTGCCGTAAGTAGAAGTGGTAATAGGCTCGTCCATCAAAGAGGGGATGCCGGAAATAACGGCTGGTATTCCTTCGGCTGAATGTAAAGCATTTGCATAGCCTTTTTGACAAACGAATGAATGGTGCATCAAGCTGTCTAAAAATGGTGTGAAGCTTTTTCGCCCACCTAATCCGGTATATTCTTTAGAAAAACTTTCTAATAAAATGACAACTACGTTTTTGGGCTGAAATGTTTTTCCAGTATAGTGCTTTGTTGGGTTATAGAAATGAAGAAGCTCTTCATTTTTAAAGAAATTTAGCTCCTCCATCTTGCCTGAATAGCTGTGCATGATGCTAAAAGGGGTGTTCAGTACAAGTGGAACAAATTTGCTTTCGGTTACTTGTAGGGCATTACCATTATTGATAGGAATGAGTTGAAAACCGCCACGAATTGCAAGAAGGCAAAGGGAAATGGTCATAATTAACCCTGAAAGAGGAAATGTAAAGTTTGTAAGCGGGCGGGAAGACGATGGTTTTAATAAAGGAGTTTTGCGACAAATAAATCTATTCCCTACAATTAATAGAACACTGAAAACAATCCATAAAAGAGGTACAAACCAGTAGTCTATTACAAAATGAGGCAAGAGAGAAATAAAATCTCCTTTTCTACCAATCATATCTAACACATCATTGGTAGATCGTTTTCTGCTAAAGGGGAAATAAGCCCAATCGCTTAATTCAAAAGCAAACGACAGAATATTGCAAAATAGGAAAAGAAGCTGAGTAACCCTTTCCCAGTGCGGCATTCTCCATAAAGGCAAGGGCAATAGAAAAAATAAAAAGTAGGTTGCATTGATGGCGGCAATAGCGGATAAATCGAAACGCAATCCATAAATACACAAACGTAAAAAGCCGTTTATGGATAGGTCATTAAAAGCCGAAAAATTGGCAAGGTAAAAACCAATTCTAAAAAGAAAATAGCAACCAATCAAAAAGAAAATTTGATACGCTATTCGTTTAAACGGAGTTACCCAATTGTACATGAATATTCTTTACCAATTCGAACGTTGACGCAATCCTCGAATCTGCTCCATGTGATGCCGACCGTGCCAAGCATACATGTCGGTCATTTCCCATATAGGTACATAGCGTTCTTGTTCGGGGTGAAAATAAGTGCGCTCCCAGTCTTGCGGTTGCATGTTTCGTAAGGCTTGCACCCAACGAAAGTGTAGGGCATGTAATAAAGTGATAGAAATATTGACCGGTGTGGTTTCTACATCGGGCATTTGAGCCCAAAGTTTTTCATCGTAGGGTTTGATGACCGGGCTGTCTTCCGTCAGTGCTAATTTAAGCCGAACGTAGGCGTTCAAATGGCTGTCTGCAAGATGGTGAATCACTTCGTTGACAGTCCAGCCACCCGGACGATAGGGAGTGTCTAATTGTATTTTGTCTAAGTTTTCGATACAGAGGTCAAGCCATTTAGGTAAGGCTTCAATGGAAGAGATCCATTCATTTTGCATCTCCGGTGCATATTTGTCCGGTGTTTCGTAGCGCCCAATTGGGTATGCAAGCTGTTCATGACCATCGTCCATGTCAGTTGTCGTTTTTGATATGTGTTGTTTGCAAAGGTAAGATAGAAAAGGAATTGAGCAGAATTTAGACCAATATTCACTTCGTAAAATAATTAGTAAACTTGCAAACCCACCAATTTTTTGAAAACAAATGAAATCATTTTCCATTTTTCTTTTTGCATCAACCATTTTGGTTTCTCTATATGGTTGCCAATTTGATGATCATACCAATGCTCTGAAAACTAAAGAGGCGGAACTGAACAAGCGTGAACAACAGATTATTCTTCGAGAGCGTGATGTGTTGGCTCGTGAAGAAAAACTCAAAACATGGGAGCGAGAAGTAGATAGCACACAATTAATTAACCATGCAATCAATGTGGATACGCAGCTTTTGGTTGGTGTTTGGGGTGTGAAAATGTTATGTATAGAAACCAGTTGTTTAGGCTCAGCCATAGGTGATGTGAAATCTGAAAGATGGACAATATCTTATCAAAATGGCGAAGTGCTGGCAGAAGCCTATGCCCAAAAGAAATTAATCCGAGTGTATAAAGGTGCTTTTCTAAATGGTGTCTTGAAGCTATCTGATTATCGTGAAGATTCGGGTACACAGATAGATGTAGAGTTGACTATGGATGGAAAAATATCTTCAAAAATGAAAGGTACACGCATCATTCAGCAGCCATCGTGCAAGATTGTGTATAACCTCGAAATGGAAAGAATGCGTGTATAGTTCGTTTGTACGCTGACTTGAATAACCCACTCAAATTGTGCTATGTTACTACTTAACTCACTTGATTTTTCATTACCATTAACCAATCCGGTCATTATCTTTTCGATCGTTTTGTTTATCATTTTATTCGCACCTATTGTACTTAATAAGGTGAAGGTGCCCCATATTATTGGGCTAATCGTAGCCGGCATTGTCATCGGACCTCATGGTTTAAATTTATTGACACGAGACAGTAGCATTGTTTTGTTTGGTACAGTGGGTTTGTTGTATATCATGTTTTTAGCTGGTCTTGAAATAGATTTAGCTGAGTTCAAAAAAAACAGCAAGAAGATTATCGTATTTGGATTAGCAACCTTTACCCTTCCTTTTGTTTTCGGCACTTTGCTCAGTCACTATTTTCTTGGTTTTAGCTTTTTGAGTTCAATGTTGCTTGCCAGCATGTTTTCTACCCACACGCTGGTTTCGTATCCCATAGTGGGTAAGTATGGTGTGGTGCGAAACATGGCTGTAACGCTTACTGTTGGTGGCACTATGATAACCGATATTTTTGCCTTAATCATTTTAGCGGTCATTGCCGGTTTAACGAAAGAAGAATCATCTTCCGTTTTTTGGATACAGTTAGGTGTTTCTTGTATTGCTTTTGTTGGAATTATTTTCTTTCTATTCCCCCCCCTTATTCAGTGGTTTTTTAAAAAGTTTGAGGATAGTGTATCACAATATGTTTTTGTGCTGGCAACGGTTTTCCTATCTGCTTTTCTGGCAGAAGCTGCAGGGCTTGAAGCTATTATTGGAGCTTTTTTTTCGGGTCTTGTTCTCAATAAATTTGTTCCCCACCAGTCGGCACTAATGAACCGAATAAACTTTGTTGGCAATGCAATTTTTATTCCCTTTTTTCTGATTGGTGTCGGCATGTTGGTGGATGTGCAAGTCATTACCAAAGGATGGAATGCTTTGAAAGTGGCAAGCTTAATTATTTCAGTAGCAATTGCTACAAAATTCTTAGCTGCTTGGCTAACACAAAAATTGTTTGGAATGTCCATAAATCAACGAAATATCATCTTTGGTTTAAGCACTTCTCATGCAGCGGCTACGCTTGCCATTATTTTAGTCGGATATAATATCATCATTGGAGAAACGGCAACCGGAGAACCCATTCGCCTACTCAATGAAGATGTATTGAACGGAACTATATTGCTTATCTTAGTGAGTTGCGCTGTTGGGTCTTTTGTTGTGGAAAAGGCAGCCTCTAAAATTGCCATGGAGGATGAGTCAGCTTCAAATGAACCAAAGGAGCAAGAGTCGGATAGGATATTGGTTTCCCTTAATTCTTCGGAAACGGTTGTGTCCTTGCTTGATTTAGCCTTGATGATGAAATCGCCTGATGCTGAAATATTTACCTTACAAGTAGTGGATGATTCGATAGAAAATGCAAATGGAGGAAGTAAAAGCTTGTTGGACAAAGCAGTAACCCATAGTGCCGCAACCGAACAAAAAATCATCCCCCTCAACCGCTATGATGCCAATATGTCTAATGGGATTATCTATACCATTAAGGAGCAAAATGTTTCTGATACTATTATTGGCTTGCCTATTGGTAAAAGTAAACTTGACTTTTTAGAGAACGATACCCAATCTGTATTAAAGCGAAATTCCGGTGCCGTGTATATCTACAATTCGGCAAATCCGATAAATACACTCACGCACATGGTTGTTGTAGTGCCCGCAAATGCGCATTTGGAACCCGGATTTGTACATTGGAATATGGTTTTAAGCAGGCTTGCAAAAGCAAACAGTATGCGAATTGCTTTTTACGGATCAAAGAATATTTTGAATCGAATCAAAGATTGGAACAATCAGTCTGCTGTTCCCGTGGAAGCAAGTTTTAATGCTTTTGAACGAGGCGAAGATTTTCTTATTTTTTCTAAATTGCTTAAACGAAAAGATTTATTAGTAGTCATTTCCTCAAGAAAAAATGGAAGTTCATATTCTACAGAGCTTTCTAAAATGCCCTACTTTCTTTCAAAATATTTTGATGACTACAACTTTTTATTGCTATTCCCTGAGCAGTTAGATTCAGGCATCAACATGGAAAATATTGAGCAAGTAGATGGAAAATTGATAGAAACTATTTCGGAAAAAATCGAAGCATTAGGAGATGCCGGAAGGGCTATCAAAAGAATCTTTAAACAAGAAAAAAAGAAGCCATCATAATTCAGCTTTTCGTTTCAGTGATTCTATCATTGTTTTATTTCCCACTATCCAAAGCATGTCATTGAGTTGGATTTTCAAATGACTGTCAGGATTCAAAATTCGTCGTTGATTTCGTTCTAATCCAACAACCAAGCCTTGTGTTTTTTCCCGAATACCACTTTCTCGAATTGTTTGTCCTAAAAAGGGTGAAGATGCAGATACTTTTAGCTTTTTTAGCACAATGCCGACATCCTGTAAGGCTGAATCGGATGTTGTATTAACCTCTGATTCGAGAAATAGGCGAAACTGCTCTAATTGGTCGTCTGTGCCAATGGCAAAAAGAACATCACCCGGATATATTTGCTCAAAACGTGAAGGGGCATTAATTATATAACTATCCCCTCTTTTTATCATTGCAATGTTTACACCAAATTTTTCTCGAGTAGCTATTTCTTCAAGGTTTTGCGCTGAAATTGAACTGTCTGCAGGTACGCGAAACTGGGCGATATGGGCATCCCAAGGAGCCAATTCTATTCGATTATCGGCAGCTAACTGGCGTTCACGATCATTGTAATTATTAAAAAAACGTTCCTCAAGGCGAACATAAAAGCGATGTATTTTTTTAGAGAAAGCAAAACCAAGAGACAGCAAAAGCATCAATCCGATGATAGCCGTTGAGAAAGAAAAGAATAATAGGAGGAAAACACTGATAAAGGTGATGACTAAACCACCTCGAATTACTTCAAGAAAAATCAATGGGGCGCGAAATCGCTTGTTGCGCCATAGGTTGGCAAATGCGGTTGGTTGTGATTTGCGAGTTGCATACGCCCAAAGAAAGGGCGATAGCACCACAAAGCAAAAGGCAGCGGTTACAAAGTTGGCCGTTTCGGGATTGGCAAATTGCTGCAATAGACGTGGGCGTAAATATTCAGAAAAGAGGACGATGATACCGAGAATGACTAAAGAAAATACAAATAACTGGGTGAGAAAGCTTCTTAAGACCAATTGCCAGTCGCTGGCCTGGCTTATAGTTTGAGTTCCGGTGCTGTAACGGGTTAATGTTTTTAGCCACCGAGCAGGCAAATGTTTTTCAACAAATCGGTAAAACCTGCCGGCCGAGCGAATCATGTAAGGAGTGGTGAAGGTTGTAATGGCAGAAACGGCAACGGCTATTGGATATAAAAAATGGGAGATGACACCAAGTGAAAGCCCCAATGTGGCAATAATGAACGAAAACTCGCCAATCTGTGCTTGGCTCATTCCGGCATGAATTGCAATCTTTAATGGTTGCCCAGCAACTAACGCTCCAAGTGTTACGACCAAGGTTTTGAAAAATAAAAAAAACACAATAATTAATACAATGGGTAGAGCATAATCTGCCAGCACCTTTATATCTATCAACATACCGACAGATACAAAGAAAATGGCACCAAACAAGTCTTTTACAGGCTTTACTAAATGCTCTATACGCTCTGCTTGTGTCGTTTCGGCAAGAATGGAACCCATGATGAAGGCTCCCAATGCGGGAGAAAATCCTGCTGATGATGCTAAAAGAACCATCATTAAGCATAGTCCCAATGATATGATAAGCATTGTTTCATCATTCAATAATTTGCTGGTTTTTCGCAAGAAAGTAGGAATAAAAAAGATGCCGCCAACAAACCATAGTAATAGAAAAAAACACAGTTTAAGTACAGACATGACCATTTCCATCCCCGCAAACTGTCGGCTAACAGCAATTGTGGATAACAATACGAGAAGAACAACTGCAACAATATCTTCAATAATTAATACGCCAAACACAAGACCGGCAAAACGCTTGTTTTTAACGCCCAATTCGTCAAATGCCCTCAGTATAATGGTGGTAGAAGACATTGAAAGAATGCCGCCTAAAAATATGCAATCCATCAATTGCCAGCCCAATAATCGCCCGATAGAAAATCCGACAACGAGCATACAGCTCACTTCGATCAGCGCGGTAACGGATGCCGCACCACCGATGCTCATCAACCGCTTGAAGCTAAATTCTAACCCTAAGGTGAACAGGAGAAACACGACACCTATCTCAGCCCAAATTTTGATATCTTCACCATCTGTTACATTGGGAAAAAAATGAAAATTAGCACTCACCAAAAAACCGGCTAAAATATAGCCAAGCACAACGGGTTGCTTCAGTTTTTTAAAGAGTAGGGTGGTTATTCCTGCAATTATCAGAATCAATCCAAGATCGCGAATAATAGGTGCAAGGTTATTCATAGAGGTTGTGTTGTTTTCAAAGATAAGCTTTGGGTTTTATAGCACTTCTACATCAACGGGAGCTCAGCACTATTCTTCAAGTTTGCACACTATTTTTTCTTGAGGCTCGTTTTTAAAATTTGAACATAATACATGTGTGTTTGTGGCGTGGGGTGATTGACTGTTTTTTGAAGGTTCTTTTCAGTTTGTTTAAAGTTAAGTTGCGACATGATTTTTACAATTCAATTATCATAGTAACTTATCTCTTTCTCGTAACTTCGCTTTCTATGTACGCGAATCAATTTGCTAATTGCAGAAAAGGTTCATAACCATCAAAACACATTAACGTGAAAAAACTTCTTGCTTTTGTTTTCTTATTCGCAATGTATTCTGCTTCGGCTCAAGAAGTTTATACCAGTAGTGGTAAAGCTCCTGGTGTAAAACGAAAAGAGCTGGAGCGAAAAAATAAAAAGAAGGAAATTCATAAAGTAGATGCCAGTCGTTTGATTATTGGTGGCACTTTAGGATTTGGTATGGCGGATAATGTTATTGCCTTTAATATAGCACCCATGATAGGGTACAGAGTTACGGATAAATTAGCTGCCGGCTTTGGCTTTGGCTATCAATATTTCAGACAAAAAGATGCACTCTATCTTCAGGACTTGAACGGGCATAGCAGCTATTTCGATTTTAGAGCCAATATGATTTCGGGTAGTGTTTGGGTTCGATATTTGATTTTACAAAAATTATTTGCTCATGCTGAATACGAACATAATTTCTTCTCTTTTGACGATTACCGATATGATCAGCAAGGTACCGGCACCATTGAGACTTTTAAGCAACGCTTAAATGTTCCTTGTTTGTTGTTGGGTGTTGGTTATCGCCAACCAATTGCAGAAAATGCTTCTCTTTATATTATGGGGTTTTATGATGTTCTGCAAAGAGATTTTAGCCCCTATCGTGGCGGAATTCAACCTCGGATCGGATTTACAATTGGTTTTTAATTCTATAAACCATGTTTATTCATTCAACTTTGCTTGACACAAGGCTCATTGTAATTTTGCTGACGTTTAAAATGTAAATGACCACTCAGTTGAATTTTCGATTTTTTGTGTTGTTGGCTTTTGGCATCCTTTTAAATCTATGGACTTGGGGGCAAATTTTAGTTTCACCTGCTCAAACGGCATCTGTATTAGCACAGCAATTGGTGGGTTCTGGTGTCCAATTTTCAAACCCGATTCTTACCTGTGCGCCTAATGCAAATGGTATTTTTACCGCTCTAAATTCAGGGTTGGGTTTAGATAGTGGGATTGTTTTGACAACAGGGGCAGCGGCTACGAATAAAAATTATGTTGGAGTTAATGGACCGTCCAGTTTATTAGCCAGCACAAATAATAATATGCCCGGAGATGCTATGTTGAATGTGGTTTCCGGTCAATCAACCAAAGATGCTTGCTCACTTGAGTTTGACTTTGTTCCGCAAGGTGACTCCATTCGTTTTCAATATGTTTTTTCTTCAGAAGAATATATCAATGCCACTTGCGGCCCGTATAATGATGCTTTTGCTTTTTTGATTTCTGGTCCAGGGATTTCAGGACCAAAAAATCTTGCTTTAGTGCCCGGAACTAACATCCCGGTTACTATCAACAGTATCAATAGTGGTGTTCCGGGTTCCGGTTATTCGCTGGCTAATTGTACATCCATGGGACCGGGTTCTCCTTTTACAAACGAATATGTGGACAATACAAACGGAATGTATCTAACCCATAAAGGTCGAACAGTGTTGTTGGATGCACGTTTTGGCGTTCAACCTTGTAGTACCTATCATTTGAAGTTTGTGATTGCAGATGCCGGAAATTACTTGTATGATTCCGGCGTTTTCCTTCGAGCAGGCAGCTTACAATCGAATGATTTATCAACTTCTGTTGCCGCTCCACGCACACTTTCAGGAAAACAGTTTATAGTGAAGGGTTGTGCACCGGCAACTATTCAAGTAAAGACATCGGTAAGAACAGCTCCTCAAACTGTAAACATGATTTTAGGCGGCAATGCTGTTAGGGGAATTGATTATAATCTTGTATCCGACAGTTTAATAATTCCTGCAAACACAGGTCAGGCAAGTTTTTTCATATCTCCCTTGCCTACACCTAAAAATGGTGTCAAGTTACTTACCATCAAATTTAAATCTCCTTTTGCTTGTTCTAATGAGCAAATAGCAGACAGTATAGCACTCCTTATTTATGACAGTATAGCTCTTCATGTTTTAACACCCGACACAACACTTTGTGCTCGTTCATCGTTTACCATTAGAGCTTTTACAGACTCAATTGTTCAAGTGCAATGGATGCCCTTGAGTTTCTTAAATGATGCAACTCTCATTCAACCCGTTTCGACACCTCTACAGTCTATAAAATATTTTGTTTCAGGAACTGTGCCTGGTGCAGGATGTAAGCTTTTGCAAGATTCCCTTTCTATTCAAGTTTTGCCCACACCATCTGTTTTTGCTAAGGATCAATCAGTGTGCAATCATAGCTCTGTTACCCTTCAGGCAACGGTTTTGCCAAATTATGACCATTATACTTACCAGTGGTTTGGACCAGATAACTTTAGCAGCAAAACACTAAGCCCATCGTTAAATAGAGTCCTATCAAAGAATGCGGGAAAATACACCATTCAGGTTAAGGCAGATACCAGCGATTGTATAGCTGAGGCTTCTATGTTTTTGACTGTTGTCGTACCAGCACCACCGGTTTTCAATTCTACCACTACCTTTTGTCAAGAAAATAAAATACATACGCTTTCCGTATCCGGTACTAATATTTTATGGTATCAAGTCAATGATTCAATTGGTCATACAGATGCACCAACCATCAATGCTGCTACAGAAGGAACTTATCATTTTTTTGTGTCTCAAAAAGATAGCAGTTGTGAAAGTGAATTGCTACCGATTACCATAGAAGTAAAAAAGTGTTGCGAAGGGCATGTCATGATCCCATCTGCCTTTTCACCCAATGGAGATGGACTGAACGATCAGTTTAAATTGAAGCCGGACTTTGGAAATTCCGTAATTCAATTAGATATTTTTAATCGTTGGGGGCAATTAGTTTTTCGCACCTATAATAATGAAGCTTGGGATGGCACATTTCATGGTGTCCCGGCAGAATTAGGCGTGTATTTTTATGATGCTAAAATTGCTTGTGCCAAAGGTGGACAAGTACGCTATACCGGAGATGTGATACTGGTTCATTAAATACTTACCTGCTTAAAATAAGTAAAGTCGTTATTTTACGCTCATGAATTCCACCTTGTTGCTGGTTATCATTCTGGCTTATTTTTCTTTGTTGCTTGGCATCGCTTTTTACACTTCCCGACATTCCAATAATGAATCTTTTTTTATTGGAAATAGAAACAGTAAATGGTGGGTAGTTGCTTTTGGAATGATTGGGACTTCTTTATCCGGCATGACATTTATTTCAGTTCCCGGAACTGTTGGGCGAGTTGGTTTTGACTATTTTCAAGTAGTGATAGGCTATTTTCTTGGCTATTTTGCTGTTGCTTTTATTTTATTGCCATTGTATTATCGGCTTCATGTAACCTCCATCTATTCTTATCTTGAAGCACGATTAGGAGCGGTATCATATAAGACCGGTGCATTGTTTTTTATCATTTCAAGAACGTTAGGAGCTACGCTACGCTTATATCTGGTGATAAAGGTGCTTGAAAAGTTTGTATTGTCTGAATTGGGTATTTCTTTTGAATTGACAGCAGTTGTGATATTGGTTCTCATTTTGCTTTACACCTATCGAGGGGGTGTGAAAACAATTGTATGGACAGACACTTTGCAAACAACCTTTATGCTGTTTGCCTTGCTGGTGTGTATTGGTTATGTCATGCACACATTACATTTCAGCCTTAGCGAAGCATGGTCAACAATGCGTTCAGCAGGCTATACAAAGTTGATCGGAACAGATCCTTTAGCCGGAAATTTTTTCTTGAAGCAAATATTGGGTGGTGCCTTCATAACGATTGCTATGACGGGATTAGATCAGGAAATGATGCAGAAAAACATCAGTGTTACCAACCTTCGAGATTCGCAAAAAAATATAATGACACTTAGCTTTCTTCAAATGATTGTCGTGTTTATTTTTTTGTTGCTTGGTGGGCTTCTTGCATTGTTTGCCCAGTCAAAAGGACTATCATTATCCGGCGATGATTTATTCCCCGGAATAGCTATTCAAAGTGGTTTACCTTTTTTTATTACCGTTTGCTTTGTAATAGGATTAGTTAGTGCGTTGTTTCCCAGTGCAGATGGTGCACTGACTGCTCTCACATCATCCTTTTGTATTGATATGTTAGGCATTAAGTCGCGAACGGATTGGGATGAAAAAAGGAAGAAGAAAGTAAGATTGATGGTTCATAATGGCTTTGCACTTATTTTCTTAGCGTGTGTATTTTTCTTTCGAGAGGCAGATAACGGATCCTTGATTCAAACGCTTCTCGTCGTTGCAGGATATACTTATGGGCCACTCTTAGCTTTATTTTCTTTTGGAATTTTAACACGTAGAAAAGTTCGAGAAGCCTTTGTGCCGGCTATTTGCATGATTTCTCCCATTGCCTGTTACGTATTAAAAGCACATGATAAAACATGGTTTGGGGGGTATGTTATCGGAACAGAATTGCTCATCATCAACGCCTTACTGGCTTTCTTATTGCTTTGGTTTACCTCGTTTAAAGAAAAGCAATTGCTTTGATCAAAATTTATTTTCTCATGCTTTCTGTTTATGGCTAATTACCTTTATTATACGCAAAGAAGTAATTTAGAAAGCAGGAAAAGCATTATTGTATAAAAGATGTTTTTCTCTACATGGCACATTACGTTTTTGTTATGATTTATTATACGCCCACCATCAAAAATGAATGAACAATTATGAAAGACCAACTAACGAATATTAAACTACGAGATTGGACTGAAACACGCGCCCATTCAAGCTGGCAAGTGTTTAAGATAATGGCTGAATTTGTTCAAGGATTTGAAGCCATGGCAAAAATAGGCCCGTGCATCAGCATTTTTGGATCAGCCCGAACAAAGTCCGGACAAAAGTACTACGAACTGGCAGTGGAGATTGCAAAAAGCCTTTCTGAAGAAGGGTTTGGAGTAATCACAGGTGGAGGCCCGGGTATCATGGAAGCCGGAAATAAAGGCGCACATATAGCTGGTGGGCGAAGTGTAGGGTTGAACATTGAGCTCCCTTTTGAGCAACACTTTAACCCTTATATTGACGGCGATAAGAGCTTGAACTTCGATTATTTTTTCGTTCGAAAAGTGATGTTTGCCAAATATTCACAAGGCTTTATCATGATGCCGGGTGGGTGGGGAACCATGGATGAATTTTTTGAAGTAGCGACACTAATTCAAACTAGGAAGTTTACACAAACACCTATGATTTGTATGGGCAAGGAATATTGGGGCGGTCTCTTTGACTGGATGCGGAATACGATGTTTGAAAAATTTGGAAACATAAGTTCAGGAGACTTAGACCTGATTCAACTTTTTGATACAGCAGACGAAGCCGTAAGCTACCTTCGCGAATTCTACACGCACAACAAACTTCAACCTAATTTCTAAACAATCATGACTACTCAATTGCTTTCCAAATCATTAAATGATTATGCAGAAAGCTTTACTACTAAAGAATCTCCAGCCTTGGCACGCCTCAATCGGGAAACGCATCTTAAGATTGATTTGCCAATCATGCTTTCTGGTCATTTACAGGGTGCGGTGCTTTCTATGCTTAGTCACATGATAAAACCAAGGCGGGTTTTAGAAATAGGAACTTACACGGGTTATTCAGCTATTTGTTTAGCACAAGGGTTGACTGACGATGGTTTACTGCATACCATTGATATGAATGAAGAAATTGAAGCCATGGCTTTTCGTTATTTTTGCGAAGCTGGATTAGAAAAAAAGATATCCCAACATATAGGAAAGGCAGCATCCATCATTCCGAGATTGGATGAAGAATTTGAACTCGTTTTTATTGATGCTGATAAGCAAGGCTATTCGCAGTACTACGATTTGGTATTTGATAAAGTATGTGTGGGTGGATATATTTTGGCTGACAATGTTTTTTATGATGGCGAGGTTATATTGCCGGAGGAAGATAGAAGCAAGAACGCTAAAGCAATTCACGATTTTAATGAAAAAGTGAAAAATGATCATCGTGTAGAACATGTGCTTTTACCCATCCGTGATGGAATTATGATGATTAGAAAAATGACAACTTGAAAAAAAACATCAACATGAAGCGAACAACTTTGGTTTTAATCTGTCTGCTGAATACGCTGATACAAGTGAAGGCACAAAGCAATTATGATTCGCGTGTTCGAAATTACATTGATCAATATAAAGATTGGGCAATTGCGGAGCAAAGAAGAAGTGGTGTGCCCGCGGCTATCACTTTAGCACAAGGCATACATGAAACCAGTGCCGGGAATAGTGAATTAGCTCTAAATGCCAATAATCATTTTGGAATAAAATGTAAAAAAGAATGGACTGGAGAAACCTATGCTTATACAGACGATGCACCCAATGAATGTTTTAGAAAATATCCATCAGCACTACAATCCTATAAGGATCACTCTGATTACTTGAAAAACAGTAAACGTTATGAAAGTTTGTTCGGATTATCTTGTATGGACTATGCAGGGTGGGCAATTGGCTTAAAAAAATGTGGCTATGCTACCAACCCGAAATATGCACAAATTCTTATCAAATTAATCGAAAATTTCCAACTACAGGAATTTACTGCCGCCGCATTGAATGATTATTCGAGACCATTACAAAACAAGATTCAACCCCAGTCTTTTAATGAAAAATCAACAGGAGAAGTAGTGCCAGAAGAAGATGCGAAACCTGCCCTGAATCACACATCATCAGAATTCCCTTCTACTCCAAATACATCATCTAAAAGATCTTCATTAATTGGATCAAATCCTTCATCAGGACATGGTCCGAACGCACCATCTGAAGAAGATTTTGGAGATGATCCGCAAACACCGGAATATGGAACATTAGTCAACGTAAATGGATTAAAAGCCTTTTACGCCAAGAAAGGAACTGTTTTACTTGAAGATGCTTTTCGATTTGGAATTCGCTATGCAAAGCTTTTGGAGATCAATGAATTGCCTGATCTTCCTTTAGAAGCTGATATGTATGTTTATTTAGAAAAAAAAAACACCAAAGGAATACATGCTACTCACTTGGTTCAACCCGGCGAAACCCTCACCCAGATTGCTCAAACAGAAGCGATACAATTGAAGTATCTAAAATACTACAACCGGATCAATTCTAATGAAGAGCCGGAACCCGGAGCAATTTTACAATTACAACAATTTGCAGAAACAAAGCCGCCCACAATTGTAAAAAACATCTCGAAAAGAAATGAAGGAACTTCCTTTGTGGGAAGCACGCCTCAGGCTATTCCACAAGGATCGAGTCGAATGAGAGTTGGGTATGTAACCAAAGCGCAAATTGCAGAAGCTGAAACAAAACCCATTACTTCCGAATCATCCAAAACTAAGACTGAAGAAAAGCAATTTGCTGGAAAAGCAACTTCAACGAAAATTGAAAATGCCAACCCTAAAAAAGTTTTAAATACAGTAGATAGCTTAAAGATTAAGCCTCAAGAAACCCTCGCTAAAACAGAAAACATTGAACAAACGACTATTTCTAAAATGCCGGATACGGTTCAGCCGGAATCCATCAAGCCATTACTTGACAGCGTATCAAAACCTACTTTGGTCAAGGTAGAACCGCTAACGGACAAAGAAATGCCCGTTACGCCAATGATCCTTACAGATACCGTTATGGTGAAAAAATCAGAGCAAGTAGATCATACTTCCATCATAAAAGTGGTAACAAAAGATAGTGCTGTAAATGAAAAAATATTTCCTGTTGAGCCGAACGAGCCTGCTAACATAAAGACCAGTTTGGATGATGAACAAAAGGAAAAGGAGATAGTGAAAACACAGACAGAATTATTGCATTCAGAAAAAAATGCAAACTCAGCAACTCAAAATGATGACATAGGTAGAAAAGAAGTTCAGACAGTGAAAGTGGGCGATAGCGTTGCTTATGAAATTAGTCAGCCTTCTCCCATAATTGAAACAAAAACTGACCATTCTTCAGAAAGTGAGCAGACACTTCCCAAAAGCGAAGTAATATCTTCCATACATGGTTCTCGAGCACAAGTTCGTGCAATTCAGCCTACTGTTTCTACCCCCAGTAAAGTTGAGGTGCCGGTAGTGCCTGACGAACCTAAAGATGAATATGCACGTTTGAAAGCAAAGTTAGATAAAGTAGTTTATGCGACTAACGAAACTGTTTCTGAACCACAAACACAAGCATCTAAACCGGCTACGGAAAAGAAAAGTGCATCAACGAGTACCGGAAAAATGTACACAGTCAAAAAAGGAGAAACAGCCTTTGCCATTGCTAAAAAACATGGCATTACCATGAAGCAACTCAGGGAATGGAATAGTCTTGATTTTAAAGAAGTAAAAGCAGGGCAACAATTGCGCGTAAAACCATAAATATGCAAACCGTAAGGGTACATAACAAAACGTTTAAACCATTTATTGATGCGACAACCATAGCAAAGCGCGTTCAGCAAATCGGCCATCAAATAGATCAAGACTATCAAAGTAAACGACCTTTATTTCTTTCGGTTTTAAACGGCTCATTTGTTTTTGCGTCTGATTTGTTTCGTTCGATTACCATTGAAGCTGAAATCTCGTTCATTAAATTAGCATCCTATAAAGGCACTACATCAACCGGAAATGTGGTAACGGCAATCGGACTGGAAGAGTCCTTAAAAGATCGCCATGTTATTTTGCTTGAAGATATAATTGACACCGGTAAGACAATTTTTTCTTTCTTGCCCGAATTGCTTTCTCGACAACCGGCTTCTCTTCGTATTGCAACCTTTCTATCTAAACCATCTGCCTTAAAATATGATGTGAAAGCAGATTACATTGGTTTTGAAGTGCCCAATAAATTTGTACTGGGTTATGGGCTTGACTATGATGGTTTAGGTCGTAATCTTCCTTTTTTATATGAACTTACAGAAGAGTAGGATAAGGTACAATCATTACATTTACCGTCGTTTTTTTAAATTCTTATGACAAAAACAATGCGACGCCCCATTCGCGTGTTAGTAGCTAAAGTAGGCTTGGATGGACACGACCGAGGAGCTAAAGTAATAGCCACTGCCTTGCGCGATGCAGGTATGGAAGTAATCTATACCGGACTTAGGCAAACGCCTGAAATGGTTGTCAATACCGCTTTGCAAGAAGATGTGGATGCTATCGGAATCAGCATTCTGAGTGGAGCGCATAATACCGTTTTCCCTAAAATACTTGCTTTAATGCAGCAACACGGATTGACCAATGTTTTATTAACCGGAGGTGGAATTATTCCCGATGAAGACATGGCTTTATTAATTCAACAAGGGGTAGGTAAGCTGTTTGCTCCCGGATCACCTACAACGGATATAGCGCAGTATATTTCAAATTGGGTGCAGCAACATCGAAATGATTTATTTTAATCAGTAACAAAATATTTTTTCAAAATTCCCAAAACATACATGTACCAAACACTACTTACCGATCTTCAAGACGGAACGTTTATTATCACAATTAATCGCCCTGACAAACTCAATGCCTTAAATAAAGATGTTATTGAGGAACTAGGACAAGCGATCAACGAAGTTTACAACAACGAAGCTATTAAGACAGTTATCCTAACCGGAGCAGGTGAAAAAGGATTTGTTGCCGGTGCAGATATTTCTGAGTTTACGGCATTGGATGCAGCCGGTGGTGCAGCTTTAGCAAAAAAAGGACAAGATCATGTTTTTGATAAAATAGAAAATTGCCCTAAACCGGTCATCGCTGCTGTAAATGGATTTGCCTTAGGTGGTGGCTGTGAATTGGCAATGAGTTGTCATTTTCGTGTAGCCGCAGAAAATGCCAAATTTGGGCAACCCGAAGTGAATTTAGGATTGATTCCCGGTTATGGCGGTACACAACGACTTACACAACTGATTGGTAAAGGCAAAGCCATGGAGTTGATGATGACAGCAGACATGATTGGAGCAGAAGAAGCGAAATCGCTCGGATTGGTAAATCATGTATTTCCGCTGCAGGATTTGATGGCAGAAACAAAGAAAATAGCACAAAAAATTCAAACAAAAGCACCTATTGCCATTAGTCAAATAATTGCTTCTATTAACGAAGCCGCAAAAGGTGAAACTAATGGATTTGCCAATGAAATCAAACGTTTTGGACTATGCTTTAGTACTTCAGACATGAAAGAGGGAACAACAGCATTTTTAGAAAAACGTAAGGCAAGTTTTGTCGGCAAATAAATTTATCTATCTTGTAGGCTTAATTCTTGTTTTTTCATGCGGAAGACATTTATCCGAAGCATTCTAACATTAGGCATCAGCATCGCTTCATTAGGTGTTGTCAATGCTCAGTTAGGTGTACCAAAGGAATACATTGAACCACCGGGCTGGAGCATCGGTACTAGTATTGGGCTGTCTGATCTTTGGGGTGATGTAGGTACGAAGTCAATCATTTCGCACTATGCCAATGATAAGTATTGGAGTGCACCACACTTTATGGGCGGATTGTTTGCTCGATATTCCAGTTCTCCGGGATTTGCAGTACGGTTTGGCGTAAATTACGGTTCGCTTTATGCCAATGATAATTGGAATGCTTCAAAAGCAGCCTCTGCATCTAATACGGCGGATGATGCTTATCAACGCTATATGCGAAACCTAAGTGTGCGTACCAACATTTGGGAGATGAGTGTCATGATGGAATTAACGCCCAAACGATTGAATTTTGAAAGCAAAGGAGCTAAAAAAAGGTTTCAACCCTATTTATTATTGGGTGTAGCTGGGTTTCATTTTAAACCCATGGCAAAGTACATTGACCGAGACGGACATGACAGAGGTTATGTTAATCTGTATGATTTGAACGTAGAAGCCAATGGTGTGTCCACAGATTTGTATAAAGATGCCAAACCCAAATACAGTTTGTGGCAAGTGGCTGTTCCAGCAGGATTGGGTGTTCGTTGGGACATCGGCCGCCGTTTAGCCTTAGGTGTTGAATGGATTTACCGCCTAACTTTTACAGATTATTTAGATGGAGTTAGCAACAAATATGTAGATCCAGCTTTGTATGCAAAAATGTATCCGAATGACCCTAATAAGGCAGCATTAGCTGCTGAAATGCAAGATCAGAGCTATTTAATAGACAAATCTTACAAACATAAACCGGGAGATAATAGGGGTAATGCTTCTAATAAAGATTCCTATTCTTCTTTTGGGCTAACTTTTATTTTTAAGATACCAAGCAAAAAGATGCCTTGGTGGTACTGATTTTTGTCTTATATTCGTACTTTACAGGGCGGTATGCAACTTAGCATACCGTTCTTTTTTAAAAAATACCGGCTTTTAACACCCCAAACAATATGTAGCCCCTATGTATGCGTTTTTAGAAGGAGCATTAACTTATAAGTCTCCATCTTTATTGTACTTGCTTGTCAATGGCATAGGATATGAAGTGAATATCACTCTTCAAACCTATGACAGAATACAAAACTTAGACTCGTGCAGACTCTTCACCCATCTGCAAGTGCGTGAAGATGCATGGGTGTTGTATGGCTTTGCCGATGAACAAGAGCGTACTACCTTTCGCCAACTTTTGGGCATCAATGGCGTTGGAGCCGCGACAGCCCGAATAATTTTGTCGTCTCTAACTCCCGAAGAATTAGAAAGAGCCATTGCAACTGAGGATACAAAAACTTTAGAAAGAGTCAAAGGAATTGGTGCCAAAACAGCCCAACGAATTGTTCTTGAGCTAACAGGTAAACTAAAGACAGTAAGAAATAATTCAACCTCAGACGTGCAACACAATACAACGCAAGAAGATGCGTTAATTGCGTTGGTAAATTTAGGAATCGGTCGTAGTGTGGCAGATTCTGCAATCAAAAAAATAAAAGACGCTTCCTCACTAAGTGTGGAAGAATTGATCAAACAGGCACTGAGGGCCTTATAAAGTTGGTGTGATTGAAGCAGCAAACAAACTTTGGATATAAATTTTTTCTTTGTCTTGTGGCTATTGGAGCCATAATGCATGCGGCTGCTCGTGGGTTTCATTTTCCATCCGACTACGATCCCGACCCCAAACCCGATAGCCCAGCAACTAATATAGATTCTCCCCAGCTTCATTTCCCGATTCATGACAGAATGGGCGACCCCCTTAACGACAAAGGGTCTTCAACCATTGATTTAAAAGACCCATCAAACGTTAAAAAAACCATTGACTATGATCCAGAAAATCAACGATATTATATCACAGAAAAAATAGGCAATGAGTATTACCGTAGCCCAACTTACATGACACTGGGAGAATATCTCAAGTATCAAGGACAAAATGATGAGCAAGCTTATTGGAAGCGTAGGATGGATGCACTGACACTATTCAATAAGAAGCCCACCTTACCTACTATGTATAAAGAAGGGCTCTTCGACAGAATATTCGGAGGTACCTCTATTCAGGTACGCCCACAAGGAAATGTGGATGTAACAATAGGTGGAAACTGGCAGCATATCAAAAACCCAACCTTAGTTCAACGCGCTCAAAAATATGGTGTCTTTGATTTCGATATGCAGATGAATATCAATCTGCTGGCTACAATCGGAGATAAAATGAAGTTGAACATTAGCAATAACACGAAGGCTACTTTCGACTATCAGAACATGCAACGCCTCGAATACACCGGTAAAGAGGATGAAATTATTAAAAAGATCGAAGCGGGTAATATCAGTTTCCCACTCCGAAGTTCTTTAATCACCGGAGTGCAATCCTTGTTTGGGCTGAAAACTCAATTGCAATTTGGAAAACTATGGATAACCGCAGCGGTTTCTCAACAAAAATCTAAAAGACAAAGTCTGACTATACAAGGTGGCTCACAAACTCAAACCTTTGCTATTAAAGCAGATGAATATGAAGAGAACAAACACTTTTTGTTAGGGCAATATTTTCATGATAACTACAACGAAGCTTTGAAAAAATTCCCTGTCCTTACTTCATTGGTTACTATCAATCGTTTGGAGGTTTGGGTAACTAACCGAACTGGTGCGGTTGATGGAGTAAGAGATGTGTTGGGCTTTATGGATCTTGGCGAAAAATCACCATATCGGCAAAATTTGGTTGGAAGTACCGTTGCTGGAAATGCCCCAACCGACAATCGTTCAAACCAACTATACAACCAATTGCTTCAAAACCCTGATATGCGTACGAACCCAACTGCAACCTTATTAGGACTGGGTTTGCAGCAAGGAATAGATTTTGAAAAAGCAACCGCTAGAAAACTCAATACTTCGGAATATTCTTTTAACCCCCAGTTAGGTTACATATCATTGAATACTACGCTTAACCCCGATGATATTCTTGCCGTAGCTTATCGCTATACTTTTAATGGAAAAACATATCAAGTAGGTGAGTTTGCTGAAGACTTACCGCCTGACTCTTCACATACAAAAGCAATGTTTATGAAGTTGCTGAAGGGTACTGCCTCCAGACCAACTTTGCCCGTGTGGAGGTTGATGATGAAAAACGTGTATGCCTTAGGTGGAATGGGTGTCAGTAAGGATGATTTTAGACTAAATGTACTATATCAAAATCCGGGCGGCGGTGAAATTCGCTACCTACCCGAAGGTCCTTACAAGGGCGTTCCCTTACTGACTTTGCTAAATCTAGATAGGCTAAATTTCCAAAATGACCCTCAACCAGATGGTATTTTTGACTTTGTTGAAGGATTAACAATCAACACGCAACAAGGCAAAATCATGTTCCCGCTTTTAGAACCCTTTGGACGAGATCTCAATTTTGCAGTAGGCAGCCAGCCACAGTTAGAACGAAAGTATCTCTACACTATTCTGTATGACTCTACCAAAACAATTGCTCGCCAATTCCAACAGCAAAACAGATACGTCATTAGAGGAACCTATCGTTCTGCCTCATCGTCTGAAATCTTTTTGGGTGGATTTAATATTCCTCAAGGCTCTGTCACCGTTACAGCAGGCGGACAAAGATTGGTGGAAGGAGCCGATTATCAAATAGACTATGGAATAGGACGGCTGAAAATTCTCAACATGGGAATCCTCAATTCAGGTATGCCCATAAACGTACAATACGAGGACAACGCAACATTTGGTTTTCAACAACAAAATTTCATGGGTGCGCGGCTTGATTATTATCTAAATCCAAAACTCTCGTTGGGCGGTACTTTTATGCGATTAAAAGAACGACCCTTTACTCAGAAAACAACTTTTGGAGAAGATCCAATCAAAAATACCGTGCTGGGACTTGATGCAAACTATCAAACCGAAGCACCAGGATTATCTCGTTTGTTGGACAAGTTGCCCATCTATTCTACTACAGCCTCTTCCTTTATCACCGCCTCCGGTGAAGCAGCAACTATCTTACCCGGACACCCTAAGCAAATAAATGCTCTTGACCCTGAAGGATCTGTGTATATTGATGACTTTGAAGGAACAAGAAGTGGAATTGATATGAGGCTGCCTGCTCAATCTTGGTCACTTTCTTCTGTGCCTGTAAATGCAATCAATCAATCGGGTGCTGAACTATTTCCAGAAGGTAAATTATTAGACAATCTGGATTATGGGAAAAATCGGGGAAGGCTTGCTTGGTACACGATTGAACCCTCTTTGGTAGATGCCATTGGCGGTATTCCGGATTATGTAAAAAAAGATCCTAATCAACACTATATACGCCTTGTACAGCAGCAAGATGTTTTCCCAACTAAAAGCCAACAAACTTTACAAAACGGACTTACCACCTTTGACTTGGGCTTTTATCCCCGCGAAAGAGGTCCCTACAATTTTGACACACACCTTAATCAAGATGGTACCTTGCCCAACCCAAAAGCAAGATTTGGCGGTATTCAACGGGCAATAGATTACAGCGATTTCGAGCAATCTAATGTTCAATTTTTGGAGTTTTGGATCATGGATCCATTCATCTATAACAAGAATACGAATGGCGGTCAACTATACATCAACCTTGGTAATGTATCTGAAGATGTTATTAAGGATTCTAAAAAGTTTTTCGAAAATGGAATCCCTTACCCGAAAGACCCCAATAAGCTTCAGTCTAGCGTTTGGGGCTTTACACCCACTTTGCAAACCCAAATTGTAAGAGCTTTTGATAATGATCCCGCCGCTCGTGCTGTACAAGATGTTGGTTATGATGGATTAGATGATAATGAGGAACAAGCCAAATTTGCAGCATTTTTAAACACAATCAATGTTGCACCCGGTGTATTATCTGATATTCAATCTGATCCATCTAACGATAATTACCGCTATTTCCGAGCTTCTGAATATGATCAACAAAATGCCGGAATTTTGCAACGCTATAAACGATTTAATAATTCACAAGGCAACTCCCCAATTACTACCAATACACAAACCTATTCTAACGCTGCAACAAATATCCCTGAGTCAGAAGACATCAATAGAGACAATACACTGAATGAGTCGGAAGACTATTATCAATATTCGGTTGACATTGTACCCGGAAAAATGAAGGTGGGAACGAATTACATCGTGAATTCCAGTACACAAAATGTGAAGCTGCCAAACGGAAATTATGAAAGCGAAACTTGGTATCAGTTTAAAATCCCAATTAGAGATGGAAAACGAATTGGTAACATTTCCGATTTTCGCTCTATTCGTTTCATGCGCATGTTTCTTACCGGATTTGAAGATAGCACAAACCTTCGTTTCGCTCGACTTGAATTAGGAAGAAATCAATGGCGGAGCTATCAGTTTTCCTTGCAAAGCCCGGGTGAAGTCATCCCTGATAAGGATTTACAAACTACTTCATTTGCCGTAACCTCAGTAAGCGTTGAAGAAAATAGCGGACGTACACCTATCCCTTATGTTGTTCCTCCGGGTGTAGATCGGCAACTGGCACAGGTTTCCAATGGTGCAAGCATTCAATTGAACGAACAATCACTGTCCTTACAAGTATGTGGACTGCAAGATGGCGATGCCCGTGCTGTTTACAAAGAAGTAGGAGTGGATATGCGCCAATTTGGTAAACTGAAAATGTTTCTTCATGCCGAAAGTCAGGTCAATCAAGCTCCCATAAAGGATGGAGATATTCGTGCAATAGTTCGAATTGGTAGCGACTTTACCAACAACTATTATGAGTATCAAATTCCACTCACCGTTTCTCCTAATGGCTCAAATCGTCAAACAGATGTGTGGCCAGAGAAAAATAACATGGAATTGACTCTGAGTGATTTAGTAGAAACTAAAACAGAGCGCCATAGCAAAGGCTTGCCAAGCTATGTCCCCTATTCTCGTCAAGATTCTAAAGGCAATACAATTGTAGTAGTAGGAAATCCAAATATCGGTGATGCTAAAACTATTTTGTTGGGCATTTTGAATCCTAAAAAAACCAACGCTACTCCCGCAGACGATGGCTTACCCAAATGTGCTGAAGTATGGTTTAATGAATTGCGCATGACCGGATTAAATGAAAAACCCGGCTATGCTGCAACGGGGAAAGTGAATGTGCAATTGGCAGACTTAGGAAATGTAAAACTGAGCGGGAGTATGCACACTCAAGGCTATGGTAGTATTGACCAAAAACTGAACCAACGTTCGCGCGATAACTTTTATCAGTACGATGCCTCTACCAACCTAAACATGGGCAAACTCATGCCGCGAAATTGGGGCGTTCAACTTCCATTGTTTGTTGGTTATACCCAATCCGTAAGCAATCCGCAATATGATCCTTACGATTTGGATGTAAAATATAAAAGCGAATTAAGTGCAGCTAGAGATAAGGCAGAGCGCGACTCTTTGAAAAAAGTAGCACAAGATTTTTCTTCCATTACTAGCGTCAATCTTTCCAATGTCAGAATTTTAGGAAACCCCGAAAAGCAAAACACAAAACCTAAGCCTTGGGACTCGAAAAATTTTGACCTAAGCTATGCTTACAACCGCCAATTTAAACGCAACCCTACCATTCAAGGAGATGAATTGACCAACCATCGTCTGAATCTTGGTTATACCTATTCATTGAAATCTAAGCCCATTGAGCCTTTCAAAAAGTTGATTAAAAGTAGATCGAAATGGCTCGGCTTAGTGAAGGATTTCAACTTTACTCCTTTACCTACCAACTTTACTTTCCGTACGGAACTCAATAAAATCATGGACGAAACAAAAGTGAGAAGTGTAGGTGAAGGTGCAATGGATATTGCTCCTACCTACTATAAAAACTTCACTTGGCTACGTGACTATAATTTGAGATGGGAATTGACTCGCTCTTTGTCCTTTGACTATCATGCAACTAATCGCTCACGCATTGATGAACCTTATGGACGTGCTAATACGGCTGATAAACGCGATACACTTTGGAACCGTTTTAAAACCTTTGGTAGAAACACGGGTTACAATCAAACTTTTGCATCCAGCTATAAACTGCCAACCAGTAAATTACCTCTGATTGATTGGACTAATGCAAACATAACCTACAGCTCTTCTTACACTTATACTGCCGCTTCATTATTAGCAAAATCCTTAGGAAATACAGTCGCAAACACTCAAGGCATTCAAACAACCGGTGAGTTAGATTTTAAGTCGTTATACAACAAGCAACGCTGGCTTCGTGCAGTGAACATGCCCAAAAACAGACAACCCAAAGCCCTTAAAAATGCCTTGCGAGGCAACAATTCACCAAGAGATAAAAACGATGCATCACCAACAGGCGACATGATGGATCGAAATAATGACGTACGAAATGAAAAAGAAGCGGATGCAATCGGAGGTAGAAAAAAAGATAGAGGCGGAGATGATGTAGTATCCAAACAAAAGAAAGAAAAGGCTGACCAAGAAAAGCCTACAACCGATGAAACTAAAGCCTTACAAGCCGGGAAAAATGCACCCATACTGATAGCAGGAGTTGATATCAGCAACATGTCAGACCACCAAATTGATTCATTAAGGAAAATTCAAAAAGCTCAAGATGCTGCACAAAAAAAGGCAGAAAAAGAAAAACGAAAGAAAGAAAGAATTGCTAAAAGAAAAGCCCGTAGAAATTCAATTCCAGATATCAGTGAAGGGGAAAGAATTGCCGGACGACTATTGACCATGCTTAAAAGAATAACCTTTACTTATGGACAGCAATCGGGTACCATTTTGCCGGGTTATATGGATAGCACACGTTATGTAGGTATTAACAACTTGAATGGTCAACCCGGCTTGGGCTTTGCCTTTGGATATCAGCCCGGAAGACCCTGGTTGGAACAAAAAGGATTAGATGGAAAGTTGTCACATGATTCTTTGTACAACTCTCAATTTCAACAACAATATTCGCGAAACCTGAGTATTCAAGCCACAGTTGAACCAATCCCCGATCTTCGTGTTGACCTCACTTGGCAACAAACATTCAGCAAAACTCATAGCGAGTTATTTAAAGATACCGGTACCGGATTTCACCATCTTAGCCCTTATGAAAGTGGTTCATTCAATATTACAACTATTGCCCTCAAAACCATGTTTCAAGCTTCCGGACCAGGAAGTGGACCCTTTCAACAATTTTTAGATAATCGCCCTACCATTTCAAGAAGATTAGGAAGCTCAAACCCTTATACGAATGGAACCCTTGACCCGAATGACCCAAATTATACAAAGGGGTACACTCGCTATTCACAAGACGTTATGGTTCCTGCATTCATTGCCGCTTATACCGGAAAAAGTGCGGAAAATGTTGCTTTAGTAGATTATAGCAATTCAGAAAATATGAAGCACAACCCCTTCCAATATTATTATCCCATGCCAAACTGGAGAATGAGCTACAATGGACTAAATAAAATCCCATGGATACAAGAGCGTGTCAGCAATCTCGTTATCAGTAATGCTTATGATGCACGCATGACCATGAATAGTTTTACATCATCGCTCTTTTATTTAGATGCTTACAATCTGGGATATCCTTCCTTCATTGACTCAAACTCCGGAAACTATATACCTTATTTTCAAGTACCCAATATTACGATCACGGAACAATTTGGCCCCTTGTTAGGCATTGATGCAGCGTTGAGAAACAATCTTAGTTTACGTTTTGAATATAGGAAAGCAAGAACAGCAAGCCTTAGCTTGATTGATTACCAAGTAAGCGAAACAAAAAGTACCGACTATACTTTCGGATTAGGATATCGTGTACGAGGCGTAAAACTTCCCATTGAAATTTTGGGCGTAAGAAAACTTAAAAATGATTTGAATGTTAAGATGGATATTGGCGTGCGAGAAGATCGAACGACTAACAACTATCTGGCACAAAATACCAGTATTACATCTCGTGGACAAAGAGTGATTACTATATCTCCATCTATTGACTATATTGTGAATGAAAGGCTAACCATTCGATTGTTTTATGATCGAAGACAAACTATTCCATTTGTCTCCAGCTCTTTCCCAATGACAACAACCAGAGCGGGCATTACCTTGCGCTTCATTTTTGCACAATAGTAGCAAGGCAGATACCGTATATTTGTAAACCAAAAAAAATGTCGAAAATGACCACAAAATCATTTCAAGAACATTTCGATAAACAGATTGAAAATGAAGTGAGCATTGAGCCACGAGATTGGATGCCTGATGATTATCGTAAAACATTGATTCGCCAAATCAGCCAACACGCCCACAGCGAAATTGTAGGTATGCTTCCTGAAGGAAATTGGATCACTCGCGCACCCAGCTTGAGAAGGAAATGTGTGCTATTAGCAAAGGTGCAAGATGAAGGCGGACACGGACTATATCTCTATTCAGCAGCGGAAACCTTGGGCATTTCACGCGATGAAATGATCGAACAACTTCATTCCGGCAAAGCCAAATACTCGTCCATTTTTAATTACCCAACCATTACTTGGGCTGATATGGGTGCCATTGGTTGGTTGGTAGATGGAGCGGCTATAATGAACCAAGTACCTCTTTGTAGAACCTCTTACGGACCTTATGCTCGTGCTATGGTTCGGGTGTGTAAAGAAGAAAGCTTTCATCAACGACAAGGCTATGAAATAATGATGACGTTGGCAAACGGAACAGAAGTGCAAAAGAAAATGGCTCAAGATGCTCTGAATCGTTGGTGGTGGCCTTCCATCATGATGTTTGGTCCGTCAGATGCAGATAGTCCGCATACAGTACAAAGTATGAAGTGGCGTATCAAAAGATTTTCTAACGATGAACTTCGTCAAAAATTTATTGATGTAACCGTAGAACAAGCTAAACTTATTGGGCTGACAGTGCCCGATCCAGATTTGAAATGGAATGAAGCTACCGGACACTATGATTTTGGGAAAATTAATTGGGACGAATTTTGGAATGTGGTGAAAGGAAACGGACCTTGCAATAAAGAACGTCTTCAAGCAAGACAAAAAGCATGGAACGATGGTGCATGGGTACGCGATGCCGCAGTTGCTCATGCCCAAAAAAGAAAATTTAAAGAAACACCAAAAAGCAAATCGGAGGCAGCTTAATAATCTTAGAATTCTTATTGAGAATTGTAAACTAATTCTTATCATGATTTCTAAATCATTTTTTAACTACCTTTTGCCCAAATATTCAACCATTTTGTGAGCACATAAGTGCTCCTATAAAATTATTGTAGTTTATGAAAAACATTTTTCATCGCTACGGCGACTATGGCGACAGAGAAGCAGCCGGCGGAGAAAACACACATCATGATACATCAAACGAATGGCCATTGTGGGAAGTGTTTATTAGAAGCAAAGCAGGATTAGATCATAAACATGCCGGTAGCCTACATGCAGCCGATGCTAACATGGCAATTGAAAATGCACGAGATGTTTACACACGAAGAATGGAAGGTGTAAGCATTTGGGTAGTTGAAAGTAAATATGTTCATGCCTCAGATCCCGCAGATGCCGAGATGCTGTATGAACCAGCTAACGATAAAATTTATCGCCACCCGACTTTTTACAACTTGCCGGATGAATTAAAACACATGTAGTATTTCATTTTGGCAATCTACATCTGTTCAAATTCCTAAGCCACACCGACACAAAAATTAAAACGATGGCAACCGATCCCAAAGACAATACTACTTTGCAACTACTGCATTTTACCTTGCAGATGGCAGATAATGCCCTTATCAATGGACACCGATTAAGCGAATGGTGTGGGCATGGACCCGTTTTGGAACAAGATATTGCACTCAGCAATATTGCCTTAGACCATATCGGGCAAGCAAGAAGTTTATATCAATACGCCGCCTCCATTTGCAATGGTATTAACTCAGAAAATAGACAACATCTTTTTGCTTCTACTTCCTTGAATCAAAAAATCAGTAAAGGAGAAATGATTGATGAAGATGACCTGGCATATCTACGGGATGCTTGGGATTTTCGAAATGTACTTTTAGTAGAACAACCCAATACGGATTGGGCTTTTACCGTTGCTCGTTCTTTCTATTTCGATTCATTCAATTTCCTCTTTTTATCTGTATTGCAAAATAGTTCAGACTCGACCATTGCAGCTATTGCTGAAAAATCATTGAAAGAAGTAAACTACCATCTTCGCTGGAGTAGCGAATGGATTATTCGTTTGGGAGATGGAACCACAGAAAGCCATCAACGCATACAAGATGCCTTGAACGATCGTTGGTGTTTTACAGGCGAGTTGTTTCAAGCCACAGATGCAGACGTAGCCATGAATGCACAGGGTGTTGGGGTAGATATTTCAATGATTAAACAGCAATGGTTAGAGCAAATTCAATCTGTATTAAATGAAGCAACATTAAGCTTGCCAACTGGCGTTTGGATGCAAGAAGGTGGAAAGCAAACTCGTCATAGCGAGCATCTGGGCTATTTGTTAGCAGAAATGCAATTTATGCAACGTGCTTACCCTCACATGCAATGGTAAACAACAGTTGATTCTTAGGCAAAATGGAAATGCGCATCATTTTTATTCACCGATTTTATTTTAGAAATTAAAGTAACCTCGTTGTGGTCAACGAACAGGATATATACCAAGCTCTTGCGGCAGTTTCGGATCCGGAAGTGCCGGTTTTATCTATTCTTGATTTAGGAATAGTACGTCAGGTTTCTATTAATGAAAACGAGGTTGTCATTACCATCACACCAACATACAGCGGATGTCCTGCTATGGATGTTATAGCTACAAACATTCGTATGGTTTTACTGAGCAAGGGAATAAAATCCATCCGTATTGAAAATCAACTCAGCCCGGCTTGGACAACCGATTGGATGAGCTTTGAAGGGAAAAAGAAATTGGCAGACTATGGAATTGCCCCCCCTACCAGGAAAGCAAAGCAAAGTTTAGGATTGTTTGAAGAAGACATGGTTCCATGCCCCAAATGTGGATCTCATAACACGGAAATGACCAGTGCTTTTGGTGCTACCGCTTGTAAGTCTCTTTATCGTTGTAAGAGTTGCTTAGAACCCTTTGAGCATTTCAAATGCCATTAGCGATGTACGAAAAAAAGCACCAAAAACTCGCACCTCTTTCTGTTTTTTATAAAAGAGTAGTTTGGAATCTTTTTATAGCCGTTTCCATACTGAGCTTCTGTTTATTTATTGGAATTATAGGCTATCATTTTACGGATAACATTCCTTGGATTGACTCCTTGCATAATGCCTCTATGATATTGAGCGGTATGGGACCCGTAGTGGAAATCAAATCTGTTGCCGGTAAGCTTTTTTCATCTTTTTATGCCTTGTTTAGCGGAGTCGTTTTTATTACCAATATTGGAATTATTCTAGCGCCCATGGCACATAGAATATACCATAGCTTACATGTAGATGACCGTATTTAGAAAAATTAATGTACGTCATAGAAGGTGTTTTAACTGTTGTATTAAATGCGGGGAAATTGTTTTACCTTTTTTGTAGCAGCTTGAACGCAAATACACGAAATTTAAGAATCTCAAGTATGAATTTATTTTAAGGCAAACTATTTTGCATTTCCAATTATTCTTTTTTACCTTTAGGTTACATTTTTTTCATTAACCCAACAAACAGTATAGAAAATGAAAAAGACATTAATTAAAATTATCATGTGGGGGGGGTAATTATGACTACTTCCGCTAATGCACAAGTGTTTGTGAACCCCACACTGCCGGATCAGTGGTTGACATCAGTCAATTTGAATCAGTGGTATCATCCGGTTAACATCAACTGCGACATGTTGAGTGATGGTGCGGGAAACCAAATCAAAGCTATTGCTTGGGATGAAGGTCCGGGTACATTCAACACACATTTGCACTTTGACGATGGTTCGGGACACACAGCTCAATACACCCTTCCTGCTTTGTTGCCGGATATTGTGTTGGGTAAT
>JAFDXO010000025.1 GCA_018267925.1 Bacteroidota bacterium | reverse complement strand
TTTTGTCCCTCTGGTTAGAGGGCTTACTTTTTAAAAACCACTCTCAACAAAAATCTACCACCTGATATTCAGGTAGTTAAACATCTTTTTGTATTAACTATCGGTTTTATCGGACGGTAGTGAAAAAATATAGGGAAAAATAAATTTTCGAGCAAAATTAATGAGTAGCCTGTAATGCCCATTCAAAAGCTTCTTCAGGAACAGGTTTGTTTAAGTATGATCGTAAAAAAAGAATCAGATGGTCTAAATCTTTTTGCACCGTAGCCATTCCAACTGAAATCCGTACTTGACCTCGATGTTTTCCCAAAAAACTAACAATGTCTTGATAATTTCCTTGATTGCGACTGTTGAAAAAACGAGCCATTTCATTAGGTGTAACACAATAGTTAATTTCATCAATTCCGGGATTGCAAAAACATCCTACTCTTACAGATAAAGAATGTTCTGCTGCCCCTTTTTCAATGAATTCTACGGGATATCTTTTGTCATTATTGCCACTTACAGAAAAAATAATGGTTCCCCCTTTCTTATCTAAATCCTTGCTACCCAATATATGGATTAATGGTTCGCCATTATCATGTATCAAGTTTTCCAAAGTATGCAGCAGATAGTCTGTAATAGATTGAACACGACGATTAATTCGATCAAGTCCTATTTGCTCAATGAATTGAAGTCCATTTGTAATAGCCGGAATGCCTAAATAATTTACAGTTCCGTTTTCAAACCGCTCATGATTATTGACTAAAAAATATCCCGGATAATTTATAGACACTGCGGATACCGTTCCACCGGCAAACCAAGGTTTATGTAGTTTCTCAAACTTGTCTTTTCTAACTAATAAACAACCGATACCGGTTGGGTAGCCAAAAACCTTGTAGAAGGATACGGAAACAAAATCAGGCGTGTGTTTTTTTAAGTCTAATTGAGATGTGGGAACATAAGCCGCAGCGTCCAAAAGTACATCCCAGCCTAAGTCTTGGGCAATACGAATATAATCTAAAGAATGCTTTACGCCGGAAACATTGGATTGTGCAGGGTAAGCAAATAGTTTTTCTTTTTTTGAGCTTAATTTTTTGAGCCAATCTGTAAGGGATGGTTCATGGATTGTTAAGTCTTCATAGTTGGCTGTTACAATTTCGCAAGTGCCGCCTTTAGATGTGCAGAACTCTCTTATGCCATTTACGGAATTGTGATTGTCCACCGTAAATAAATAGCATGAATCCTGTGAAAAAGGATAACATTCTCCAACAATATTTAAAGCGCCTGAAGCATTGGCTGTGAAAATGCAGAAATAATCCTCGGCATTAAAAAAGTCTAAGACTTTTTGACGGGCTTCGTTTACTAATCGGGTGGCGTGTAATGAAGTGGGATTAGTTGAATGTGGGTTGCCAAAAACATGATTTTGCAATTGGGCAAAATGCTTGTCTAATAAGGATTGTGGGTATAAGTTTCCACCTGTATAGTCAAAATAAAAGTGTCCTTCTTTGTCTAAGCGAGAAAATTCTGATGCTCTTAATTGTTCAAAAAAAACATCATCTTGTAATTGAGTAGTTGTGCTCTCTGACAAACTATTGGGGATCATTGACAACGGTGTTTTTGTCGTTTAAAACATTCAAAGTGCAAAGGTAATATTAATTTAATTTTTTGCTACTTCTCAATCTTAACCTTTTGTTCGATGATTACGGTATGTTTCCTGATGAGCTTTAACAGAGTTGTTGAAAATTGTATAATAATTTCGGAAAAACAAAAAAACTGCTACTATGAACTTCAAATTATTTCCCGTTGTTCTTACCGCCACAGTCACATCTATTGCCACCCTTTTTGTTGCAGCAAAATTTCAAAAGGATTTTCCTTTTATGAATCAGGAGCATAAAATGCCGGTTAATTTTGCTTCATACGAGAACAATGTAACAGGCAAGGGCACACCACCAACCGATTTTGAGACGGCAGCAACCGCATCAGTACAGGCGGTGGTTCACATCAAAACTCAAACCAAAGCAAGAACAGTTGTTGCAAATGATCCATTTTTTGACAATGATTTTTTTGGAAACATGTTTGGGCAACGACAATATTATATTCCGCCGCAGCAAGGCTCAGGCTCCGGCGTTATTGTTTCGCCGGATGGTTACATTATCACTAATTACCATGTCATTTCAAATGCTGAAATGGTAACGGTTACTTTTAATGATAGGTTTACAACGAATGCTAAGGTTGTTGCAAAAGATGCCTCCACAGATATTGCCTTGTTGAAGGTGGAGCAAAAAAATCTTCCTTACATGGAGTTTGGAAACTCGGATGATGTGAGGTTAGGTCAATGGGTGCTGGCAGTCGGTTATCCGCTTACTCTTGATGCCACTGTTACAGCCGGCATTGTTAGTGCAAAAAGTCGTGCCATAGGAATCAATCAATCTCAATCAGCTTCTGCCATTGAATCATTTATTCAAACGGATGCTGCTGTAAATCCTGGAAATAGCGGAGGCGCATTAGTCAATACAAAAGGACAATTGATTGGCATTAATTCAGCTATCGCTTCGCCTACCGGTTCTTATGCCGGATATTCCTACGCTATTCCTGCCAATATTGTACGAAAAGTGATGAATGATTTAATGAAATATGGTTCAATTCAAAGAGCTTTTCTTGGAATAGAATATCCTGATCCCAAATCGCTAACTCCCGAAAAGGTTGCTCAGCTTGGCTTAGACAAAAATAAAGGAGTGTATATTGCCGGAGTTCGTGAAAAAGGTGGGGCATTTAACGCAGGATTAAAAGTAGGAGATTTTATTTCTGCTGTTAATGGAGTAGCGGTGCAAACAGAAACACAATTGCAAGAACAGATTGCCCGATATCAGCCCGGCGATAATGTCAGTGTTACTTATTTACGCAATGGCAAGTCTTTCAACACTACGGTAGAATTGACAAATATAAATGGTACAACAGCTATCGTGAAACCCGGTCAAATAAACAAAGCAATATTGTTAGGTGCAACTATGAAACCACTGACTGATGAGGAGAAAAAGCGGTATAACTTACGAGGAGGTGTCATGATAACAGATATTTCGGAAGGTTTGATTTCTCGACAAACCAATATTCGAAAAGGCTTTGTTGTGCTCACCGTAAATGGATCGAGTGTCAATACACCAGATGATATTCAACAACAGTTGACTGCAGGAAACACGGCTCAATTAGCTGGGTTTTATCCGGGCAATAGAGGTATTTATTATTATGGTATCAGGCTAAATAATGCTACTGACGAGCAATAAGTTGGGATTTTCGATTTTTGATTGAAACCATGATTCAGCTACCATTATTGGGTGGCTGTTTCATTTTATTTATGTGTTGTGTTCAACTTACACAAACAACAATAAACTAACAACAAAATGCCAATGCTTCAGCAAAATCCACACCGCACGAACTGTACCGACCATTCGGGAAAGCCAACGCAATGCAGCACATTTGCTTTTGCCCAAACACAGCCACCTGACAACTGAAACAGTCGGACAAAATAAAAGGCATTAAAAAACTAAATCTAACAACTAAAAGATTTGACTTGAGGCTTTGGTTATTGTTTGTCCGATTTCATTTTTTCCATATTTTTCCTTGGGTTGTTGTTCCGTTGTTTGTTTTTATTTGGTAGAGATAGATGCCGGAAGCGAGGTTTGCCAGCGACAGGCGGA